>NZ_MCRJ01000036.1 GCF_001720135.1 Methylobrevis pamukkalensis
GGGACGCCGCTGTGTCCCTCCTTGCCTCCATGGCTTGATCGCTAGTTGGGGCGCCGGCTGGAAGCCGGTGCCCCTCTCTGCCCGCCCGTATATGCTATTTCGCTAGCTACAAACGACGGCCATCAGGCGCGGCAGGCGCGCCTCACGGGCATCTCTAAATTCGCTGTTTCATCTGAATTTCAGCCGCGCAAACGCGAACGGGGCCCGGCATGGCCGAACCCCGTCGTGAAAGAGTGCGATCATTGCCCCGGCTGGGCCGGTCTCAGTCCTTGGGACGGAGACGGACGACCACGTCGACGCGGACGATCTCCATGCCCTCGGGCGGGCGCGGCAGGGCGCCGAGCGTGATGCTGGAGCCGGGGATGTCGACCACCTCGTTGGAGCCTTCGATGAAGAAGTGGTGGTGGTCGTCGACGTTGGTGTCGAAATAGGTCTTGGTGCCGTCGACCGCGACCTCGCGCAGCAGCCCGGCCTCGGTGAACTGGTGCAGGGTGTTGTAGATCGTGGCGAGCGACACCGGCACGTCGGCCCCCTGGGCCTCCTCGTGCAGCTGCTCGGCGCTGATGTGGCGGTGGCCGTGGCTGTAGAGCAGCTCGGCGAGGGCGAGGCGCTGGCGCGTCGGGCGCAGGCCGGAGCCGCGCAGCATGGTGCGCACGCAGAAGCCGGACCTGGCGCGCGCCTCGCGCTTCATGGGGGCGGGTCCCTCGTGCATCGTGCCGGTCTCGCGGATGGGGCTCTCGTGGTCCATGCCTGCCTTCGATCTCTCTCGTCCCGGGCCGGCGTCCGCACCACGGCGATGCCGCGGCGAGGATGCCCGGCCGGGCCCGCCCAGGTGCCCTGATGCCGTGCGCATCGGTCGTCTCACGGTCCTGACGATCAAAACCGGCCTGAATTCAGCGCAGATATTAGGAAGTCCGGTGATCTTGCGCAAGTTGAGCCGCTGGCGATGCGGAAATTGGTCCCGAAATCTCTCCGGCCTGCGATGCGTGCCGGCCCGCACGGGCCGTCCGCCGGCGTTCCGCGACCGCTCAGGCCCGGTATGATGACGCCGTTTCCTGCATGGCAGCCTCCCGCAAGAGCCGCTGCGCACGGCCATTTTCCCCGCCCCCGGTCTTTCGGCAGGCACGTGCCTATGATACCACTCCTGCCGAATTGTGCGGTCGCGCCGGACGATGGCCTCGATTCCGGCCCGTTCACGGAAGGTCCGCCGCCACGAAAGCGACAACAACGGGACGGAAGAAAACGCGGAATGGAAGAACGTCAGTCGAGCTACGATTACGAGGCGCTGCTCAGCTGCGGACGCGGCGAGCTGTTCGGCCAGGGCAATGCCCAGCTGCCGTTGCCGCCGATGCTGATGTTCGACCGGATCACCGAGATCTCCGAAACCGGCGGCGAGGCGGGCAAGGGCATCGTGCGTGCCGAACTCGACATCCGGCCCGACCTCTGGTTCTTCCCCTGCCACTTCAAGGGCGATCCGGTGATGCCGGGCTGCCTCGGCCTCGACGCGCTGTGGCAGATGGTCGGCTTCTTCCTCGGCTGGTCCGGGTCGCCGGGTCGCGGCCGGGCGATCTCCACCGGCGAGGTCAAGTTCACCGGCCAGATCGTGCCGACCACGAAGCTCGTGGAATACGGCGTCGACTTCAAGCGCGTGATGCGCGGCCGGCTCGTGCTCGGCATCGCCGACGGCTGGGTCAAGGCCGACGGCGAGATCGTGTTCCGGGCGACCGACCTCAAGGTCGGCCTGTTCCGTACGGACGCTCCGGCGGCCTGAGCCTCGCGCTCCGCCGCACCGCAGCCGGCGCCGCCCCTTGTATCCGGGCGTGGCATGGCAATATGGGAGACCGGGCCGGTGCCCGCCCGCAGGCCTGCGGCGCGGACCGGATCGCCGGCACTACAGAATGACAAGAGGCTGACATGAGACGGGTCGTCGTGACGGGCATGGGCATCGTTTCCTCCATCGGAAACAACACCCAGGAGGTGCTGGCCTCCCTCCGCGAGTCGAAGTCGGGCATCGTGCGCGCCGAGAAGTTCGCCGAACTCGGCTTCCGCAGCCAGGTCTGCGGCGCGCCGACGCTCGACCCGGCCGACGTCGTCGACCGCCGCGCCATGCGCTTCCACGGCGGCGGCACGGCGTGGAACCATGTGGCCATGGACCAGGCGATCCGTGCGCCGGGCTCGAGGAGACGGAAATCTCCAACGAGCGCACCGGCATCATCATGGGCTCGGGCGGTCCCTCGACCAGGACCTTGATCGAGGCCGCGGACATTGCCCGTGCCAAGGGTCCCAAGCGCGTCGGCCCGTTCGCGGTGCCGAAGGCGATGTCGTCGACCGCCTCGGCGACGCTCGCCACCTGGTTCAAGATCAAGGGCGTCAACTACTCGATATCCTCGGCCTGCGCGACGTCGAACCACTGCATCGGCAACGCCTACGAGATGATCCAGTGGGGCAAGCAGGACGTGATGTTCGCCGGCGGCTGCGAGGAGCTCGACTGGGCCCTCTCCGTGCTGTTCGACGCCATGGGCGCCATGAGCGCGAAATACAACGACACCCCCTCCACCGCCTCGCGCCCCTATGACAGGAACCGCGACGGCTTCGTGATCGCGGGCGCGCCGGCGTGCTGGTGCTCGAGGAACTGGAGCATGCCAAGGCCCGCGGCGCGCGGATCTACGGCGAGCTCGTCGGCTACGGCGCCACCTCGGACGGCTACGACATGGTCGCCCCGTCGGGCGAGGGCGCGGAGCGCTGCATGAGAATGGCGCTCTCCACGGTCAAGGAGAAGGTCGACTACATCAACCCGCACGCCACCTCGACGCCGGCCGGCGACGGCCCGGAACTCGAGGCGCTGCGCAAGGTGTTCGGCGCGGGCGACAAGTGCCCGCCGATCTCGGCCACCAAGGCGCTGACCGGCCACTCGCTGGGCGCCACCGGCGTGCAGGAGGCGATCTACTCGCTGCTGATGATGAACAACGGCTTCATCGCCAAGAGCGCCCATATCGAGGAACTGGACCCGGCCTTCGCCGACATGCCGATCGTGCTGGAACGGCGCGACCACGTGCGGCTCGACACGGTGCTGTCCAACTCCTTCGGCTTCGGCGGCACCAACGCCACGCTGGTGTTCCAGCGCTACGCGGCGTGAGGCGCCGTTCGGCCGGCGGCCCCGGACGCTTTCCGTCCGGACCGGCGGGCCGCGACCTTCCGGTTCCGCCGTCCCGGCGGGGTCGCCGGCGGGCGGTGCCCGCCACGGTCCTTTTTTCCTCTCAGTCATTGCGGGATCTCTCATGACGGGCCTGATGTCGGGCAAGCGCGGGCTCATCATGGGCGTCGCCAATGACCATTCCATCGCCTGGGGCATCGCCTCCAAGCTGGCCGCCCACGGCGCGGAACTCGCCTTCACCTACCAGGGCGACGCCTTCGGCCGCCGGGTGAAGCCGCTGGCCGAGAAGGTCGGCTCGGACATCGTGCTGCCCTGCGACGTCGAGGACATCGCCACGGTCGACGCGGTGTTCGACGAGCTGAAGGCGCGCTGGGGCAAGCTCGACTTCGTCGTCCACGCCATCGGCTTTTCCGACAAGAACGAGCTCAAGGGCCGCTACGCCGACACCAGCCGCGAGAATTTCGCGCGCACCATGCTGATCAGCTGCTTCTCCTTCACGGAAGTCGCCAGGCGCGCGGCGGAGATGATGACCGACGGCGGCGCGATGGTGACGCTGACCTATGCCGGCGCTACCCGGGTGATGCCGAACTACAACGTGATGGGCGTCGCCAAGGCGGCGCTGGAATCCTCCGTGCGCTATCTCGCCGGCGACTTCGGTCCGCAGAACATCCGCGTCAACGCCATCTCGGCCGGCCCGGTGCGCACGCTGGCCGGCGCCGGCATCGCCGACGCACGGCTGATGCTGACCTTCCAGCACCGCAATGCGCCGCTGCAGCGGACCGTCTCGCTGGAAGAGGTCGGCGGTGCGGCGCTCTATCTCCTCTCGGATCTGTCGTCCGGCGTCACCGGCGAGATCCATTTCGTCGATTCCGGCTATTCGATCATGTCGATGCCGCGGATCGAGGAGCTGAAGGCGCAGGAGCGCCGCGAGGCCGCCGAGAAGGCGGGCGCGAAGGACTGAGGCGGGTTTCCCCGCCGCTCAGTCGCCCGTAAGCTCCGCCGCGCAGGCCGCCGAGGCGCTTTCCACGCGGCGGATGTCCTCCGGGTCGCCGCTCGACATGGCGTTGCGCCGCGTCCCGAACAGGCCCTCCGCCGCGATCCTGTCGCCGATGCAGCCGCAATGGGCCGTGCACAGCGCGGCCTCGCCCGACATGTCGCGGCAGGAGGCTTCGCAGGCGTCGATGAAGCGCGCCCGCTCCACCGCCGGGTCGGCCGGCAGCAGCGTCGCGGCCAGCCAGACGAGGCCGTAGAGCAGCGGCTGGTGGATGAGATAGACGGCAAGGCTGTGGCGTCCGGCGCTCGCCAGAAGCCGCACCGGCATCGCGCTGGCGCGCCAGCGGCCGATGCGGGCGACAAGCCCGGCGCGGATGGCGATCCGCGTCACGCCGATGCCGGCCAGCACGGCGGAAATCCACGGAAACAGCGGCACGAAGTCGTTGGCGGGCTTCACCCATTCGGTGAGACCGGTCCACCAGCCGAGGGCGCCGGTCTCCGCCGGCAGGACGACAAGGCTCGGCAGGACCAGTGCGAGGGCAGCGGCGGCCAGCGTCACCATCGCCGGCAGGCGCAGGAAGGCAAGGCCGACGACGCTGGCCAGCGCGATGTGATGCAGGATGCCGAAATAGATGAAGGTGTCCGGGAAGGCCACGTAGGTGGCCGCGCTGATCAAGGCTGCGGCCGCCACGATCTTTGCCAGCCGGATCAGGAACGGCCGTCGCCGCAGCCCGCCGCCGTGGCCGAGCACCAGCCCCACGCCGACGAGCAGCAGGAAGCTCGCCGCGATCGCCCGGGCATAGGCGCGCCAGCCCGGATCGCCGGCGACATCGGCCGAAATCAGTTCGAAGAAGGACAGGTCCCAGGCGAGGTGGTAGCTCGCCATGGCCACCAGCGCGAGGCCGCGGGCCACATCGAGGGCGTCGAGCCGGCCTCGGAGGGACGGCGGTGGGGCGATGTTCGTTGCATCCGTCTCCGGGGCCGTGATCCTGCTCGTCATTGCGTCCGTCCGTGCCCGGTTCCACCGCCCCGCCCGATTCGTGTAGATGGTGGCGAGACGGGGCGGGGAGTGCAATGGGCAACGGCGGTGAGGACATGGCGGGCGGTGCGGTGGTGCTGGACGCGATCGACGGCGATCTTGCCGTGCGATGCGAGCGGCGCGACGGCGGCAGCGGCGTTCTCGCCGTGGTGTTCAGCCAGGTGCGGGTGCCGGCCGGCAAGTTCGGGCTGTCGCGGCTGTTCGCCCGCACCAGCCATCACGGCCTGTTCCTCAACGACCTGTCGGGCTGCTGGTATCGCGATCTCGGGCCGGCGATCGACCGGGCGGTGGATGCGGCCTGCGCCGTCTTGAGGCCGGCGCGGGTCGTCCACTATGGCAGCTCGATGGGCGCCTCCGGGGCGCTTGCCGCCGCCTGCCGGCGCGGCGACGGCAAGGCGATCGCCTTTGCGCCCGATCCCTTCGTCGGCGCGCCGGGCGGGCAGGGCGCGGCGGCAGGGCTGGTTCCCCGCGCGGGCGAGCCGCATCTCGCCGATCTTCTTGCCCGGTCGTCGTCCGGCGCATTTCGCCACGATCTCGTCTTCGGCCTGTTCGACGTGTTCGACGGCGGAACAGCCGCACAGCTCGCGGGGCTCGGGCCGGACGTCCCCTTCGATCTCGTGCCGGTCGCCTCGACCCATGAGGTCCATGATCACCTCTATTCGGTCAATGTCGTGCGCCGGGCGATCTCGACCTTCACGCGGCCGATCGCCCTCGAGGCCGCTACCAAGGGGCTTGTCGTCGCCGATCCGCAGTATCCCGCGCGCGCCGAACTGGCCGCACTGTCCGCCCGGCTCGATGCGGGCGACAGGGTGCCGGCCGCGGCCATCGATGCGCTCGGGCTGTCGGACGAGCCGGGCGCGGCCCGGCTTGCCGCCCGGGCCGAACTCCGGGCCGGCGCAACCGCAGCGGCGATCGTCCGGCTGGGGGCACTGGTCGACCGGCTCCACGAAGCGCCCGGCTACCGCACGCTGCCCAAACGGGCCAAGAAGCAGCCGGCGCTGGATCTGCTCGCCTTGCTGCGGGACGGCGGGGAAGGGGCCGCCGCGCGGGCGCTGGGCCTGCGGATGGCCGCGCTCTATCCGGAGGATGCCCGGTTCGGTGCCTCGCCCAACGACGGCGCGTGATTGCAGAAGCGCTTGCATTTGCGAAACAGATCATGAACGATCAGGCATGCTTCCCGCTCCGACTCCCTTGCCGCCTGGCGCCGACATCCTCGCCGACGATCCGCGCCTGCTCGATGGCCGGCAATCGGCGCATGCGCGCATGATCCAGCGCGGCGTCGGCCGGCTGATGCTCGGCTTCGGCTTTTCGGTGGTGACGGAACTGGTGTTGCGCAGCGGCCGGCGCGCCGACGTGGTGGCGCTCGGGCCGAAGGGCGATCTCTGGATCGTCGAGATCAAGTCGTCGATCGAGGATTTCCGCGCGACCGCAAATGGCCGGAGTATCGCGAGTTCTGCGACCGATTGTTCTTCGCCACCCATGCCGGAGTGCCGGCGGAGATCTTCCCGGAGGACGCCGGGCTGCTGATTGCCGACGGCTTCGGCGCGGCCATCCTGCGCGAGGCGCCGGACCACCGGCTGGGGGCTGCCGCCCGCAAGGCGGTGACCCTACGCTTTGCCCATGCCGCCGCCCGCCGCTTTCACGGCCTCGTCGACCCGAATGCCGGCGACGGCCTGCAGGCCTTCTGACGCGGCGGTCGGTCATGGGATGATGTTGGAGGGGAGAATCGCGGAGCGGCCGGGCGGTCCCTCCGACTTGTTGTCATCCCCGGCGAGCGAAGCGAGGGAAGGGGATCCAGAAGCTGGCCACCGAAGTCCACGGCTGCCTTCTGGATCCCCTTCCCTCCCCGAGCTGCGCTCGGCTCGCCGGGGATGACACTCGATTTCAGCGATATCCGAGTTCAAGCTGCCCTTGCGGCCGGCCTGCCGACCGAGGTGAGCTTTGCGGCGGCCTCGCGTGCGGCGGCGACGGTCGCAAAGGCGTGACCGTCGAGATCCCAGACGTCGAACTTCACGGCGACGAAGCGGAATCCTTCGGCTTCGGGCCGGGCGACGGCGACGGCGCGGCCGTCAATCTCGATGGGAATGGGGCGCATCGCCGACCTCCCTTCGTCCGGCCTCGGATCCTTTTACCCACGCCATGCACGTCGGCGCGGCCATCGCATACACGGCGCACGGATAGAGCGGCGCGGTGGCGACAAGGCGGGCGTCGAATGCGGTCATGACAGGGCTCCTGACAAGGATGCGAGGCCGGACGACGGGGGTCGCCGGCTCGGCAGGGATAATGGCCCTTCCGAGGCGCCAAGCCAAGGATTCGTCTGCCAAACTTTGTGTGATCACCGCACGGATGTTGCGTGATCGGGCGGGCCGAGGGATCAGGGCGGCGAAGCGCGCGGGTCCTCCCGTCTGCCTGGCCCGCCCCCGTCCTGCCGCCGCCGTCCCAGGCCGGAGTCAGCTCCGGTCCTGCGCGGAAACCTCCGACAGATCCGCAAACGCGAGGTCGAAGCGGGCGAGGTATTTCCGCAGGCGGTCGCGTCGTTGCCGCTCGACTTCTTCTCGCGGGAGACGCCGAAGAGCTCGCGGCCGGCGGCGCTGAGCGTGCGGTGGCGCCGGCAGACCTCGATCACGGCGTCCAGCTGCACGCGGTCGAACAGGTCGAGCTCGGCCGCGGCGCTGCCCAGCACCTCCTCGACCATGCTGCGGCCGGCCGCGTCCCCGTCCGCGCCGACCCAGGTCCGCGACAGGCGGGCGATCTCGTCGCGCACCGTCGCCTCGTCGATGCGCCCGTTCGGCGCCAGCGTGGCCATGCGGGTGACGGAGGCGGAGAGATCGCGGAAATTGCCGCGCCACGACGCGTCCGGCGCCACGGCGAAGGCGAGGAAGCGGGCGCGGGCCTCGGCGTTGAAGGTCGCCTTGCGGCCCTCGCGCTCGGAGAAGCGGGCCAGTTCGTAGTCGAGATTGGGCTCGATGTCCTCGCGCCGGTCGCGCAGGGGCGGCAGCGCGAAGGTCCACAGGTCGAGGCGGACGAGAAGATCCTCGCGGAAGCGGCCGCGGCGGACCTCCGCGCCGAGGTCGCGGTTGGTCCCCGCTATCAGCTGGAAGTCGGACGCCTGGTCCCGGTCGGAGCCGAGCGGCAGGAAGCGCTTTTCCTCGATCGCGCGCAGGCACATCGCCTGCTCGTCGAGGCCGAGCTCGCCGACCTCGTCGAGGAACAGCATGCCGCCGTCGGCGGCCTTCATCAGCCCGGCCCGGTCGGCCTGCGCGCCGGTGAAGGCGCCGCGCACGTGGCCGAACAGCGTCGACATCGCCTGATCGCCGCGCAGGGTCGCGCAGTTGACCTCGACGAAGGCGCCGGCAAACTGGCGCTGCGCCTTCTTCAGGTCGTAGATCCGCCGGGCGAGCTGCGACTTGCCGGCGCCGGTGGGGCCGGTGAGCAGCACCGGCGCGCGCGAGCGGATCGCCACCTTCTCGATCTCGTCGATCATCCGGTTGAAGGCCGGATTGCGGGTGGGAATGCCGGACTTCAGGAAGGACGTGGCCTCGATCCGCTCGGCGGCAAAGCGCGTGGCGATGGCATCGTAGCGCGAGATTTCGAGGTCGATGATCGAGTGCGTCCCGATCATGCCCGGCTGGGCGTCGCCCCGCTTCGGCGGCGAGAGCTGGAGCAGCCGGCCGGGGATGTCGCGGGCCTCGGTGAGGAGGAACCAGCAGATCTGGGCGACGTGGGTGCCGGTGGTGATGTTGACGAGATAGTCCTCGCGTTCCGGATCGAAGGCGTAGCCGTTGGCAAAATCGCGCAGGCGCGAATAGACCTCGGCGAAATCCCAGGGATCCTTGATGCTGATCAGGTGGCGGCGCACCTCGGTGGCCGGCGAGACCTGCTCGATGTCCGCCGTCACCCGGTCGGCGAGGGTCATGGCATGGTGATCGACCAGCAGTTCGAGGCGGTCGATGAACAGGTCGTCCTGCTGGCACAGCGCGACCGTCGGCCGCCACTTGTTCCAGCGCTCCTCGGTCCGGCCGGTGTCGAGGGAGGTGCCGATGAAACCGATCGCAACGCGGCGCTTCATATCCGATCCTATAAAAAGTTATCTGCTTCTATCATCTCCCACATTTCCGGTCCATCGGCTGCGCCTCGGCCTGAAGAGTGCCGAGAAAAATAACCAATTAAAATCAGTGAATTACAGAAAAATCTCGCCGCGTTGGCGGTGATCTGGGCACTTGGCACGTCGCTTGAAACAGCCGGGTCGTGAAGCAGAGAGCAAGAACGACGGCAGACAAATCCGTGTCTGCACCCTCGCCGGCGGGCGGACCGATGACCGACGCAGCGATCCGGCACCGGGTCCCTCTGGCGACATCGGGCGGTCCGCCGGCGCCCTGCCACCCGGCTGCCGCGCAGGACACCCCGCTCGGGGGCGTTCGGGTGAGCGGTGATCTCTGACGACACGCGTCCCGGTCTCCGCCGGGCATTCCTGCAACGGATTTTCCGGCCGGCAGACGAGGGCCGGCAGATGGGGGACGGAGGGACCGTCCCGGAAGGAAGGACACCATGGCGAAGGTCATGAGCGGACAGGATCTCATCGACGCCGGTCACCGGCAGGGCCGCTGGTTCGCCGCGGCGCTGGTCGCCGCCAACCGCGTCCTGGAGGACGGCGGCACCGATGCCGCCGCGCTGGAGGCGGCGCTCGCCCATGCCCCGGCGCCGGCCGTGCCGCTGCGCGGTGCGGGCGAGAGGGCCTTCTTCGTCAACATCGAGGCCGAGACGCCCGAGGAGATCACCAACATCGAGTCGGTTGCCTCCAGCATGCGGGAACTGATGCGCACGCCGGTGCTGCGGGCCGGGGCGATCATGCCCGATGCCTGCCCGGCCGGCCCGCCGGGCACGATCCCGGTGGGCGGCGTGGTCGCCTCGGAGGCGATCCACCCCGGCATGCACTCGGCCGACATCTGCTGCTCCCTGGCGATCTCGGTGTTCCCGGGCGTCGATCCGGCGGCTCTGCTCGATGCGGTCCATGCGGTCACGCATTTCGGGCCGGGCGGCCGGGCGCGCGGCACGCAGATCCGTCCGCCGGACGAGCTGATGGCGCGGTTTGCGGCCCATCCGCTGCTGGCGGCGGACACGAGCCTGGCGATCGAGCAGTTCGCGACCCAGGGCGACGGCAACCACTTTGCCTTCGTGGGCACGATCCGCTCGAGCGGCGAGACCGCGCTCGTGACCCACCACGGGTCGCGGGGGCCGGGCGCGCGGCTCTACGACCGGGGCATGAAGATCGCCGAGGGGTTCCGGCGCCAGCTGTCGCCCGAGACCCTGCCGCAGAATGCCTGGATTCCGGCCGACACCGTGGAGGGCGAAAGCTATTTCGACGCCCTGCAGCTGATCCGGGCCTGGACCAAGGCGAGCCACGTCGCCCTGCACGACCTCGCCGCGGATCGGCTGGCCGCGACGGTCTCCGACCGCTTCTGGAACGAGCACAACTTCGTCTTCCGCAAGACGGACGGCCTGTTCTACCACGGCAAGGGCGCGACCCCGGCCTTCGCGGGCTTTGCGGAGGATGCGACCGATCTGACGCTGATCCCGCTCAACATGGCGGAGCCGGTGCTGATCGTGCGCGGCAAGGACGCGCCGAACGCCCTCGGCTTCTCGCCCCACGGGGCGGGGCGCAACTTCTCGCGCGGTCAGCACCGGCGGCGCAACGCCGGACGGCCGGACGCGGAGATCTTCGCCGAGGAGACCGCCGGCATCGACGCGCGCTTCTTCTGCGGCGTCGCCGACATCTCCGAACTGCCGAGCGCCTACAAGAGCGCGCGCGCGGTCCGGGCCCAGATCGAGCGCTTCGGACTTGCCGAGGTGGTGGACGAGGTCGTGCCTTACGGGTCGATCATGGCCGGCAACTGGATGTCGAACGCCCCTTGGCGGCGCCGGAAGACGAGGGACGCGTCGGCGGGATGACGGGACCGGGGGGGAGCACGCGTTCCCCCCGGTTGCCCTGCCGGCCTTGCGCGATCCGGGGCCCAGGCCGGTGCCGCATGGCTGGAACGGTGATGACAAGCGACGACTTGTCAATATGTCCTTCCTGAAACCTCAGGTGTCGACAGGATTTAAGTCTTAAAAAACAATCAATTACAGGATGATCACTTTTCGCGATTGCCTTCTCCCGCGCGAAAAGCTAACAAGATGGCAAATTTGTTGGCATCTGTCGCGGGTGCGGCACTCAAGGGAAGGCGTCCGATGTCCGACTATGCGCGCCCGATCGGCCTCTGCCAGCCCCGGTTCCTCGACTACGGCAGCGGCACCGTCGCCCGCCTCGGCCCGTTCGTGGCGCGCGAGGGCCATTCCCGGATCCTCGTGGTGGCCGATGCGTATAACGCGGGGCGGATCGGCCTGCTCGGCCTGCCGGACGGAACGGTCGTTCACGGCACGCTGGCCGGCGAGCCGGACCTCGAGGATCTCGCCGCCGCGCTTGCGGTGGCGGCCGAGCTGCGGCCGGACCTCGTGATCGGCTTCGGCGGCGGCAGCGCCATGGATCTGGCCAAGCTTGTCGCCGTGCTGTGGCCGGGCGAACAGACCATCCGCGACATCGTCGGTCCGGACAGGGTCGCGCGCCGACCCTCCACGATCGTGCAGATCCCGACCACCGCCGGCACCGGCAGCGAAGCGGGCATCCGCGCGCTCGTCACCGATCCGGCGACGCAGGCGAAGCTGGCGGTGGAAAGCCGGCACATGCTGGCCGATCTGGCGATCCTCGATCCGGACCTGACACTGACGGTGCCGCCGGCGGTCACGGCGGCCACCGGCGTCGACGTGCTGGCCCACTGCGTCGAGGCCTTCACCAGCAAGCGTGCCCATCCGCTGATCGACGGTTTTGCCCGCGAGGGCATCCGCCTCGTCGGGGCCCATCTCAAGCGCTGCGTGGCCCATGGCGCCGACGCCGAGGCGCGGGCGGCGATGCTGCTCGCCTCCTACTACGGCGGTATCTGCCTCGGCCCGGTCAACACCGCGGCCGGCCATGCGCTGGCCTATCCGCTCGGCACCCGCCACGGCATTCCCCACGGCGCGGCCAACGCGCTGATCTTCCCGCATGTGCTGGCCTTCAACGCCCCGGCCGTGCCCGCGCGCACGGCCGAGGTCCTGGCGCTGATGGGCCTTGCGCCAAGCACGGATCCGGACGAGGTGTTCGTTCTGGCCCGCGACTTCTGCGCCGGCCTCGGCCTCGACATGACGCTTGCCGCCGCCGGCGTGCCGCGCGGCGACCTTGCGGTGATGGCGGCCGAAGCGGTGGCGATCCGGCGCCTGCTCGACAACAATCCGCGCGAGATGACGGAAGCCGACATCCTCGCCGTCTACGAGACGGCCTACGAGGCGGTGGCGGCCTGAGCTGCCGCCGCGCGTTCGCATGCCTTGCGTTCCTTGCGTTGGTTCCGGAGTTCCCCGATGCGTAAAGCCCTGCCCTTCGTCGCGCTGGTCACCTGTTTTTCGCCCGACGAGGCGGTCGACTTCGGTGCAATCCGGCGCCAGGCCGCGCGCCAGGCCGCAGCCGGCAACAACATCCTTGCCTGCGGCACCAACGGCGACTTCACCGCCCTGACCTTCGCAGAGAAGGTGACGGTGACCGAGACCATCGTCGACGCCGTCGCCGGCCGGGTGAAGGTGTGGGTCAATGTCGGCACGCCCTCGACCTTCGAGACGATCCTGCTGGCGCGCGAATGCCAGAAGACCGGCGTCGACGCGCTGTCGGTGATCGCGCCCTATTTCATCCCCTGCACGCAGGAGGGGCTCGCCGACCACTTCACCCGCGTCGCCGATGCGGTCGACAAGCCGGTCTATCTCTACGACATCCCGGCCCGCACCCAGAATCACATCGCGCCGGAGACCTGCGCGCGCCTTGCCGATCATCCCAACATCCTCGGCATCAAGGATTCCGGCGGGGGCAGGGACACGCTCGAGGCCTATCTCGCCGTCGCCCGCGGCCGCGACGACTTCGACGTCTTCTCCGGCCCGGATTCGCTCGTGCTGCATGGCCTGCAGAACGGGTCGGGGGGCTGCATCTCGGGGCTCGCCAACGCCATGCCGGGCGCCCCGCCGGCGATCTGCCGGGCCTTTGCCGCCGGCGACATGGCGGCGGCCGAGGCGGCGCAGGCCCGGTTCACGGCGCTTCGCGCCGATCTCTACGGCCTCGGCTATCCGCCGGCGATGACCAAGCGCGCGCTCTACCTGATGGACCCGAGCGTCGGGGCGAGCCGGGCACCGGCGCTGCTGCCGACAGAAGAGCTCGACGCGAAGATCAGCGCCGTCATCGCGGCCCACGGCCTTTCGGCCTGACGTCGGGTTTGATCGTCTCGGGCGGCAGCATCGCCGCCAGCGTCTCCAGCCGGTCGGCCTCACGGGGAAGCTTGTCGCGGCGCAGGCGCGCGATGCGCGGAAAGCGCATGGCAACCCCGGACTTGTGCCGGCTGGACCGGGCAAGGCCCTCGAAGGCGACCTCCACCACGAAGCCGTGGTCGGCCTCGGCGCGCACCGAGCGCACCGGCCCGAAGCGCTCGGTGGTGTTGGCCCGCACCCAGCGGTCCAGCTCGGCCAGTTCCGCGTCGGTGAAGCCGAAATAGGCCTTGCCCACCGGCACCAGCACGTCGCGCTCGCCGTCGAAGGTCCAGACGCCGAAAGTGAAGTCGGAATAGAAGCTCGAGCGCTTGCCGTGGCCGCGCTGGGCATAGAGCAGCACTGCGTCGACCACATGCGGCGCCCGCTTCCACTTGAACCAGTCGCCCTTGTAGCGCCCGGCCACGTAAGGCGAGGCCCGCCGCTTGACCATCACCCCCTCGATCACCGGATCGGGCGGCTCGGTCCGCAGCCGGTCGAGCTCGTCCCAGGCCGAGAAGTCGACCAGCGGCGACAGGTCGAAGCGCGCCGGGTCGGCGGCGGCCACCAGCGCCTCCAGCCGGGCGCGGCGATCCAGGAAGGTCTCGCCCGTGACGTCGCCCGACGCATCTTCCAGAACGTCATAGGCGCGGATGAAAGCGGGCAACTGGCCGGCGAGCGCGCGGGTGACGGTCTTGCGGTTGAGCCGCTGCTGCAGGTCGGAGAAGGTGCCGGTCGGGCGGTTGGAGCGCAGGGTGCCGCCGACCAGCAGTTCGCCGTCGATCACGCCGGCAAAGTCGATCGCCTCGACCACGTCGGGGAAGGCGGCGGAAATGTCTTCGCCGCTGCGCGAATAGAGCCGGCGCTCGCCGGCCAGATTCACCGCCTGGACGCGGATGCCGTCCCATTTCCACTCGGCGACGAAGTCGGACGGATCGAGCGCGGCAAGGTCGCGTCGGTGATCGCGGTGGAGAGCATCACCGGGCGGAACACCGCGCGGCTGCGCGGTTCCGGACGCGGCCCGGTTCCGAGCGCGAAGGCGAACAGCGCCGTGTAGGGCGGGCCCAGCCCATGCCACAGGGCCTCGAGATCGGCGGCCTCGACCTCGCCGAGGCTGGCCAGCGCCTGCATCGCCAGCCGGCCCGAGACGCCGACGCGCAGGCCGCCGGTGCCGAGTTTCAGGAAGGCGAAGCGTTCGGAGGGGCCGAGCCGGTCGAGCGTGTCCCGCACCATCGCCGCCGTCTCGCCGCGCCCGAGCAGGCGCAGCCGCTCGACCACGCCGCCGAGGGCGAGGTCGGCGCCCCGCGCCTCCGTCGGCACATCGTCCGGGATCGGCCAGATCAGCGCGATCGTCTCGGCAAGGTCGCCGACATAGTCGTAGGAATAGCCGAACAGCACCGGGTCGACCCGCTCGCCGACGAGTTCACGCAGCAGCGCCGGCTTCAGGGCCTTGAGGTCCAGCGTCCCGCAGATCGCGGCCAGCGCATAGCCGCGGTCGGGATCGGGCGCGTTTCGAAAATAGTCGGCCAGAAGCCGCAGCTTGACGGTGCGCTGCGGTGTCAGGACCAGTCGTTCGAGCAGGGCGGCAAAGGCCTTCATCTATTCCGCCTCGTCCTCGAAGCCGACGAGATGCAGCGGGCGGGCGGGGACGCCCTCCAGCTCGCACCAGCGCACCAGCGCCTCCTCCCGGCCATGGGTGACCCAGACCTCCTGCGGCGCCAGTTCGCGGATCGTGGCGGTGAGATCGTCCCAGTCGACGTGGTCGGAGAGGATCAGCGGCAGTTCCACGCCGCGTTGCTTCGCGCGCTGGCGCACCTGCATCCAGCCGGAGGCAAAGGCGATCAGCGGCTCGGGAAAGCGCCGCGCCCAGGTGTCCGCGACGGCGGAGGGCGGGCAGATGACGATCGCCCCGGCAAAGGCGGACTTGGCCTCCCCATTCGCATCGCTCTTGCCGGCGGACACGGTCGCCGGGCGCAGGTCGCCGAGATCGATGCCTTCCGACTGGAAATAGGTGCAGAGCGTTGCCATCGCGCCGTGGAGATAGATCGGCGCGTCGTAGCCGGCCGCGCGGATCAGGGCGATCACCCGCTGCGCCTTGCCGAGCGAATAGGCGCCGACGAGATGGGCGCGCTCGGGAAACTGCCCGACCGAGGCGATGAGCTTGGCAATCTCGGTGGCGTCGTCCGGATGGCGGAACACCGGCAGGCCGAAGGTCGCCTCGGTGATGAACACGTCGCAGGGAACCGGCTCGAAGGGCAGGCAGGTCGGATCTGGGCGGCGCTTGTAGTCGCCGGAGGCAACGATCACGAAGCCGTCCTTCTGAAGGCGGATCTGCGCCGAGCCGAGCACATGGCCGGCCGGGTGGAAGCTCACGGTCACGCCGCCGACGTCGATCTGCTCGCCGAGCGAGATCGCCTGCGTGCGGGCGGCGAAGTCCTCGCCGTAGCGCAGGCGCATGATGTCGAGGGTCTGGCGCGTGGCCAGCACCTCGCCGTGGCCGGCCCGGGCATGGTCGGAATGGCCATGGGTGATCAGCGCCCGCGCCACCGGCCGGGGCGGGTCGATGTGGAAGTCGCCGACGGGGCAATAGAGCCCGGTGGGCGTCGGATGGAGCAGGCTGGCAGCACGCATCTGCCAGATATAGCGTATCGAGGGCGCAGGGGGAGGGCGTGAAGGGCCTCTCTCCGGTCGATGTCACGCCGTCCAAAGATCGCAAGAGCCTAGCCGGCTCGGAACCATCCGGGCGTCTCGCGCGTTCCTCTCTTCGGGCCTGCCGGCAAGAGCGGGTGTGCGAGGGAAAATGCCATGTTCGATATCGACATCACCGCGGCCGGCGGAACCGACGCCGTGTTCCGGCTGGTGGCGGCCATGGCCGCCGGCATGATCGTCGGCGCGACCGCAGCTGGAACGGCAAGCCGGTCGGCATGCGCACCCTCGGTCTCGTCGCGCTCGGCGTCGCGCTGGTGACGCTGGTGGCCACCCATGTGCCGGGCATGGCCGAGAATCCCGATGCGCTCAGCCGCGTCATCCAGGGCGTGCTGCAGGGGGTGATGACCGGCATCGGCTTCATCGGCGCCGGCGTCGTGCTGCGCGATCCCGACCGCGGCCGGATCAAGGGCCTCACCACGGCCGCGTCGATCTGGATGACCGGGGCGCTGGCCGTCACCTGCGCGCTCGCCTCGTGGCTGCTGGTGGCCGTCGCGCTCGGCCTCACCCTGTTCCTGCTGATCGTGGTCCGGCCTCTCGACCGCTGGCTCGAACGCGACCGCGACGCTCGCTGAACCGGCTGTTTCGCACCGGGCTGCGACAGTGGACTGCCCATGAAACGCCCTTGACAATTTCATGGGCAAACGGAATTTTGATCCGTTGAAAAAAATTGAACGGGCTCGCCCAAGGGGCCCGGATCGACCTCACGGGGAACAGCCGCAATGTCGTTTTCGCTCACGCGCCGCAGCCTGCTGGCCGCGACGGCCGCCACGGCCGGGTCGCTCATTCTGCCGAAGGCTTCGCGGCCGACAAGATCAAGGTCGCCGGGGTCCATTCCTCGCCGGTCGAGAATGCCTGGAACTCGCGGGTCCACGAGGCGCTGCTCGGCGCCGCAAACGACGGCGTGATCGACTATGTCTTCTCCGAAGGCGTGTCGGGCACCGACTACGCCCGCGCCATGCGCGAATATGCCGACCAGGGGGCCAGGCTGATCTGGGGCGAATCCTACGCGGTCGAGACCGAGGCGCGCCAGGTCGCCGAGGACTATCCCGAGACCGCCTTCCTGATGGGCTCGTCCGGCGGCCCGCAGGGCGACAATTTCGGCGTGTTCGGGACCCGCAACCACGAGGCCGCCTATCTCGCCGGCATGCTGGCGGGCAAGATGTCGAAGACGGGCACCTTCGGCTCGGTCGGCGGCTATCCGATCCCCGAGGTCAACCTGCTGATCAACGCCTTTCGCGCCGGCGTGAAGGAGGTCTCGCCGGACGCGAAGTTCCTGAACGGCTTCATCGGCACCTGGTTCGATCCGCCGAAGGCCAAGGAGGCGGCGATCGCCCAGATCGACGCCGGCGCCGACATCCTGTTCGGCGAGCGCATCGGCACAGCCGACGCGGCCAAGGAGCGCGGCGTCAAGGCGATCGGCTCGCTGATCGACTACACCGAGCGCTACCCGGGCACGGTGTTCGCCAATGCCATGTGGTATTATCGCCCGACGATCGACGCGATCCTCGCCGATATTGCCGCCGGCAAGCCGACGGGCCGCGACTACACCGAATATTCCTTCATGAAATACGGCGGCAACGACATCCTCTTCAGCCAGGCCGACGTTCCGGCGGAGGCACTGGCGGCGATGGAGGAGAAGCGGGCGGCGATCAAGGCCGGCAGCTTCGAGGTTCCGATCGACGAATCCGAACCAAGCTGACAGACTGCCGCCCCTGCTCGGGGCGCACCCGGGGGCGAACACCAGGGACGGGTCGCGGAATGCCGCGATTCGTCCGCAGGCCGATTCGATCCGGCCCATCCGCATCCGGAGGCCCCGTGACCTGCATGGACTTCGTCGATCATGGCTGACGCCCTCGCGCTCGCCGATGCCATCCGCAGCGGCCGCACCACCGCGACCGACGTGATGGCCGCCTCCCTTGCCGCCGTCGCCGACTTCGAGCGGCTCGGCGCCGTGCGCCATGTGGACGCGGCGATGGGCATGGCGGCGGCGCGCGGCTTCGAGGAGCGCCTGACCCGCGGCGAGCCGGAAGCCCTGGCCGCCCCCTTCGGCGGCCTGCCCTTCCTGATGAAGGATCTGGGCGCCGCCGCGCGCGGCCTGCCGAAGGTGGTCGGCTGCCGGTTTCTGGCGCGCCGCCCGCCGATCCTCGCCGACGATGACCACCTGACCCGCCGCTTCCGCGCCGCCGGCCTGTTGCCCTTCGGGGTCACCACCGTGCCGGAATTCGGCCTTGCCCTGTCGTCGGAACCGGCGATCGGACCGATCGCGCGCAATCCGCTCGACGAGCGGCTGACCCCCGGCGGCTCCTCCGGCGCGCCGCCGCGGCGGTCGCGGCCGGCATCGTGCCGCTGGCCCATGCCACGGACGCCGCCGGCTCGACCCGGGTGCCCGCCGCCTGCTGCGGCCTCGTCGGCCTCAAGACCACGCGCGGGGCCACCCCGACCGGCCCGGACTTCGGCAACCACCTGTTCGGCATCGCCAGCGAACTGGTGATCAGCCGTTCGGTGCGCGACACGGCGGCCGCCCTCGACGTTCTTGCCGGCCGTGCGCGCGGCCCGCTGCCGGACCCGGACCTGCGCCTGCCGGTGCGCGAATGGCTCGACACCCGCACCGGCCCGCTGCGGATCGGCGTGCTTGCCGAGGCGCCGAACACGGCGATCGCGCCGGAGCGGGCGCAGGCGGTGCGCGCCGCCGCCGACTTCCTGCGCAGCCACGGCCACCCGATCGCGATGCTCGATCCGGCGGTTTTCGCCGATCTCGTCGACCAGTCGCAGACGGTGTTCGCCCGGGTGATCGCCGCCAATTTCGCACGCAATCTCGGGCCGATCCGCGACGCGCTCGCCGAGGACGACGTCTCGCCGCTGGTGCACCGGCTGATCGAGGAGGGCGTCGGCATGTCGGCGGCGACCCTTTACGAGACTGACCTGACGGCCGCGCGCGTCGCCCAGGCGATGTGGGACACCTTCACCACCGTCGACGTGCTGCTGACCCCGATGCTGTCGTCGGCGCCGCCGGAAATCGGCGCCTTCCCGCTCGACCACGACGACACGGCGCTGCACTGGAAGCGGATGAGCGCGCTCGCGCCCTATGCCGCGCTCGCCAATGTCGCGGGCATTCCCGCGCTGACGCTGCCGCACGGGGTGGACGCCGCCGGCCTGCCGACGCCGGTGCAGCTGATGGGGCCGATGGGCAGCGACGGCCTGCTGCTGCGCCTCGGCCGCCTGTTCGAGAAACACGCGCCGTGGAGCTTCCGTCATCCGCTGGCCGGCATGCCGCCCGGACTCGCCCAATGACGCGCCGGTGCTGGAACTGTCCGGCATCACCAAACGCTTCGGATCGCTGCTGGCGAACGACGACATCTCGCTGCGGCTGGGCCGCGGCGAGGTGCTGGCGCTGCTCGGCGAGAACGGCGCCGGCAAGACCACGCTGATGAACATCCTGTTCGGTCACTACACCGCCGACGCCGGCGAGGTGCGCGCCTTCGGTGCAGCTCTGCCGCCGGGCAAGCCGCGCGCGGCGATCGACGCCGGGATCGGCATGGTCCACCAGCATTTCACGCTGGCCGCCAATCTGACGGTGCTCGACAACGTGATGCTTGGCACCGAGAAACTGACGCGGCTTGCCTCCGACCGGCGGGCCGGCGCCGCGCGCCTTGTCGCCGTGTCGGAACGCTTCGGTCTTTCGGTCGATCCCCATGCGCGGGTCGGCGACCTCTCCGTCGGCGAGCGCCAGCGGGTGGAGATCTGCAAGAGCCTCTACCGCGATGCGAAGGTGCTGATCCTCGACGAGCCGACCGCAGTGCTGACCGCGCCCGAGGCCGAGCGCCTGTTCGCGACGCTGAAGACCATGGCCGCGGGCGGCCTGTCGCTGATCTTCATTTCCCACAAGCTCGGCGAGGTGATGGCCGCGGCCTCGCGGGTGGTGGTGCTGCGCGGCGGCAAGGTGGTCGCCGAACGGCGCACGGCCGAGACCAGCCGCGCGGAGCTTGCCGAGCTGATGGTCGGCCGGCGCGTCGCCCGGCCGACGCGCGAGGCGCAAATGCCCGGCGAGGTCCGGCTGGCCGCCCGCGAGGTCGACGTGGTCGAGGGCGGGCGCCGCCGGCTCGAGGGCGTGTCCTTCGAGGTCCGCTCCGGCGAGATCCTCGGCATCATCGGCGTGTCGGGCAACGGCCAGTCGGCGCTGGGCGCGCTCGCCTCCGGCCTCCTGCGCCCCGCCGCCGGCCGGATCGAGGTGGACGGCGTGGCCGTTCCTGCGCCCACGCCGCGCGGCTTCGTCGCCCGTGGCATCGGCCGGGTGCCGGAGGACCGCCACGCGGAAGGCGTCGTCGGCGAACTGGCGGTCTGGGAAAATGCCGTGATGGAGCGGCTGGCCGACCCCGCCGTCTGCCGCCACGGCCTCATGCGCGAGGGCGCGGCCAGGAGCTTTGCCGCAAGGCTGATCGAGCGGTTCGACATCCGCGGCGCTTCGCCGGGCACCCGCACCCGGCTGCTGTCCGGCGGCAACATGCAGAAGCTGATCCTTGGCCGCAATCTCGCCGGCAATCCGCGCGTGCTGGTCGTCAACCAGCCGACCCGCGGCCTCGACGAGGGGGCGATCGCCGCCGTCCACGGCGAGATTCTCGCCGCCCGCAAGGCCGGGACGGCGGTGCTGCTGATTTCGGAGGATCTCGACGAGGTGCTGGCGCTCGCCGACCGGGTGCAGGCGATCGTCAAGGGCCGGCTCTCGGCGCCGCTTGCCGCGGGCGGGCTCGATGCGCAGCGCCTCGGGCTGATGATCGCCGGCCTCTGGGAGGAGGGCATTCATGCGGCTTGAACGGCGCAGCCACGTGCCGCTGGCCCTGGCGCTCGCCGCGCCGCTGATCGCGATCACGGTCGCGCTGCTGCTGGCCGGCCTGCTGATCGCCGCCGCCGGGGTCAGCCCGCTCGACGCCTATGCCCAGCTGTTCGTCTCCGCCTTCGGCTCGCGCCTGTCGGTCACCGAGACGCTGACCCGCGCTGCGCCGCTGATCCTGACGGGTCTGGCCGCCGCCGTCGCCTTCCGGGCGCGGGTCTGGAATATCGGCGGCGAGGGCCAGTTCTATCTCGGCGCGCTCGCCGCCGCCGCCCTCGGCGCCCACGGCTTCGGCCTGCCGCCGGTGCTGCACATGATGCTGATGATGCTGGCCGGGGCCGCCGCCGGCCTGCTGCTGCTGCTCGGCCCGCTGGCGCTGCGGGTCCGCTTCGGCGTCGACGAGGTGGTGACGACGCTGCTGCTCAATTTCGTGGTGATCCTGTTCGTCTCGATGATGATCGAGGGGCCGATGAAGGACCCGATGGCCTTCGGCTGGCCGCAGTCGGTGCCGATCGCCCGCGACTATGCCCTGCCCAGCTGCTGCCGCGCTCGCGGCTCCACGCGGGCCTTGCGATCGCGGTGGCGATGGCGCTGCTGGTCTGGTTCCTCGCGGCCAGGGCGCGGATCGGTCTGGAGTCCCGGGCGGTCGGGCTGAATGCGGCTGCCGCGCGCTTTGCCGGCATTCCGGTGACGCGGGTGCTGGTCATCACCGCCTGTCTCTCCGGCGGCCTTGCCGGCCTTGCCGGGGCGCTGGAGGTGATGGGCCTCAAGGGCTATGTCACCACCGACCTTTCGCCCGGCTACGGCTATTCCGGCATCGTCGTCGCCATGCTGGCGGGCCTGCATCCGGCCGGCGTGGTGCTGGCCGCGCTGTTCGTCGCCTGCATCTTCGTCGGCGCCGACGGCATGAGCCGTGCCCTCGGCGTGCCGAGCTTCATCGCCGACGTGATCGTGGCCCTGTCGCTGCTGGCGATGCTGGTGGCCCTGCTGCTGGCGACCTACCGGGTGAGGAGGTGAGGATGGGGGGCGTGTTCACCGTCACGTTCGGGACAGTTCAGGGAGCTCGGTGGTTGCGGCTCCCCCCTCTCCCTGTCCCTCCCCCTCCAGGGGGGAGGGGACGCCGGATCGAGGCGGCTTTCGCAAAGCCGGTGCTTCGGTTCGGCGAAATGCTGGCAGGGAACGTCGCCCGCACCTTCATCGTCCCCTCCCCCCTGGAGGGGGAGGGACAGGGAGAGGGGGAGCCGCAACCACGACGCCCCCGAAAGGCCCGCCCATGACCGAGGCCTTCGAGATCCTCGGGCAGGCGAGCCTCTGGGCGGCGGTGCTGCGGATCGCGACGCCGCTGCTGTTCGGCACGCTCGGCGCGCTTTTGTGCGAGCGGGCCGGCGTGCTCAATCTCGGCATCGAGGGGATCATGACCTTCGGGGCGATGATCGGCTGGCTGACCGTCTATACCGGCGGCGATCTCTGGACCGGGCTGGCGGCAGCGCCGCCGGCGGGGCGCTGTTCGGGCTGCTGCATGCGATGCTGACGGTGCCGCTCGGCCTGTCGCAGCATGTCTCCGGCCTCGGCATCACCCTGCTGGCGACCAGCCTGACCTATTACATCTTCCGCCTGGTGCTGCCGACGTCGTCGCGCCGCCGACCATCGTCGCCTTCCAGCCGCTCGACATTCCCTGGCTGTCGGACCTGCCCTTCCTCGGCGAGGCGCTGTTCAGCCAGACGGCGCCGACCTATCTCGGCCTCGCCGCGGCCGGCGTGCTTGCCTACATGCTGGCGCGCACGCCGCTCGGCCTTGCGGTGCGGATGGTCGGGGAAAATCCCCACGGCGCCGAGGCGCAGGGCATCGACCCGATCCGGGTGCGCATCGGCGCGGTGGTGGCCGGCAGCGCGCTGATGGGCGTCGGCGGCGCCTATCTGACGCTGTCGGCGTTCAACTCGTTCTTTCCGCAGATGATCCAGGGACGCGGCTGGGTGGCGATCGCGCTGGTGGTCTTCGCCTCGTGGCGGCCGGGGCGGGCGGTGATCGGCGCGCTGGTGTTCGCGCTGTTCGACGCCTGGCAGCTCCGGCTGCAGCATGTGGTCGGCAATGCCGTGCCCTATCAGGTGTTCCTGATGATCCCCTACGTGATGTCGATCGTCGCCCTCGTGATCATGGCGCGGCGCGCCCGGGTGCCGCAGGCGCTGATGCAGCCCTACCGGCGCGGCGAGCGCTGACTCTCAGAGGTTACGACCTGATCGGCCGGCGCCCGGTCGGGCTTGCCTTCGCACTCCGTGCTCGGTGTCACTCCGCCACGGCCGACTGCGCCGCACCGCGCAGCGGCAACTCGCGCATCATCAGGAGGAAGCAGAGGCCGAGCAGCTGCGAGGCGACGGCCGCGAGGAACAGGGTGGTGAAGGCGGCGCCCGCCGCCGTGCGTTCGGCGGCCTGCGACACGCCGGCGCCCTCGCCGATCGCCTCGACGACGCCGTGGCCGAGCAGCACCGCGCCCAGCGCCGCGACGCCGATCGCCGAGCCGAGCGCGCGCATGAAGGAGAGGGTGCCGGTGGCGACGCCAAGGTCCTTCGGCTCGACCGCATTCTGGACGCAGATGGTGGCGACGGGAAACAGCGTGCCGATGCCGGCGCCGGCGACGAAGGTCATCACCTCCATGGCCCAGAACGAGGCGTCGGCGGCGGTGGCGGCCATGGCGCCGAGCGCGCAGACGGCCAGCACCGAGCCGCCCACCGCCAGCCGGCGATAGTGGCGGATCCGCGCCATGTAGCGGCCCGCCGTGTTGGCGCCGGTGACGGTGCCGATCATGAAGGCGACCAGCGCGATGCCGGCCTCGCCGGCGTTCAGGCCGTGCAGCATCTCCATGTAGAGCGGCAGGTAGACCGACAGGCCGACGAAGGAGACCATGGAGAAGAACACCGCCGCGGTCGCCATCGCCACCACCGGATTGGCGAGGACATGCAGCGGGATCAGCGGCTCCGGCGTCTTCCCCAGATGGCGCGCGAAGGCGGCAAACAGCAGCAGCGATCCGCCGATCAGGGTCACGATCGGCGCCGACAGCCAGGCAAAGCGGGTGCCGCCCCAGGTCAGCGCCAGCAGCAGGGCGACCGTGGCCGTCACCACCAGCACCGCGCCGCCGACGTCGAGCCTGTGGTCGCGGCGCTGGATCGGCAGCTTCTTCAGGGTCCGGTTGGTGGCAAAGACCGCCACGGCCGCGAGCGGCAGGTTGACCCAGAAGATCAGCGACCAGTGGACATGCTGGGCGAACAGGCCGCCGACCACCGGCCCGGCGATGCTGGCGAGCGCCCACACGGCGGTGATGTAGACCATGTAGCGCGGTCGCTCGCGCGGGGGCACCACGTCGGCGATGATGGTCTGGGCGAGCGCGATCAGGCCGCCGCCGCCAAGGCCCTGCACCGCGCGGCCGACCACAAGCAGCGCCATGTTCGGCGCCGCGGCGCAGAGCACCGAGCCGACCACGAAGATGCCGATGGCGACGAACAGCACCAGCCGCCGCCCCTTGATGTCGGCGAGCTTGCCGTAGAGCGGCGTCACCGCCGTGGCGGTGAGGAAATAGGCCGAGATCACCCACGACAGCCATTCCGGATGGCCGAGCGAGGCGCCGATCGTCGGCAGCGCGGGCGCGACGATGGTCTGGTCGAGGGCCGCGAGCATCATCACCAGCAGCGCCCCGAACACGATCAGGCGGCGGTCTTCCTCCGCGACGGGGGGCGCTTGCTCGGTCATGGAGGGGAACCTGTGCTCGGAGGACGGCGGCGGGCGACGGCCGGAATTGCTAAGGTCGTCATATAGGATGGCCGCCCGCCCCGTCCAGCGAGGGCGTGGCAGAGGTCTGGCATCCGAGGGCGTCCGTCAGCCGTCCCGCTGCGCGCGGATGATCTCGGCGGTGAGACTGCCTGTCGCGGGATAGAGCGGGATCAGGCAGGCCTGCAGGGAATGGTAGACGTCCGGCTTGCCGGCAAACAGCGTCTGGGCCGGGTTCAGCGTTTCGTCGAGTTCCGGGAACCAGCCGCCGCGGCGATGGTCGATGAAATGGCGGTCGGTGAAGTTCCAGATCCGGCGATACCAGTCCTCGTGGAAGGCGCTCGGATCATGCTCGCCGAGGAAGGCGGCGGCGGCGATGCCCTCGGCCGCCGGCCACCAGAGTTTCGCCGTGTTGCGCGGGGTGTCGTCCCAGTCGAGCGTATAGAAGAAGCCGCCGTGCGCCTTGTCCCAACTGGTCTCGACCGCGCAGGCAAACAGCGCCCGGGCGGCGCCGACCATCCAGTCGTGGCGCCTGCCGCCGAGCACCCAGAGCTGGAGCAGCAGCCGGGCCCATTCCAGCGAGTGGCCCGGGGTCGTGCCATAGGGGCGGAACATGTCGGCGCCGCGATAGGCGCGGTCGATCTCCCAGTCGGCGTGGAAATGCTCCGGCAGGCGCCAGCCGTTGCCGGCGGCGTGGCGGCCGATGACGAGTTCGGCAACCCGCTCGGCGCGCGACAGGAACAGTCCCTCGCCGGAGGCCTCGAAGGCGGCCATCAGCGCCTCGGTCAGGTGCATGTTGGAATTCTGGCCGCGATAGCCGCCGATCGGCGACCAGTCACGGGCGAATTCCTCGGCGAAGGCACCGTGGTTTTCTTCCCAGAAGCGGCGGTCCAGCACCTCGGCGACGTCGGCGAACAGCCGGTCGGCGAGCGGGTGGCCGACCAGCTTGCCGCCGGCGGCCGCCAGCAGCACGAAGCCGTGGCCGTAGGCCTGCTTGCTGTCGTCGGCCGGCTGCCCGTCCTGCAGCGACCACATGTAGCCGCCATGGCTTTCGTCGCGGTGGCCGCTCCACAGATAGGTCAGGCCGTGGTCGATCACGTCGGCCGCGCCCGGCCGGCCGAGCAGGGCGGCGATGACGAAACAGTGGACCATGCGCGTGGTGGTGTGGATCTGGCGGGCGCCCGGCATCGGCCGGCCGTCGGCGTCGAGCTCGAAGAAGCCGCCGCGCGGATCGATCGAGGCCTGCTGCGCGAAGTCGAGGATGGCATTGCCCTGCCGCATCAGCCAAGCGCGATGCTCCGGCCGCCTGCGCCAGACCGGCAGGTCGGCATCGGTGAGGATCGTGCGCGGTTCGGTCATGGCAGGGTCTCCCGGGCATCTGGCGCCTGTCATCGAGGCGGTTGCATCGCACCGCCCCGGTCGCCTTGCGGCGCAGACTGCCGCCGCCGGCGCGTCGCGGCAACGCCGGATTCGTCCGGTGCCGCGATTTTTGTCGCCAAGGTCCGCCTCCGCCGGTCAAGATCCTGATCTGACGAGGGGAATGGACGCTTCCCAATGACGAAAAGGTCTCGTTGAGGCGATCCGTACATTTGCTGCGCTGCGACATGACAATGACAAGACTTGACGCAAGCAACATCCTGGATCATGATCACAAGTACCACCCAGTACCTCAGCGTCTGGGCGATTTGACTGGCTTCCCTCAGGAAGCTGGCCTGACTTCAGCCGACCGCGTCGGCAAGTCATTGCAAACGGGGCGTCACTTCGCGTGGCGCCCCTGTTTCTTGCGCGGCAGTTGCTGCGCTGCTGTTGGTGGGCGCGGCCTTTTCATCCGGTCTTCGCACTCTCGTTCGTGTTCTTCGCGCCGTCCTTCGGGCGTCACCCTCGCCCGCGTCCGTGTCCGCCCATCCGGGCGTGCAGCGCGATTTCCATGGGCATGACCTGCCCGCGTCGTCACGATTGGCCTGGCGGCGCTGCTGTCGGGGCCGGCAAGGACCGCGGATCGTTGGGAACTTCAGCCTCACTCCGTCATCGCCGGGCTTGACCCGGCGACCCAATGGCTGTGCGGCCTCCGAAGTATCACGATCGGAACCAAACCCTGCCTAGTCTGCAGATTGCTGCCCGCGGAGAGGCCATTGGGTTGCCGGGTCAGGCCCGGCAAAGACGAAAGAGAGGGTGCGGCCGGCAAGTCGCGGCTTCATCTGCCGCTCATTTCGATCTGCACTTCGATCGGCCGTGTGAGGCGAAGCAGCGGGTCCGTTCCACTGCGCGCTCGTTGATGGCGGCCGCCAACCCCCAGAGAGTGACCGCCGGCTCCCTGACGAATACCGTCCGTGCCCGAGCCGCCCGGCAGCCGGCGCGTCCACCCGCCACTTTCATGCGCGGCGGCCGTGCGTTCCCGGTTGCGTGGCCGGCCGTCTCGGCTATCGTGCCGGACGATCGGTGCCTTTCGGCCGATCACGTTCCGGATGCAAGGAAGACCCCATGACGCTCGATGCCGACCTGATCGTCGACCGCCGCCGCACCCGGCGCCGGCTGGTGCTCTGGCGCGCGAGCGCCTTCGTGCTGGCCGCCGTCATCGCGCTCGGCGCCGTCGCCCTGATTGCCGACCGCACGGGCCTTGCCGGCGGCGCCACGCCGCAGATCGCCCGCATCAGCATCGGCGGGGTGATCCTCGAGGATCCGGATCTCGTGGAGATGATCGGCGAGATCGCCGACAGCGAGGCGGTCGAGGGGGTGATTCTCGCCATCGATTCGCCCGGCGGCTCGACCACGGGCGGCGAGGCGCTCTATGTGGCGCTGCGCGAACTGGCCGAGAAGAAGCCGACGGCGGCGACCGTCGGCACGCTGGCCGCCTCGGCCGGCTACATGGTCGCGATCGCCGGCGATCACATTGTCGCCCACCGCACCTCGATCACCGGCTCGATCGGCGTCTACTTCCAGTATGGCAATGTGGAGCGGCTGCTCGACACCCTCGGCGTCGAGGTGAGGACCATCAAGTCGGCCCCGCTCAAGGCCGAGCCCTCGCCCTTCGGCCCGGAGGCGCCGGGCGCGCGCGAAGCCATGGCCGCGCTCGTCGACGATTCCTACCAGTGGTTCGTCGACATCGTCGCCGAGCGGCGCCAGCTGGAGCGGCCCGAGGCGCTGCGCCTTGCCGACGGGCGGGTCTATTCCGGCCGGCAGGCGCTGGCGGTGAAGCTCGTCGACGCCATCGGCGGCGAGGACGAGGCGGTCGCCTGGCTGGAGGAGGCGCGCGACGTCTCCGCGGACCTGCCGGTGGTGGACTGGACACCGGAGCGCGAGGACGACGGCTTCTCGCTGTTCGGCTATGCCGCCGCCCGGATCGGCGCGCTGGTCGGCGTCGATGTCGGCCAGCTTGCGGCCGGGCAGATGCCGCTCGCCGGTCTCGTCTCGCTGTGGCATCCGGATCTCCAGGCGCGCTGAGCGTCCGGCGGACAACCCCGCCGCGCGAGCGGGCATGATTCGCGCGCGGCGAGGCGACCGTTTCCGGATCGATACCTTGACGCTCCGGCCGGGGTCCGGCATCCTCAAGTCTCGGCATCAGAAGAAGAATTGTCCGGAGGGGGCCACCGCATGATCAAGTCGGAACTGGTTCAGCGCATCGCCGCGCAGAACCCCCACCTCTACCAGCGCGACATCGAGAACATCGTCAACACCATCCTCGACACGATCGCCGGGGCCATGGCCAGCGGCGACCGCGTCGAACTGCGCGGATTCGGCGCCTTCTCGGTGAAGAGCCGTCCGGCCCGGATCGGCCGCAACCCGCGCACCGGCGAGAAGGTCGAGGTCGAGGAGAAGCACGTGCCCTTCTTCAAGACCGGCAAGGAAATGCGCGAGCGCCTCAACGCAGGCTGAGCGCGGACGGACCGATTGCGGCAGCCCCGGCGAACAGGACCGGCGGCTCGCGCGTTGACGGAGCGGTCATCGTCCGGGCGGCGCGTGGTTCGCTTCTTGCCGGCGTGGGATTCGGTCCGTCGCTGCGCCGTGCGGAACAACTCTCTCTCCGCCGCGGCGCTGCCCTCTTGGCCCCGCCTCGCCTATCAGGGAATGATGCGTTCAAGGCCAGGGTTCCAAACCTCGGCCGACGGACACCGTAACGGAGATTTTCATGCGATTTCTTCTCTGGCTGCTGATCGTCGGACCGATCGCCGTCGTGATCATCGCGCTGGCGATGGTGAACAACCAGCCGGTGACGATCATCCTCGATCCGGTGACCCCGGCGACGCCGCTGCTGACGCTGACGGTGCCGCTCTACGGCGTCTTCTTCGCCATGCTGATGGCCGGCGTGGTGATCGGCGGCATCGCCGTCTGGGCGCGGCAGGGCCGCTTCCGCCGCGCCGCCCGCCAGAATCGACGCGATGCGGCGCGCTGGCAGAGCGAGGCCGAGCGCCTGCGCGAGGAAACCCAGGTGGTGTCGGACACGCCGGCGCTGCCCGTGCCGCGCCGCGCGGCCTGACGCCGATGAAGACGCTGAGCCCCGAAGAGGTGTTCGCCCTGCACGAGCGGGGCGAGATCCATCTCGTGGACGTGCGCGAGGACAACGAGTGGGCGCAGGCGCGCATTCCGGGCGCGATCCACGCGCCGCTGTCGCGCCTTGTCGACCTTGCCCCCGAACTCCCGGACGACAAGCCGGTGGTGTTCCACTGCCTTGCCGGTGGCCGTTCGGCCAAGGCGGTCGGCCTCGCCGCCGCGCTTGGCCTGCCGCACGACAGCCACATGGACGGCGGTCTCGGCGCCTGGCACCAGGCGGGCTTTCCCGTCGACCGGTGAGGGCGGTCCGGCGTTCGGAAGGGCGGGGAGCCGGGTGCCGGCGGATGTCCACCTCCCGATCGTCTTCGCCGGCCTGACCGGACGATGACGGTGGAGAGGTCGTGCCGAGGCCGTCAGGCTTCTGTCTGACAGGTGGCGATCAAGCCAGCGCTGCTCTACTCGTCCTCGCCCAGCTGCCGCGCCTCGTCGGGGATCATGATCGGGATGCCGTCCCGGACCGGGAAGGCGAGGCGGGCGGAGCGCGAGACGAGCTCCTGGCGGCCCGCGTCGTAGGACAGGGTCGTCTTGGTCAGCGGGCACACGAGCAGTTCCAGCAGGCGCGGATCGACCTTGCCGCGCCGGTTCTTGGTCTCGTCCGCCGACCCGTCCGTCATGCCCGATCCTTCCGTCATGCCCGTCTCCCCCGGTCTCGCCTCGGGCCCGTCCGCGCCCGGCGTCATTGCAGCGGCGGCGCGCCGTCGCCCTTCTGCCGCTCCAGCGCCATCTCGGTGATCGCCACCAGCGTGTCGGCGCGGGTCTTCAGGTCCGGCGCCTCGAGCAGCGCCTGCTTCTCGGCCGGCCCGAACGGGCTCATCATCGACAGCGCATTGACCAGCGCCTCGTTGGAGGCGCGCTCCACGCCGTCCCAGTCGGCCTGCAGGTCGTTGGCCTCCAGATAGGCCTCGAAGGTGCGCAGCAGCTGGTCCCGGTCGACCGCGCCCTCGCCGGAACGGACATCGAAGTCGGCCGGAAACGGTTCGGCGCTGATCCGGCAGACCCGGTAGGGCGTGCCGTCGGTCACCTCGGCCACGACCTTGAAGCGGACGATGCCGGTGAGCGTGATGTGATAGCGCCCGTCGCCGGTCTCGGTCAGCGACGTCAGCCGGCCGGCGCAGCCGACCTCGCAGAGCGCGCCGCCGTCCTCGCCGTCCGGCACCGGCTGGATCATGCCGATCACCCGGTCGCCGGCGATCGCGGCGTCGATCATTGCCAGATAGCGCGGCTCGAAGATGTTGAGCGGCAACTGGCCGCGCGGCAGCAGCAGCGCGCCCTCGAGCGGGAAAACCGGGATTTCCCCGGGCAGATCCGCGGGGTTGCGGTAGATCGCGTTGCCGATCTTCATGGGTGCTCTCCTCCGCCTTTGGCGGGTGTCCGGCCGTCCGCCCGCCATCGGGGCGTTGCGGCCGGCGTCTGTCGCCGTCCCTCACTCATCTAGCGCGCAGGGGTCCGGGATCGAGACCCTGCCTGCGGCGCGCGCACTCGAAAGCCGCGCGGGACGACGGGAGACGGCGCGCGGAGCGTGCTCCGGCGCCGTTTCCCGGGCTGTCCTCAGGCAAAGAGAACCGCGGACAGACGGCGGCGGCCGTAGAGCGTCGCCTTGTCCATCGGCCCCCAGGCCTCGAAGAACTGGACGAGCTGCTTGCGGGCCGCTTCCTCGTTCCACGTCCGCTCGCGCTTGACGATCTCGACCAGGTGATCGACCGCGCCCTTGGCATCGCCGCGGGCGTTGAGCGCCAGCGCGAGGTCGAAGCGGGCCTGATGGTCGGCGGGGTCGGCCTCGACCCTGCGGGCGAGATCGGCGGCGTCGCCCAGCGTCTCGGCGACGCGGGCAAGCTCCAGCTCGGCCCGCGCGCCGGTCACGGCGATGTCGGTGGCTTTTGCCTTCGGCACGCGGGCGAGCGTCGCCTCGGCTCGTCGAGCGCGCCGAGGCCGATCAGGGCGCGGGCAAGGCCGGCGAGCGCGGGCACGTTCTCGGCCTCCTCCTCCAGCACGGCCTGGAAGACTTCCGCCGCGGTGGCGAAATCCTTCTCGGCCATGGTCTCGGCGGCGACGCGCAGCATCTCCTCGACGTCGCTGGGGCCGATCGGGCCGACCAGCTTCTCGATGAACTGCAGGATCTGCGATTCCGGCAGGGCGCCCATGAAGCCATCGAGCGGCCGGCCGTCGACGAAGGCGATCACGGCCGGGATCGACTGGATGCCGAGCTGGCCGGCGACCTGCGGATGCTCGTCGATGTTCATCTTGACGAGCCGCACCTTGCCCCCCGCCGCCGTCACGGCCTTTTCCAGGATCGGCGTCAGCTGCTTGCAGGGGCCGCACCAGGGCGCCCAGAAGTCGACGAGGACCGGCACCGTGCGCGAGGGCTCGATCACGTCCTTCATGAAGGTCTGGGTCGTGGTGTCCCGGATGAGATCGCTGCCCGCCGGCGACCCGCTCTGGAGGCTGGAGGGGGCGGAGGCGGTCGCCGGGCCGCCGAGGCTGTTGCCGAGGGTGAAGGTCGGTCCGCTCATGGATCCTGTTCCGCTGGTTCGGGGTGACCGCTCGGGTCGTCGGCCCTTATTTGGCGCAAAGCCGCGGCGATTACAAATGGGCGAGCTGCGGATATGCAGGACGGGAGGGCCTCGGCCCGTCAGGCCCGAGGGTCAGGCCTCGGCGGCCGCGTCCGTCCCGGCCTCCTGCAGCGGCAGCTCGGTGATGACCGGCGTGTGGCCGGCGGCCTCGAGGAAGCGCAGGAGGTCGTCGCGGGCGATCGTGGTCGTCGCGGTGTTTTCCAGCGGGTGGAAATTCTGCGGGTCCAGCGCGACGAGGCCGGCGTCGAGCACCACGGTCACCGCGTGGGCGGTGTCGTTGATCACGCCGAAAGGCGTCACCGAGCCGGGCTTCACGCCGAGCAGGTCCCACATCTGGTCGGCCGAGCAGAAGCTGACCCGCCCCTGCGCGCCGATCACCCCGTGAAGCCGCTTGAGATCCAGCGGCAGATCCTCGCGGGCCACCACGAGAAACACCCGGCTCTTCTTGTCCTTGACCAGCAGGTTCTTGGCGTGCCCGCCGGGCAGTTCCCCGCGCAGGGCCCGGCTTTCCTCCACGGTGTGGAGCGGCGGATGCTCGACGGTCGCGTGGGCGATGCCGAGGGTGTCGAGGAAGGCGAAGAGATCGGCGCGGGACTTGGTCATGGGCGGGTCTTCGATGGGGGAGGGCGATGAGGGAGCAGAATGCAGGAAGAGAGGCTGCAGGCCCCCTCATCCGGCCCTGCCGGCCACCTCCTCCCCGTGGGGGAGAAGGGTAATCCGGAG
>NZ_MCRJ01000037.1 GCF_001720135.1 Methylobrevis pamukkalensis
GCGGATGCGCGCCGGTGACCGGAGGCCGTCGGCCACCTCGGGCGAGATCGTGCTGTCCGGCGCGATCGTGCCGGACGCCCCGTGGCCCGAGACGGCCGCCGGCGGGTCCGGCCGGGTGCTCGCCGTCAACGCCGAGGGACTGCTGCGCACCGGCCTGTACGGAACGCTGATGGCCGACGGAAGCGGCATCCGGCCGGCCGGCACCGTGAGCGAGACCGTCACGGTCGCGGGCGAGATCTTCGACCTCGCCGCGCTCGACGCGCTGTTTGCCCGGATTCCAGGTGTCGCCGACGCTGCGGCCTTCGTGGTGGCCGACGAGCTGCTCGGCAGCCGTATCGGGCTTTCCTTCGTGCCGGATGGCAGCCTCGACGTGACAGCGGCATCCGTCGCGGCCTTCCTCGCCGGCGAGGGCGTCGGCATCCTCGAACGTCCCGCCATGCTTGTCCCGGTGGACTCGCTGCGCCGCGGCCAGGACGGGCGCGTGCTTCGCCCGATCGAGACGAAGACCTCCGCCGCCGCCTGAGATCCTGACACGGGCGATCACGAAATCGTGATCGCGCATATCCGGCTGATTTCGTAACGGATCTCCGGCCGAGGCCGTGGTCGCGGCCACGTGCCTGCTTTTCGTCGCTTGGCCGCTATCATATCGCCATCGAAATGCCGGAAGATCGCGGCCCTGTTGCGTCGGCATGATGGCAGCGCAGCGTGTTTTCCGTTTCGATTCAACAAGGCTCACACCGGCCGCCGATTGTGACGACCCGCGGCGGTCCGGTTCTGCATTTCCCAGGAGACGGCTCCATGACTGCTGCGCCCTACCGCCCGAGCCTGTCGGTCGACGTCTTCCTGGACGTGATCTGCCCTTGGTGCTTCGTGGGAAAGCGGCATCTCGATGCGGCGATCGACATGATTCCTGACATCGACATTGCCGTGCGCTGGCGGGCCTTCCAGCTCGATCCCACCATTCCGAAAGAGGGCAAGGACCGCCGCGCCTACATGCTGGACAAGTTCCGCGATCCCGCCCGGATCGACGAGATCCACGGCAAGCTGACCGACATCGGCATGGCGATCGACATTCCCTTCGCCTTCGACCGGATCGCCATCACGCCGAACACGCTCGACAGCCATCGCCTGATCCGCTGGGCGGGCGCGGAGGATCTCGGGACCGCGGCGGTCGAGGGGCTCTGCTCGGCCTTCTTCTGCGAGGGCCGCGATCTCACCGACGAGGCGACGCTGGCGGCGATCGCCGACGAGATCGGGCTCGATGGCGACGAGATCCGCGACCGGCTCGCCACCGACATCGACCTCGAGATCATCCGCGCCGAGATCGACTACGCCGGCCGGATCGGCATCACCGGTGTGCCCTGCTACGTGATGGGTGGCCGCTACGCGATTTCCGGCGCCCAGCCGCCGGAGATGATGGCCGACGCCTTCCGCCGCGTCGCGGCCGAACTGTCGACGCGAGCGGCAGAGTAGCCCGAACAGGCGGCCTTACGCCGCCTTCGGCTTGCCCTCGTCGACCATCCGCACCAGCTTGACCAGCACCGCCGCCGTGCCCTTGAGCCGCTGCTCGGGCGTCGGCCAGTCGCGCGAGAGAACGACCTTGTGGTCGGGCCGGATCTTCGCCAGCACGCCCTGCTCGCCGATGTAACGCACCAGCGCCGCCGGATTGGAGAAGGTGCCGCCGCGGAAGGCTATGACCACGCCCTTCGGGCCGGCATCGACCTTCTCCACGTTGGCGCGGCGGCAGAAGGCCTTGATCATCACGATCTTGAGCAGATGCTCCACCTCCTCCGGCAGCGGGCCGAAGCGGTCGATCATCTCGGCGCCGAAGCCGTCGATCTCGCCCGGCTCGTCGAGATCGGCGAGGCGGCGGTAGAGGTCGAGGCGCAGCTGGAGATCCGGCACGTAGTGGTCCGGGATCATCACCGGCGTGCCGACCGTGATCGTCGGCGACCACTGGTCGTCGGTGAGGCTGTCGTCGCCGGTCTTGAGCGAGGCCACCGCCTCCTCCAGCATCTGCTGGTAGAGCTCGTAGCCGACCTCCTTGATATGCCCGGACTGTTCCTCGCCGACGAGATTGCCGGCACCGCGCAGGTCGAGATCGTGGCTGGCGAGCTGGAAGCCGGCGCCGAGGGTGTCGAGCGACTGCAGCACCCGCAGGCGCCGCTCGGCGGTGCCGGTCAGCTTGCGCTCGGCCGGCGTCGTGAAGATCGCATAGGCGCGGGTCTGGAGCGGCCGACGCGGCCCTTCAGCTGGTAGAGCTGGGCAAGGCCGAACATGTCGGCGCGGTAGATGATCAGCGTGTTGGCGGTCGGGATGTCGAGGCCGGATTCGACGATCGTCGTGGAGAGCAGCACGTCGAAGCGGCCTTCGTAGAAAGCATTCATGATGTCTTCGAGCTCGGTCGCCGCCATCTGGCCGTGCGCGACCGCAACGCGCACCTCCGGAACGGTCCGCTCGAGGAAGTCCTTCTGGTCGGCAAGGTCGGAGACACGCGGGCAGACGTAGAAGGCCTGGCCGCCGCGGTATTTCTCGCGCAGCAGCGCCTCGCGAATGACGAGCGCGTCAAAGGGCGTCACGAAGGTGCGCACCGCCAGCCGGTCGACCGGCGGCGTCGCGATCAGCGACAGTTCGCGCACGCCGGTCAGCGCCAGCTGCAGCGTGCGCGGAATCGGCGTCGCCGACAGCGTCAGCACGTGGACGTCCGACTTCAGCTCCTTCAGCCGCTCCTTGTGCTTCACGCCGAAATGCTGCTCCTCGTCGATGATCAGCAGGCCGAGGTCCCGGAACTCGATGCCTTTGGCGAGCAGCGCATGGGTGCCGACGACGATGTCGACCGTGCCGTCCTTGAGGCCTTCGCGGGTCCGGGCGAGATCCTTGGCCGTGACGAGGCGCGAGGCCTGCTCGACCCGCACCGGCAACCCGCGGAACCGCTCGGAAAAAGTCCGGAAATGCTGGCGCGAAAGCAGGGTCGTCGGCACCACGACCGCCACCTGCTTGCCCGACAGCGCCGCGACGAAGGCCGCACGCAGGGCAACCTCGGTCTTGCCGAAGCCGACGTCGCCGCAGACGAGCCGGTCCATCGGACGGCCGGACTGGAGATCCTCGACGATCGCCTCGATGGCGGAGAGCTGGTCCTCGGTCTCGTCATAGGGGAAGCGCGCCGCGAATTCGCCCCAGACGCCGTCCGTCGGGGTCAGGACCGGCGCCGTCTTCAGGAGCCGGGCGGCTGCGGTCTTGATCAGTTCACCCGCGATCTCGCGGATGCGCTTCTTCATCTTGGCCTTGCGGGCCTGCCAGGCGCCGCCGCCGAGCTTGTCGAGCGAGACTTCCTGTTCCTCGGAGCCGAAACGGGTCAGAAGGTCGATGTTCTCGACCGGCAGGAACAGCTTGTCGCCGCCTGCGTAGACGATCTCCAGGCAGTCGTGCGGCGCGCCCGCCGCCTCGATGGTCCGCAGGCCGACGAAGCGACCGATGCCGTGGTCGACATGGACGACGAGATCGCCTTCCGAGAGGCTCGCCACCTCGGTCAGCGCGTTCTTGGCCTTCTTGCGCCGCGCACCGCGCACCAGGCGTCGCCGAGCACGTCCTGCTCGCCGACAATGACGATCCGGTCGGTCTCGAAGCCGGTCTCCAGACCAAGGACGACGAGGCCGAGGATGTGGGTCGGCAGCGCCAGCGCCGCCTCCAGCGTCTCCACCCGCTCGGCCTTCTGCACGCCGTGGTCGGCCAGCACCTGTGCCAGCCGGTCGCGCGACCCCTCGGTCCAGCAGGCCAGCAGCACGCGCTTGCCGCGTTCGCGGACCTCGCGGAAATGCGTGACCAGCGCGTCGAAGACGTTGACGTCGCCGCCGGCCCGTTCGGCTGCAAAGCTGCGGCCCTGCTTGCCGCCGAAATCGACGATCTTGCGGCCCGCGTCGGGCACCGAGAAGGGCGTGAGGCGGACGACATCGCGCGAGGCGAGCGCCGCGGCAATCTCGCCGGGCGCGAGATAGAGGCTGGTCGGCTCGACCGGCTTGTAGGGCGCGCCGCCGGTGTTGCCGATCTTCAGCGCCTCGGCGCGGGCCTCGAAATGGTCGCGCACCGTCTTCAGGCGCTCGTCGATGGATTCGTCGGCCAGCGGATCGAGCACCAGCGGGGCATCGCCGCAATAGTGGAACAGCGTCTCCAGTCCGTCGTGGAACAGCGGCAGCCAGTGTTCGACACCGGCATAACGCCGCCCCTCGCTGATCGATTCGTAGAGCGGGTCGTCGCGGGTCGCGCCGCCGAAGAGCGACAGATAGTTCTGGCGAAACCGCTTGATCGTGGCCGGCGTCAGCACGACCTCGCTCATCGGCACCAGGTCGAGACGCCGCAGCTGGCCGACGGAGCGCTGGGTTTCCGGATCAAAGCTGCGGATTGAATCCAGCGTGTCGCCGAAGAAGTCGAGGCGCACCGGCAGGTCGGTGCCGGGGGCGAACAGGTCGACGATGCCGCCGCGCACGGCGTATTCGCCGGTGTCGCGCACGGTCGAGACGCGGGAAAAGCCGTTGTCCTCCAGCCAGCCGGTCAGCGCCGCCATGTCGACCCGGTTGCCCTGCGCCGCGCCCCAGATCTGCGCGCCGACGACGGCATGCGGCACCACGCGCTGGACCAGCGCGTTGGCGGTCGTCAGCAGCACGAAGCCCGGGCCCTCGGTCGGGCGCACGAGGCGCGACAGCGTGGTCATGCGCCGGGCGACGACGGCCGGCGTCGGCGAGACGCGGTCGTAGGGCAGGCAGTCCCAGGCCGGAAATTCCAGCGTGGCGAGGCCGGGCGCGGCAAAGCCGAGCGCGCGCTCGGCCTGCGCCAGCCGCTGGCCGTCACGCGCGACGAAGACGGCGCGCAGCCCCTCGCCCGATCCGGTGATCCGGGCAAGCGCCAGCGCCTCGGCGCCATCCGGCACGTTCGACAGCGTGAACTCGCGGAATTCGTCGAAGACGGAGCGGTAGTCGGTCACGGGTGAAACTCGTTTTCGGGCGAAGCGGGTTCGCTTTTGGCGGTGCTGGAGTCTGGCCGGAGGTCAGTCGAGCGCCAGAGGATTGGCCCTGTGGAAGGAGATGATGCGCGCGAGCGTCGGTCCGTCATGCTCGGGCGGGGGCGGCTCGCGGCCGATGATCCAGGCGAAGAGCAGCTTGTCCTCCACCTCCATCAGCTCCTCGAGCCGGTCGAGATCGGCCTCGGGCAGATCGCCGATCGCAGAGTCGACGAAGCGGCCGAGCAGCAGGTCCATCTCCCGCGTGCCACGGTGCCAGGAATGATAGAGGATGCGCCGGCGTCGCGGCGACAGGTCCTCGGCGTCCGGGAAAGTCCGCTCATCTTCGCACGCCCTCGCGTTCATGGCCGCCCGGACGGGCGTTGTCCGGCGCTATTTAGGGCAAAGCGGCCGGCTGTGTATACCGCCATCGCCCGGAATTCCGGGACCCTGCCCTGCAATTTCCCTTCCAAGCGGGCTCGTATCGGCAGTCGGGCCGATGCAAACTTGAACTCCATACTCAGAATATGTAGAACGCCAGAAGCTTCAACGTCGTCCGCGATCCGCGCGGCCGACGCCAGACCGCTTGCCCAGGCGCTTCAGCAACGAGGGATCCGCATCGTCGTGACCGTCATCCGCAAGTCCCTTCGCCCGTCCGTCCGCCGGCTCAGTCCGGCGCGCGCGATGATTGCCGCCGCGGCGGTGTGTGCCCTCGCCTCGCCGGCCCTGTCTCAAACAGCGGAGGCCGACGCGCCGATCACGGTGGAGCTCAACAAGCTCGCCCCCAACGGCGAGAGCTGCCAGGCGACGATCGTGGTGCGCAACGGCGGCGGTCCGCTGTCCAGCCTCAAGACCGATCTGGTCATGTTCGCGCCCGACGGCATCGTCGCCCGGCGTATCGCCGTGGAACTCGGGCCGCTCGCCCGCAACAAGACCTTCGTCAAGGCCTTCGACATTCCTGGCACCGGTTGCGACCGCATCGGCCGCATCCTGCTCAACGACGTGATCGCCTGCGCGGATGCCGACGGCGCCGCCCTCGCCTGCCTCGACCGGGTCGAGCCGACCTCGCTGTCGGCCGTCACCTTCGACAAGTAAAAGGTCCAGATCCGATGTTCACGCGTCTGCCGATCGTCGTGGTCGTCCTCGCCCTCATGGCCGTCGCCGGAAGCAACGCCGGCGCGCAGGAGACCGCGCCGTCGCCCGCGGACCTGCCGCAGGCGACCGAGCCCGCCGCGCCGCCTTCCAGCGAGGCTCCGGCCCTCGAAGGTCCGGCCGCTGAGGCTCAGGCTCCCGAGGCACCCGTTGCGCTTCCCGGGATGGACGTTGCCCCAGACGCCGCTCCCGCCGAAGCCGAACCGGCCAACGCCCTGCTGCCACATGATCTGTCCCCCTGGGGAATGTTCATGCAGGCCGACATCGTCGTCAAAGCCGTGATGGTCGGCCTCGCCTTCGCCTCGGTGATCACCTGGACGATCTTTCTGGCCAAGCTGCTCGAACTCTCTGTCGCCCGCCGTGCGGCGGCGCGCGGACTGAAGGGCCTTCTTGCCTCGCGCTCGCTGAGCGAAAGCGGCGAGAACGCGGGCTTCCTGCGCGGCGACGTGGCCGGTTTCGTCCGTGCCGCGATCGGCGAGATGCGGATGTCGCAGAACGGCGGCTCGGAAGCCGGCATCAAGGAGCGCGTCGCGATCCGCCTGGAGCGGATGGAGATCGCCGCCGGCCGGCGGATGATGCGTGGCACCGGCCTGCTGGCCACCATCGGCTCCACCGCCCCCTTCGTCGGCCTGTTCGGCACGGTCTGGGGCATCATGAACAGCTTCATCGGCATCAGCCAGGCGCAGACGACCAATCTCGCCGTGGTGGCGCCCGGTATCGCAGAAGCCCTGCTCGCCACCGCGATCGGCCTCGTCGCGGCCATTCCGGCCGTGGTGATCTACAACGTCTTTGCTCGCGCCATCGGCGGCTATCGCCAGCTTCTCGCCGACTCCGGCGCCGAGATCCGCCGCCTCGTCTCGCGCGAGCTCGACTTCGGCCAGATGCCGCGCCGCGCCCGCGCGGCCGAATAACGGGGACCGACGATGGCAGCCCGCCTCGACGACGGTGACGATCTCACCGAAACCCACGAGATCAACGTCACGCCCTTCATCGACGTGATCCTCGTGCTCCTGATCATCTTCATGGTGGCGGCCCCGCTCGCCACCGTGGACGTGCAGGTCGATCTGCCCAAATCGACGGCTGCCGTGCAGCCGCGCCCCGAAAAGCCGCTGTTCCTGACCGTGCGCGAGGACCTGTCGCTGGCGATCGGCGACGATCCGGTCACGCGCGACGGGCTGGCCGCGGCGATCAACGCCTTCACGAGCGGCGACAAGGAGCAGCGCGTGTTCCTGCGCGCCGACAAGGTGGTGCAATACGGCGATCTCACCGAGGTGATGAACGCGCTGCGTGCCGCCGGCTACCTGAAGATCGCCCTCGTCGGCCTCGAGACCGCGCCCGGCAACGGCACGGAGGCGATCCCGTGACGATGGCGGCGGACGCCCCCGGTTTCGGCAACGGATCTGGCGTCGGCTCCGGCCTGCTCTGGGGCACCTGCCTGCTGGCCGCACTCGTCGTCCATGGCGCGGTGGTCGTCGCCCTCACCCGCGAGGACGAGGTCGCGAACGGTTTTGTCGCGCCGCCAGCCGCGATCATGATCGACCTGCCGCCCGATCTCGCCCTGCCGCCAGCCGACAGCGTCGCGTCGGTCGCGGCCGAGGAGGTGGAGGCGGACGCTCCGGAGGATGCCGCCGCCGCGCCGGAGCCCGTGGAGGCAGAGCCGGTGGAAGAGACGGCCGAGGCGCAGGCCATCGAGATTCCCGATGCTGCCGAAAGCACCGAGATCACCGACGTGGCTCCCGCCGAAATGGCCGAGGCCGTGCCGGACCAGCCGGACGAGGTCGTCGCGACGCCGTTCGAGCTGACGGAGGTCGATCCGTCGGTTCCCGCCGAGGTCGAGGTCCAGGCAGCTGCGCAGGCAACGCCGGAGGCGATTGCCGAAGCCGTGCCCGAGGCCGTGGCCGAAGCCGTGCCCGAGACGGCCCCCGCCGAGACGGCCGCTATGGAAGTCCTCACCGTCACCCCGCGCGTCAAGCCCGATCCGCCGCGGCGCGTGGAACCCGTCCGCGAGCGCGTGAAGGTCGCGGAAAGGCGTCAGGCACCGCCGAAGAAGACCGAAGCGGCCAGTGCGAAGCCGAAGGTGGTCGCCTCATCCCGGGCGCAGCCAGCCAGCCAGGCCGCCTCCGGTGCCAGCGTCGACCGCAAGGCCATCCAGCGCAGCTATGGCGGCCGGGTGCGGGCGGCTGTCGCGCGGCAGGCGCAGCGGATGAAGTCCCGCGACAAGCCCGGCCTTGCCTATGTCACCTTCACCATCGCGGCAAACGGCAGTTATTCGGGTGTCCGCATCTCGCGGTCGTCCGGGATACCGAAGGTCGACGAGGCGGTGCTGGCCGCCGTGCGCCGGGTCGGTGAGTTTCCGCCGATACCCGCAGAGATCGGCAGAAGCAGCATGCCTGTGACCATTCCGGTCGAGATCAAGCGCTAGCTGCCTTTGTCATACCGCACCGCAATCAAAACTCCTTAACGGCTTTCGGCTAGCCTAACCGTCGGTATCAGGCGGCAGGGGGTTTTCCGAATGTTGGGGACGGCGATCCGTCATGCGGGCACGTCGGCGATCATTTTCGCCGTGCTGGCCGCATTCGGTATCGCCGTGTCCCGCGAGGCCGGCAACGTCGCGATCTTCTGGCCGGCAAACGGCGCGATCGTCGTGCTCACCGCCTTCGCGGACCGGCGCGCCCTCCTGCCGATCCTCACCGGCGCCGCCCTCGCCAACCTCGCTGTCCAGCTCGCCTACGGGGACGGTCTTGCCTTCAGCCTCGGCCTCGTTCTCGCCAACGGCGTCGAGATCGCGATCTGCGCGCTGCTGGTCCGGATCGTCCGGCGCAACGGGCCGCCGCACGGGCTGGAGGACATCGCGAAAGTGATCGGGGCGCTGGTGGCCGGCGTTGTTCCCGCTGCGCTGCTGGGCGGCTCAATCGTCGCGGTCACCTTCGGCAAGCCCGCCGCCAGTTGCATGCTGACGTGGTTCATGTCGGATCTGGCAAGCGCGCTCGTCGTGGTACCGCCGTTCCTGACCGCGAGCCGCCGCAACTGGGATGATCTCCGCCACCGTCTCGCCAGCCGCGACCTCGTTCTGCTGCGCGACGTGGCGATCCTGGTCCTGCTTGCCGCGCTTGCCGTTCTGGCCCTGCCCCTGCACGACCTGCAGGTGGTGTCGCTGTTCGCACTGCCTCTGCTCTGGAGCGCCATCCGCTTCGGCGTGTTTCCGACGGCCGCGATCAGTTCCTTCACGGCCCTTGCCGTCATCTGGCTGATCCACGCCGGCCGGATCGACGTGATGCTCGGGGACTCCCTTGCCGAAGAGGTGCTGTTCGCCAAGACCGCCCTGGTGCTGATCGCCCTGCCGCCGCTGTTCGTTGCCGCCGCCATCGAGAACACGGCGGCGGTCAACCGTCTGCTCGCCGAGAAGGAGCGCAAGCTGTCGCTGGTGCTGGACAGCCTGCGGGAAGGATTGTGGGACTGGAACATCGCCACCGGCGAGGTCGCCTTCTCCGAGCGATGGCTGGAGATCGTCGGCTACCAGCCCGGCGAACTGCCGGGCCACGTGACGACGTGGCACCTGATCGGCGAGCCCAGCGACCAGGCGCGGATCCAGATCCTGCTCCAGGAGCATTTCGCCGGAAACACCACCTACTACGAAGCAGAGCAGCGGCTGCGCCACAAGGACGGCCACTGGATCTGGGTGCTCGACCGCGGCATGGTGGTCGAACGCGACCGCGACGGCCGCCCGCTGCGCGCGGTCGGCACCATCTCCGACATTCGCGGCCGCAAGGCCGAGGAGGCCGAACTGCGGCGGCGCGCCCATCAGGACATGCTCACCGGCATCGGCAACCGCGCCCATCTGGAAGAGATGTTCGCGCGCCGCCTCATGTCGGGCGATCGCGGCTTCTCGCTGCTGCTGATCGATCTCGACCGGTTCAAGCCGGTCAACGACAACCATGGCCACGACGCCGGCGACCACGCGCTGAAGGTGACCGCCGAGCGCATCCGCGCCTGCCTGCGTCCGACCGATGTCGTCGCGCGGATCGGCGGCGACGAGTTTGCCGCGCTGGTCGAAACGCCGCCGTCCGGAAACCTTTCGGGGATCGCGAGCCGGCTCGCCACGGCCATCGGCGATGAGATCGCCTATGGCGAGACGAAGATCCGCATCGGCGCCAGCATCGGCTATGCCAGCGTCGAGGACGTGGGCACATCCTTTGCCGAGATCTACAAGGCCGCCGACGAGCGGCTCTACATGATCAAGCGCCGCGAGGACCCCGCCTCGGCCGGCAGCCGGTCGTTGGCGCCGACCTGAGCGGTCCTACTGCATCCGGGTTTCCGGCAGGCCGCGCTCGACCTCGAACTCCAGCAGCCCGCGAAAGAGATCGAGGACACGCACGGCAACGGCCGGCTCTCGCGGCAGGTCCACGCCGTCGATCGCCGTCACCGGCTGCACGAAGCGCACGGAGTTGGTGAGGAAGATCTCCTCGGCCCGGGCGATGTCCATCACGCCGAGCGAGCGCTCGACCACGTCGAGACCGGCACGCGCGGCGATCGACATCAGGCGGCCGCGCATCACGCCGGGCAGCACGCCGTCGGACACCGGCGGGGTCGCGATCTCGCCCTTGCGCACCACGAACAGGTTCGCCGCGCTGGTGCAGACCGGGCGGCCGGCGGTGTTGAGGATCAGCGCGTCGTCGGCGCCCGCCGCCTTCGCCTCGGCAATCGCCAGCACATTGTCCATGTAGGCCAGCGATTTCACCCGCGAGAGCGGCGAATGCTCGTTGCGGCGCACGCCGGCGGTCTGCAGGCTCACCTTGCGGAACACGAGCGACGGGTCGAAGGGCGCGACGGTGGCGAGCACGGTAGGCACCGGCTCGGCGGGCGGGGCCAGCCCGCGCGGGCCGGCGCCGCGCGTCACGGTCAGCCGGATCACGCCGCCGGACGGGGGCGCGAAGCGGGCGACGGCCTGCATGCCTTCTTCCGCGAGATCCAGCGGCGCCTCGAAGCCGAGCAGGCGCGCGCCGGTGCCGAGGCGCGCGAGATGTTCGGCAAGGCAGAAGATCCGCCCGTCGAACACCACCGCGGTCTCGAACAGGCCGTCGGCGAGCAGCAGGCCGCGGTCCGCGACATTCCACTGAACGGTCGGTCCCTCGTGGAACGTGCCGTCGAGCCAGATCATCGCCTGCCGTGCTCGGCCGTGACGCTGAGGAAGTTGGCAAGCATGGCGTGGCCGCTTTCGGTGAGGATCGATTCGGGATGAAACTGTACCCCGTAGGTCGGGTGCTCGCGATGCTGCAGGGCCATGATCTCGCCGTCCTCGGACCGCGCGGTGATCCGCAGCGGGCCGGCGGGATCGACATCCTCGACGATCAGCGAATGATAGCGGCCGACCCGCAGCGGGTTCGGCAGGCCGTCGAACAGGCCGTCGTCGTCATGGGTCACCATCGAGGCGCGGCCGTGCATCGGGTGCTGCGCCCGCACCACGCGGGCGCGAACACCTCGCCGATGCACTGGTGGCCAAGGCAGATGCCGAGGATCGGCACCCGGCCGGAGAGGCTTTCCAGCACCGGCGAGGAGATGCCGGCTTCCGTCGGCGTGCAGGGGCCCGGCGACAGGACGATCGCGCGCGGGTCCATCGCCGCCACCTCGGCCACGCTGGCCGCATCGTTGCGGATCACCCGCGTCTCCTCGCCGAGCTCGCGGAAATAGCGGGCGACGTTGGCGACGAAGGAATCGTAGTTGTCGACGATGACGATCACGGCGCCGGATCCTCCGCAAAGGCGGCAAAGATCCGGGCGCCCTTGGTCAGCGTCTCGTCGAATTCGGCCGGCGGCTCGGACAGGGCGGTGATGCCGCCGCCGACGTTGAACGTGGCCTCGCCGTTGCGGAAGGTCACGGTGCGGATGGCGATGTTGGTGTCGGCGCTGCCGTCGAAGCTGAAATAGCCGATCGAGCCGCAGTAGACGCCCCGGCCACGGCCCTCGATCTCGGTGATGATCTCCATCGCCCGGATCTTTGGCGCGCCGGTGATCGACCCGCCGGGGAAGGACGCCCGCAAGAGGTCGGCGATGTCGGCGCCCTCTTCCAGAATGCCCGAGACCACCGACACGATGTGATGGAGCCCGGCGTAGCTTTCTAGGCCGCAGAGCGCGGGCACATGGACCGTGTGCGGCTGGCAGACCCGCGACAGGTCGTTGCGCAGCAGATCGACGATCATCACGTTCTCGGCGCGGTCTTTTTCCGAGGCGAGCAGCGCTTCGGCGATCCGCGCGTCCTCGGCGGGATCGGCGACCCGGCGGGCCGTGCCCTTGATCGGCCGCGTCTCGACCCGGCCGTCGTAGACCTGCAGGAACCGCTCCGGCGAGGCGGAGGCGACCACGAGGTCGCCGTAGTCGAGATAGGCGGCAAAGGTCGCGGCGTTGACCTGCCGCAGACGCAGATAGAAGGCGAAGGGATCGAAATCCTTCGGCAGACGCGCCGCATAGCGCTGGGAGATGTTGGCCTGGAAGATGTCGCCGGCGAGGATGTACTCGACCGTGCGGGCGAGCGCGGCCTCGTAGTCCGGCCGGGTGAAGTTGGACTGCCAGTCGAGCTTCGCCCGGTCGCGGCCCGGAACTCGCGGCGCGCGGTCGGCAAGATGGCGGCGGAATTCCTGCGCCCTTGCGATTGCGCGGTTGGCGCGAGCACGGTGCCGGTCTCGGGCCAGCCGGTGGAAAACAGCCAGCAGCGCTTCTCGCGATGGTCGAAGGCGATCACGACGTCATAGAAATGCAGCAGCAGCTCCGGCACGCCCTCCGCCTCGATCGCCGGATCGGGCAGGCGCTCGAGCCGGCGTCCGAAGTCATAGGAGACGAAGCCGGCGGCGCCGCCCTGGAACGGCGGCAGGCCGATCCGCTTCGGCTGGCGATAGAGCGCGAGCTTTTCCTTCAGCACCGTCAGGGCGTCACCGCCGACGGATTCGCCGTTCCAGAACACCGCGCCGCCCTTCGCCTCGAGCGTGGCAAACGGATCGGCGGCCAGGAAGGAAAAGCGTCCGAGCGTGGCATGGCTCATCGCGCTGTCGAGAAATGTGAGGTTCGGCAGGCCGGCGAGCCGAGACAGGGTTTCGGCCGGCGTCCTGACCTCGAGCTCGCTGACGTGCATCGTCGTGACGGGTCCGGGAGACAGTTGAGCAGGTGCGCAGCTATCACATGGCGCGCCGTCCGGTGTCGAGTGGCCGCAGCGGAATGGACGTTTGGACGCGGACGACGGGCTGAAACCCGCGCGCATGGCCGGTCTGCGCCGGCGCCGCGCGATTGCGCCGCAGCCTCCGGATCGGTTATGAGCATCGGCAAGCTCAGTTGCTGCCGGAATTGCCGGCCGCCGCCATGGAATCCCGGATGTCCAGCACCACCCAGCTCCCCGGAGCCCCGGCCCTGCCCGCCGGCCCGGCGCCCAAGATTTCCTTCGTCAGCCTCGGCTGCCCGAAGGCGCTCGTCGACAGCGAGCGGATCATCACGCACCTGCGCTCCGAAGGCTACGAGATCGGCCGCAAGCACGATGGCGCCGACGTGGTCATCGTCAACACCTGCGGCTTCCTCGACAGCGCCAAGGCCGAAAGCCTCGCCGCCATTGGCGACGCGATGAAGGAAAACGGCCGGGTGATCGTCACCGGCTGCATGGGCGCCGAGCCCGCGCAGATCCGCGAGGCCTTCCCGGACGTGCTCGCCATCACCGGTCCGCAGGCCTACGAGAGCGTGATGAGCGCCGTGCACGAGGCCGTGCCGCCGCAGCACGACCCCTTCGTCGATCTCGTGCCGCCGCAGGGCATCAAGCTGACCCCGCGCCACTACGCCTATCTGAAGATCTCCGAAGGCTGCAACAACCGCTGCTCCTTCTGCATCATCCCCAGCCTGCGCGGCGATCTCGTCTCGCGGCCGATCGCCGACGTTTTGCGCGAGGCCGAAAAACTGGTGAAGGCCGGGGTGAAGGAACTGCTGGTCATCAGCCAGGACACCTCCGCCTATGGCGTCGACCTGAAATACGCCCCGGGCGTGTGGCAGGACCGGGAGGTGCGGACGAAGTTCCTCGATCTCTCCCGCGAGCTCGGCGAGATGGGCGTGTGGGTCCGGCTCCACTACGTCTATCCCTATCCGCATGTGGACGAGGTCATCCCGCTGATGGCCGAAAGCAAGGTGCTGCCCTATCTCGACATTCCGTTCCAGCATGCCTCGCCGCAGGTGCTGAAGGCAATGCGCCGCCCGGCGCATCAGGAAAAGACCTTCGGCCGCATCCAGAAGTGGCGCGACGTCTGCCCCGACCTCGCGGTGCGCTCGACCTTCATCGTCGGCTTCCCCGGCGAGACGGAGGAGGATTTCGAACTGCTGCTCGACTTCCTGACGGAATCGAAGCTGGAGCGCGTCGGCTGCTTCAAATACGAGCCGGTCTCGGGTGCGCGGGCCAACGATCTCGGCCTGCCGGCCGTGCCCGAGGAGGTCAAGGAACGGCGCTGGCACCGCTTCATGGCCCACCAGCAGGCGATTTCCGAGAAGCTGCTGCGCCGCCGGGTCGGCAAGCGGCTGAAGGTCATCGTCGACGAGGCAAACGGCACCACCGCGCGCGGCCGCACCCAGTGGGACGCGCCGGAGATCGACGGCACCGTCCACCTCTCCTCGCGCCGGCCGATCCGCGCCGGCGAGTTCGTCACGGTGAAGATCGACCGCGCCGACGCCTACGACCTCCACGGCACGGTGGTCTGAGCGCAAGCGGCTCGGCGTTCAGCCCGCCGCGTCGCGCATCACCGCCCCGGTCACCAGCGTGCGCGCCATCCACCTGAGCCGCGCCTCGGCCTCGCTGGGCTTCAGCCCGAGCACGCAGGTCGAGAACCGCCGCGGGCGCGAGCGCGATCATCAGGCTGTCGAGCAGGAAACGGCGGATTTCCTCCGAAATCCGGCCCGTCAGCGGCTCCAGCACGGCCGCGCACCACCCGCGCCGACGGTCCCGATCGGCCGGCAATCCGGCGGCCTTTCCGGCGCCAAGGCGCGCCGGAACAGATCCTCGTCGGCCAGCACCGTCAGCGCGATCCGGCCGGCCAGACGCTCGGCCCGCTCGGCGGCGCTGCCCTCGGCCGGCACGGCAATGGCGCCGAGCCGGCGCGCCAGTGCATCCTCCATCGCCGCGGCGACGAGCTCCGTCGGATCCGAATAATAGCGATAGGCGGTCGCCCGCGAGATGTCGGCGCGGGCCGCCACGGCGGCGATCGTCGGCTCGTTCCCCGCGCCCAGTTCCTCCAGCATCGCATCGAACAGCGCCTGCCGCGTCCGGCGCCGCGAAGGGCTTTCGTCGTCGGTCATCGAAGGTCTCGCTTCATGGGGCACATCCTGCAGGCCGCCGTCAAAAACGCGCGTCGGACGGCCCCATCCTGAGGGCATCGCGCCAGCGATGCGTCTCGAAGGACGAGGCCGCCCCCGCCCTTCGAGACAGTCGCTTCGCGCCTTCCTCAGGGTCAGGGCGACGCAAAGCGGAGCCATTTCAGGCACCAGAATCAATAGTGCGACGCATATCTCATTTCAAGACAACTGTCTTATAAAGACGAGAAACCCTTGTGTTTTCAGTGTGACTTGAGGCTATTTCGTCTCTGCGTTCCAGCGCAGATCGGCCATCAGACCCAGCGACAGCGTGTCCAGCACCGGCAGGACCGCGATGCCGGCCGCGTTGAGCATGCGGCCGGTCCAGTGGTTGCAGTCGGACAGGAGGCTGTAGCTGCCGGTGGCGCGGTAGAAGGCGCTGTCGCCATAGAGGCCCTTGCCGAGATCGACCGGCGCACCGCCCGCGCCGCGGGCAAAGCTCTCCTCCAGCCGGGCGGCCAGCACGCGGAACCCCTGCTCGGAGAGATCGATCTCGGCGACGTCGCTCTTGTAGAAGGCCAGCTTCGGCGTCTGCGCGACGCCGGCCAGATGCAGCACGGTCGCCCGCTCGCCGGCAAACAGCGCCGCCAGCGCCATCGGCAGTTCCAGCGTTTCCACCGTCGGCACGTGGCGATAGAATTCCTCGTCGCCCCAGCCGATCTCGACCCAGCGATGCACCAGGAAGCGCTCGCTGACCTCGATCAGCGCCTGATGGCCGTCGGTATAGGCAAACTGGCGCAGGCGGTCGGTCGGCACGATCAGGCCGGCGTGATAGCCGTGATCGGCAACGGCGACGGTGATCGTCGCGGCGCCGTCACGCGGCGGATAGAGCAGCGGATTTCCGGGCCGGGCGGTGATCCAGGTGGCGCCGCCGGCGAGGACGACGACCACGGCCGTCACAAGACCGATCCGTTTGCCCCAGCGCAGCAGGCCGGCGAGGATCGCCCTGCCCTTCGTGCCGGTGGCGGCCAGCGCGGACATTGCTGCCTTCGGCTTGCGCGTGCGCGGCGCGGCCGGACCCCGGGGCTTCTTCGGCTTGGTGCCGCTCTTGCGGGTCGTCTTCACCGGCTGCTTCGTCATCATCGCCTCGCTCGCATCGGGGAAAAGCGAAGCATGATTCGGTGAATTTTTGCGATGCGGTGAGTTCGTGGGCTATCGGCGCGTCGGGAGGTTGCCGGAAGGCCGAGGCCCCCTCATCCGGCCGCTGCGCGGCCACCTTCTCCCCGCTGGGGAGAAGGGTAACCTGTGGCCGCGCCGAGGCCGATCTGGCGACACGCTGAGGCCATCCACCGACGACGGGGCAAGGCAGAGGCCCCGAGCTACCCTTCTCCCCAGCGGGGAGAAGGTGGCCCGAAGGGCCGGATGAGGGGGAAGCCGCACATCCGGACGTTGGCAGCCCCCTACCCCAGCCGCGCCAGCGCCTCCGCCACCTTCACCCGCCGTTCGGCGTAACCCTCGCGCTTGTCGCGCTCGGCCTCCACCACCTCTTCCGGCGCCCGGGCGACGAAGCTCTCGTTGCCGAGCTTCTTGTCGATCCGGCCGATCTCGTCGTCGAGCTTGGCGAGTTCCTTGGCGAGGCGCGCGTTCTCGGCGGCGAGGTCGACGACGCCGGCGAGCGGCAGGCAGGCAGTGGCCTCGCCGATCACGATCTGCGCCGACTGGGCAGGCGCCACATCGGCGGTCGAGACCTCCGAGACGCGGGCGAGACGGCGGATCGCCGCCTCGTGGGTTGCCAGCCAACCGGTCGTCGCGGCATTGGCGCCGACGAGGACGAGCGGCACCTGGGTTGCCGGGGCGACGCCCATTTCGGCGCGCACGGAGCGGATCTCGTTGATCAGCGCGATCAGCCAGTTGATCTCGTCGGCGGCCGGCGAGGCGATCGCCTCGTGTTCCGGCCAGCGGGCCAGCACCAGCAGGCTCTCGCGCGCCGGGCCGGTCCGGCCGGTCTCCGCCCACAGCTCCTCGGTGATGAAGGGCATGAACGGATGGAGCAGCTTGAGGATCTCGTCGATCACGTGGGCGCAGGTGGCCTGGGTCTCGGCCTTCGCCGGCCCGTCCTCACCGGAGAGGATCGGCTTGGCAAGCTCCAGATACCAGTCGCAGAAGCCGTTCCAGACGAAGGCGTAGGCCGCGCCCGCCGCATCGTTGAAGCGATAGGAGTCGAGCGCCTCGGTGATCGCGGCGCCGGCCTTGCCCACTTCGGCAAGGACCCAGCGATTGATCGTCTCAGACACCGCCGAGGGATCGAAGCCGGCGACGCGCGCGCAGCCGTTCATCTGCGAAAACCGCACCGCGTTCCACAGCTTGGTGCCGAAGTTGCGGTAGCCGGCGACCCGAGCGGGCGCGAGCTTGATGTCGCGCCCCTGGGCGGCCATGGCCGTCAGCGTGAAGCGCAGCGCGTCGGCGCCGTATTCGTCGATCAGTTGCAGCGGATCGATGACGTTGCCCTTCGACTTCGACATCTTGGCGCCCTTCTCGTCGCGGACGAGGGCGTGGATGTAGACCGTGTGGAAGGGCTCGACCGGGTTGCCGTCCGCGTCCTTCATGAAGTGAAGGCCCATCATCATCATCCGGGCGACCCAGAAGAAGATGATGTCGAAGCCGGTGATCAGCACGTCGGTCTGGTAGTAGCGGGCGAGTTCGGGCGTCTCCTCGGGCCAGCCGAGGGTCGAGAACGGCCACAGCGCCGAGGAGAACCACGTGTCGAGCACGTCCTCGTCGCGGCTGAGGAAGATCGCGCAGCGCTCCGGATCGTTGGCAAGCGCCCGCGCTTCCTCATCGGAGAACATGCCGGTCGTCACGTAGTGCGCCAGCGCCTCGCCGATCGCCTGTTCCTCGGTCTCGGCGACGAACACCTTGCCGTCCGGCCCGTACCAGGCCGGGATCTGATGGCCCCACCACAGCTGGCGCGACACGCACCACGGCTGGATGTTCTCCATCCACTCGAAGTAGGTCTTCTCCCAGTTCTTCGGCACGAAATTCGTGCGGCCCTCGCGCACGGCAGCGATCGCGGGCTTGGCCAGTTCATGCGCGTCGACATACCACTGGTCGGTGAGGAACGGCTCGATCGGCACGCCGCCACGGTCGCCGTGGGGCACCATGTGGACGTGCGGCTCGATCGTCTCGAGCAGCCCCAGCGCCTCCATCATCTCGACGATCTTGCGGCGCGCGGCAAAGCGCTCCATGCCGTGCAGCGCCGCGGTCGTCGCGGCCAGTTCGTCGCTGACCGGCACGCCGGTGAGAAAATCCTCGTTGCCGTCGAGCACGATCCGCGCCTCGACGTCCATGACGTTGATCTTTGGCAGGTCGTGCCGGCGGCCGACCTCGAAGTCGTTGAAATCATGGGCCGGGGTGATCTTCACCGCGCCGGTGCCCTTTTCGGGGTCGGAATATTCGTCGGCGATGATCGGGATCAGCCGGCCGACCAGCGGCAGGCGCACCTTTGCCCCGGATTTCACCAGCGCGGAATAGCGCGGGTCGTCCGGATGCACCGCAACCGCGCTGTCGCCGAGCATCGTTTCCGGGCGGGTGGTGGCGACGACGATGTAATCGCGCATCTCGTAGCCGGTCGGGTTGCCCTTCTCGTCCAGTCCGGTCGGGGCGGCATAGGTGGCGCCGTCCGCCAGCGGATAGCGGAAGTGCCACAGGTGGCCCTTCACCTCGGTCGGCACGACCTCGAGGTCCGAAATCGCCGTCAGCAGCTTCGGATCCCAGTTGACGAGGCGCTTGTCCTTGTAGATCAGCCCGTCGCGATAAAGCTGCACGAACACCTTGGCGACGGCCTTCGACAGACCCTCGTCCATGGTGAAGCGCTCGCGCGACCAGTCGCAGGAGGCGCCGAGCCGCTTCAGCTGGTTGACGATGGTGCCGCCCGATTCGGCCTTCCACTGCCAGACCTTGTCGATGAAGGCGGCGCGGCCGATGTCGCGGCGGCCGGGCTCCTTGCGCTCGGCCAGCTGGCGCTCCACCACCATCTGCGTCGCGATGCCGGCATGGTCGAGGCCCGGCTGCCACAGCACGTCGCGGCCGCGCATGCGCATCAGCCGCACCAGCACGTCCTGCAGCGTGTTGTTGAGCGCGTGGCCCATGTGCAGCGAGCCGGTGACGTTCGGCGGCGGGATCACGATCGTGAAGGTCTCGGCGCCTTCGTCCGCGCCGGCTCCCGCCTTGAAGGCGCCAGCCGCCTCCCAGGCCGCGGAGGTGCGGGGTTCCACGGAAGCGGCGTCGAATTTGGTGTCGAGCATGTCGGGAGACTTCGGTCACGGGTGCGGGAAACGAGTGGCCTAGAAAGCCGAGGCGTTCCGCGAAGTCAACCGATTGGCGCGGGAGGCAGATCCGCCCGACCGGGATCGCCGCTGCCGTGCGCCTCACCGCCGGCGGGTGATGCGCTCGATCTCGGCGCGGACCATGTGCTCCACCATGGTCGGCAGGTTGTCGTCCAGCCACTGCTTCAGCATCGGCCGCAGCATGTCGGCGACGAGATCTTCCAGCGTGCGGGCGTTGTTGGTCAGCACCGTGTGCGCCAGCGAGCCGAAGGCGGCATTGACCGAGGCGTTGACCGCGTCGGAGATCAGCGGGTCGATGCCCGCCGGTTTTGCCGCGGAAAAGGATGGTGGCGGCATGAAGGGCGGCATCAGCGGTTCGGGATCGAGATCCGGCAGCACGGGCGCCGACGCAACGCTGAACGGCTCCTCCTCGGGCTCGGGGAGGACCGGCTCGTCGAAGGGGCTGGCATCGTCCTCGACGAAGGTGATGTCGTCTTCCTCGGGCGCGAGGCCCTCGACGATGCCCATGTCGTCGAAGCCGGCGAAGTCGTCGCCCATCATGCCGTCGTCGACGGCAAGATCGCTCGTCAGATCGAGCACGTCCGCGCTGTCGTCGGGCGCCTCGTCCGGCACGCCGCTCTCTTCGGCAAACAGCCGGTCGAGATCATCTCGGAAATCGTTTCCTCGGGATCGGGGGCCGGTGCGGGCTTTGCCGCCGCGGCCACCTTCGGCGCGGCAGGAGCCGGCGCCTCGGCAACGGGCGGCGCGGACGTGGATTCGTCGGAGATGATCCGCCGGATCGACGCCAGGATTTCCTCCATCGAGGGTTCCTGGGAGCTGCTCGCTTTCGCCATCACCGATTGCCCCTTGGCGCCGAAGGCCACGCACACGCCCGCCGCATCCGGCGCGCGGCGACCGGCCGCCTGATTCGCTGCCTGATCGCACCTCGAAGTATAGGTCGCCGGGAAGCGCGGGCGAAACGCCCTGCCCGTTCAATGGGCGATTATCCCCGCCTCATGTCGTTGCGGATGAGAGATCGAACGCCGCCGGCCGCGTCAGCGCCCGTCAGCGCCCGTCTGGGGTCCGCAGTCCGCCCCACTTGTCGCGCACCTGCTTGTAGTGGACCTCGGGACGGTAGGTCGCGATCTTCAGCTTGAGTTCGGTCGAGGACAGGCGGCCGATCGTCGCCAGCACCGTGTAGCCGGCGACGATCACGTCGCGGGCGGCCTGGACCTGGGTCACCTGCGCGTTGACGAGGTCGGTCTGGGCGTTGAGGACGTCGAGCGTGGTGCGCTGGCCGACCCGCTGCTCCTCCAGAACACCGTCGAGCGCCAGCTGCGACGCCTCGATCTGCGACCGTGCGGCAACGGTCTGCGCCTTGGCCGCCTCCAGCGCGCCCCAGGCGGAAATCAGCGCGGCCTGCACCTGGTCGCGGGTGACGTCGACCTGGATCCTGGCCTGGCCGAGGGTTTCCTTGGCCTGCCGCACGCCCGAATGAACGGCCCCGCCCTCGTAGAGCGGAATCGTGATCTGGCCGACGATCGAGGCATTGTTGCCGGTGTCGGTGGAGGTGTTGCCGCCGGCCCAGGTGCGGTCGATGTTCGCCTCGAGCGAGACCGACGGCAGCAGTTCGCCCTCGACGATCTTGACGTTGTAGGCGGCGACATCGGCGGAATGGACGGCGGAGAGGATCGCCGGATGATCCTTGCGCGAGAGCGTCACCGCCCGCTCGAAGGACTTCGGCAGCATGCCGTCGATCGGCTTGCCGGGGGTCAGCTTCGACGGCGCGCGGCCGAACACCTGCTTGTAGGCGCCCTCGTCGGTCATCACGTTCGCCTCGGCCAAGGCGAGGCTGGACGAGGCGGCGGCCAGCGCGGCATTGGCCTGCGCCACGTCGGTGCGGGTGCCCTCGCCCACGCTGAAGCGGTCGTTCGCGGCCCGCACCTGCTCGTTGAGGAAGGCCAGGTTGGCCTTGCGCAGGTCCACGATCGCCCGGTCGCGGATCAGGTTCATGTAGGCCTCGACGCCGTCGAGCAGCACGTTCTGTTCGGTGTTGCGCAGCGATTCGCGGCTGGCGCGCACCGACGCCTCGGCGGCGTTGACCGAATTCTCGGTGCGAAAGCCCCGGAAGATCGGCTGCGTCAGCGTCAGGCCGGTGCGGGCGATGCGCGAATGGTCGCCGAAGTTGGAATCGAACGTGCCGGTGGCGAAGGCGCTGACGGTGGGCCGGTAGCCGGCAAGCGCCTGCGGGACATCCTCGTCGGTGGCGCGGGTGCCGGCGCGCGCGGCGTTGAGCGTCGGATTGTTGGCATAGGCCAGCGCCAGCGCCTCGGTCAGCGTTTCGGCCGAGAGGGCGACAGGCGACATGGAAACGACGACGACGACCGCGGCGAGAGCCCGTGAAAGAATCGAATTCCGTCTGCGCAGCACGTCTGGCCCCTTCGCATCGCCGTGGTTGCTTCCGCCGGCCGGAACACGGACCGGCTGGGCGGGGGCGTTATGGCGAACCGCCGCGACGACCCGACATCGCCGGCGACTCAGCGAGTGTAGCCGCTTTGGATCGCTCACGGCATGAGGGATTTACGTTTCGTGAACAAACCGGGGCAAGTGCGGCGCGCCGGCCACAGGCATCCGATGCGGCACGTGACGGCCGATCATGCAGCGATCGGTCGTGCCCCGCATGCAATCGGGCCGAAGCGGACGCCCGCTCCGACCCGACAAGGATCCGGTCTCTGGTGCCGAAGGGCTGGAATCAGAAGACGAAGGCGGCCTCGCGCTCGAAGCCCGGCAGCACGTCGCGCCGGCATTCATCACGATGCGGCCGCCGAGATCGTCGCCGGTGCGCACGTAGAGCATGCCCTTGGCCGACTGGCCCCGCCCCTCGATGACCACGAGACGGCCGCCGTCCTTGAGCTGCTCGCCGATCGTGTCGGGAAGAACATCGACGGCGCCCTCGATCATGATCACGTCATAGGGACCCTCGCCGGCAAGGCCGTCGACCAGTTGCCCCTGCACGACCGCGACATTGTCGATGCCGAGATCGAGCAGCGTCTTGCTGGCAAGATCGACCAGCGCCGGATCCTGCTCGACCGCCACGACCGAACTGGCCAGCTTCGCGATCACGGCGCTCGAATAGCCCGAGGCGCAGCCGAGATCGAGGACGACGTCGGTCGGCTGGATGTCGGCGGCCTGCACCATCATCGCGAAGGTGCGCGGCGGCAGCATGCTGCGGGCCTCGCCGGCGACCTTGAGCGCCATGTCGGTGTAGGCGAGCGGCTTGCGCGCGGGCGGCACGAACACCTCGCGCGGGATTTCCAGCATCGCCGAAATGATGCGGTAGTCGGTCACGTCGCTGGGCCGGACCTGGCCGTCCACCATCTTGGTCCGGGCATTGGCAAAATCGACCATGCGCAAGCATCCCTTTCCTGGCTCGGGTCCCGTATCGGCCCGGCGCTGGCGAAACGGCCGTGGCCATGCGCCCCTGCCGCCGAATTCGTCTCATTCCAATATCCGCCACCACCGGGACTGACAAGTCCGCGCGACCCCGCCCGTGATACACGCCGCCGCCCGCTTCATCATTCCTCAACGGGTGTGTGGCATGTTCTCTCCGTCGCGCCTGATTGGCAGTTGAGCCTCCTCCGGCTCTCTGCTAATGGAGGCGGCATCGAACGGGATAACCGTTCGCGTGAGGCCACGTGGCGGAGTGGTTACGCTACGGATTGCAAATCCGTCTACGGGGGTTCGATTCCCTCCGTGGCCTCCAAAATCTTCCGATCTTTGCAAAATCTACCGGCAGGAGCGCCTGATCGTGCATCGGTCATGCGCGCACCGCGCATGGATTCCGGCGGGTCCGCCGGGCTCTGCATCCGCAATCCGTGCACCGGCGGGAAAAGCTGTTTGCCCTGCCCGCCGGCAAACATTCTGCTGTCAGCGGGCGTCCGGGAACATCGCGGCCAGCACCTCGCGCATGGTGATGCGGCCGATCGGGCGGCCGGCGGCGTCGACGACGGTGACGGCGTCGGTGGCGTGGACCTTCATCGCATGCGCCGCCGCCTCGATCATCGCATCAGCCGGCACGGTGGGGGCCGCCTCGGCGCTTTCGCCCACGAGCGGAACCATCGCCGAATCGACCCGCACCACCCGGCCGCGGTTCACCTCCTTCACGAAGCTTTCGATGTAGTCGTCGGCCGGGCGCAGCACGATGTCCTGGCTGGTGCCCTGCTGCACCACCTCGCCGTCGCGCAGGATGGCGATCCGGTCGCCGAGGCGCAGGGCCTCGTCGAGATCGTGGGTGATGAACACCACGGTCTTGCGGATCTCCTTCTGGATGTCGAGCAGCACGGTCTGCATGTCGACGCGGATCAGCGGATCGAGCGCCGAATAAGCCTCGTCCATCAGCAGGATCGGCGCGTCGTTGGTGAGCGCGCGGGCAAGGCCGACTCGCTGCTGCATGCCGCCGGACAGCTGGTTGGGAAAGCGGTCCTCGAAGCCCTTGAGGCCGACGCGCTCGATCCAGCGCATCGCCGCGTCCACCTGCTTGGCACGCGGCAGGCCCTGCACCTCGAGGCCGTAGACGGTGTTGTCGAGCACGTTGCGATGCGGCAGCAGGGCGAATTTCTGGAACACCATCGCGGTCTGGTGGCGCCGGAAGTCGCGCAGGTCCCTAGCCGACATCTTCACCACATCGGTGCCGCCGACCAGAACCTCGCCGGCGGTCGGATCGATCAGCCGGTTGATGTGGCGGATCAGGGTCGACTTGCCGGAGCCCGACAGGCCCATGATCACCTGGATCGCGCCGGCCGGCATCTCGATGTTGATGTTGCGCAGGCCGAGCACATGCTGGTGCTTCTCGTTGAGCTCGGCCTTGGTCATGCCGTTGCGCACGGCCTCGACATGGCGCTGCGGCGCCGTGCCGAAGATCTTGTAGAGATTGCGGATTTCCAGGCCGAGGCCCGTGGTCGCCGGCTCAGCCATGGGAAATCTCGCGATATTTCTGGAGCCGCCGGCCATAGGCCTGGCTGACGCGGTCGAAGATGATGGCGATGCCGACGATGGCAAGACCGTTGAACAGGCCGAGGGTGAAATACTGGTTGGAGATCGCCTTCAGCACCGGCTGGCCGAGCCCCTGCACGCCGATCATCGCCGCGATCACCACCATGGCCAGCGCCATCATGATCGTCTGGTTGATGCCCGCCATGATGTTGGGCAGCGCCAGCGGCAGCTGGACCTTGACCAGCTTCTGCCACGACGACGAGCCGAAGGCATCGGCGGCCTCCAGCACGTCGCGGTCGACGAGGCGGATGCCGAGGTCCGTCAGCCGGATGATCGGAGGCAGCGCGTAGACCACCACGCGATCAGGCCCGGCACCTTGCCGATGCCGAGCAGCATCACCACCGGAATGAGATAGACGAAGCTCGGCATCGTCTGCATCACGTCGAGTACCGGATTGACCAGCCCGCGCAGCCGGTCGGAGCGCGACATGGCGATGCCGAGCGGCAGGCCGACCACGATGGCGATCACCGTGCACACGAAGATCATCGAGATGGTCTTCATCGTGTCGTCCCACATGCCGAAATAGCCGATCAGCAGCAGGGTGACGGCAGCGCCGGCCACGATCTTCAGGCTGCGGCTGGCGACCCAGGCCACGGCGAGGATCAGCAGCAGCACGACCGGCCATGGCGTGCGCGTCATGAAGCGCTCGCTGTGGATCAGAAACACCTGCAGCGGCTCGAAGATGGCCTCGATCCCGTCGCCATAGGCGCGGGTGAAGGCCCGGAAGCCCTCGTCGATCGCCTTCTTGAGCGCGGTGAGGCTCGTGTCGTCCATATGCGGAAACGACGTCAGCCATTCCATCGATCTGTTCCCCTCGATCGGCCGGCGATCTCGTCCTCGCCGGATGGGTCCGGTGGTCCGGGCAGGCGTCCGGGCGGTCCGTTTGCACGGGCCGCCCGAAACCTTCCGAAGCGATGCGCGGGGTGCGGGGCCGCCACGGCGTCCCCCGGGACGCGCGGATCGACCTGATGAAAGCGTCAGGCCGGATCCGGCGCAAGGCGCAGGACCGTCATGGTCCCGCGCCCGTCGTTCGGTCCGATCAGAGCGAGGCCTTGATCTTCTCGGCCGCCTCGGGCGAGACCCAGGCGGTCCAGACGTCGGCATTCTCGGTGAGGAAGTGCTTGGCACCGGCCTCGCCAGTCGCCTGGTTGTCGGTCATCCAGGCCATCAGCTTGTTGACCGTGTCGTTGCCCCAGGAGCGCTTGGAGAGATAGTCCATCACTTCCGGGCCGGCGCGGTCGGCGAACGACTTGGTGACGATCGTGGCGACCTTGTCCTTCGGCCAGTCGTTCTTCTTCGGGTCGGCGCAGTCGGCCACGGTGTTGCAGCGCTTCCACTCGGCCGGGTCGGCCGGGACGCCGTGCTCCAGCTTGACCATCTCGTATTTGCCGAGCAGCGCGGTCGGCGCCCAATAGTAGCCGACCCAGCCTTCCTTGCGCTCGAAGGCCTTGGCGATCGAGCCGTCGAGGCCGGCGGACGAGCCGCTGTCGAGCAGGGTGAAGCCGGCGGCTTCCGCGCCATAGGCCTTGTAGAGCTGCGAGGTGACGACCGTGCCGCCCCAGCCCTGCGGGCCGTTGACGATGGTGCCCTTGGAGGCATCTTCCGGATCGGGGAACAGCTCGGGATGCTTCAGCACGTCGTCGATCGTCTTGATGTCCGGATGGGCGTCGACGATGTATTTCGGCACCCACCAGCCCTGCACGCCGCCGTCGGACAGCGCATCGCCGGTGACGACGAGCTTGCCCTCCTCGACGCCGCGGTTGACGACCTCCGGCAGCAGGTCGACCCAGCCTTCCGGCGCGATGTCCGGCTGGCCCTTCTCGACCATGGAGGTGATGGTCGGCACGGTGTCGCCGACGGTGACCTCGGCCTCGCAGCCGTAGCCTTCCTCGAGGATGATCTTGTCGAGGGCGGAGAGGACCTCCGCGCTCTGCCAGTTCATGCTGGCGATGGTGACGCTGCCGCATTCGGCGGCGACGGCGGCGGGCGCGAAGGCAAGAGCCGCGCCGATGAGACAGGTGGAGGCGAGCAAGGATTTCATCGTCAGGTTCCCCGTTTTTTTGTGATCTGAAGGCGGCCGCTTTGCGCGGTCACGCCAGGCTTCCCTTCGGCTCGGGCATGGCGCCCGGCCGCTTGCGTGCCGCGCCGGGCGTCTGGACCTCCTCTTCCAGAGCCGGCGAAAGCGCAGCGCAGCGCGCGATTACCGGACGTCAGCGTCCACGCTCGCATCAAGGCCGTCTTGGAGGGGGCCGACGGTCAGTTTGTACGCGGGCGACTCCCATGTCGCAAAAGCGACATGGGCGCGGCATGCGCGCCGGATGTTCGTCCCGCACGAACGGAGCATTGTTCAACGCTCCGGATTTGCGGACCGGGATGTTCAGCGATGCGGGGGCACGCCCTGCCCATCCGACGTCTCGCCGTCCCTTGCGAGCGCGGCGACCGCCGGGGCGGCCTTCGAAATCCCGGGCTGTTCAGGACCGACCGGGCCTGCGGCCTCGTCCGCGGTCTTCCCCGATCGGGCGCCGCGCCAGCGGCGCAGGATCGCCACCTCGCCGCGGCGGCGCAGGCGCCGCACGAAGGGGGAATCGACCGACAGAACGGCCAGGCCGAGCGGGACCATCCAGAAGCCGAGCACCGGCAGGAAGCCGAGCGTGCCGCCGGCGACGAGCCCGAGGCCGAGCGCATAGCGCAGGGCCGGCGACTGGGGCACCGGCATCTGATGGCCGGCAATGCGAATCTTGCGTGTCACGTCTACTCTTTCCTCGCCGGAGCGATGCTGTCCGGCCCGCAGGCTGGCGACGAATGCCGCGGTCCGGCAATCGTTCCACCCCCTGATCGGCCCCGCGATCCGCCCCTTGTGAAAAGAGTGGTGATGAGGGCTTGGCAAATCCATACCGCGTGCGCTATACGCTCGCCCACGGCATTCCTCGGTAGCTCAGCGGTAGAGCCCTCGACTGTTAATCGAGTTGTCGCAGGTTCGAATCCTGCCCGGGGAGCCAATTCTTCCACATTTTGTGAATGTCCAAGCCTGACGCCGATTGCGTCCTGGCATGCTCGCGGCCTGTTTCTCCCGCAGATCCGCGCGCCGCCTGCCCTCTCCTTGCCGGACAGGGGCGACCGCGATCTGCGTGGGACCGCGGCCGGCCGGTGGCCTCACTTCTTCACGACATTGGCATTGCCGATGAGAAGGTCGCGGCCGGCGAAGATGCCGCCGGTGATCTCGATCGCCACGCGCTCGGCGTCGCGGCGGCGGATGTCTTCCATCACCAGGTTGCGCTCCTCCTCGTCCACTTCCAGGAACTCCAGCGCCTTCGCGCCGAGCGCCATCGATGATTCGAAGGTCTCGCGGATCTGCCAGTCGACTCCGGCCTGGATGAGTTTCAGCGCATGTTCCCGGTCGAAGGCGCGCGCCACCACCGGCACCAGCGGGAATTCGGCCTTGGCGAGTTCCGCAATCTTCACGGCGGCCTCGCGGTCATCCACCGCGATGATGATGACGCGCGCCTCCGCCGCTCCGGCGGCATGCAGGATGTCGAGGCGCGAGCCGTCGCCATAGTGGACCTTGAAGCCGAAGTCGCTCGCGCTGCGAATCGCATCGGTGTCGGACTCGATGATCGTGATCGAACAGCTGCGGCTGAGCAGCGGCTGGCTGGCGATCTGGCCGACGCGGCCAAAACCGATCAGCAGCACGCTCGCCGAGAGATTCTCCGCCATTTCCACCCCGTCCATCGAGGGAACGGCCTTCGGCATCAGGCGGTCGTGGAGGATGATCATGATCGGCGTCAGCGCCATCGAAAGGATGATCGTGGCCGTCAGGATCGCGTTGGCCTCGGTGTCGATGATGCCGACGGCGGTGGCCGCGGCATACAGCACGAAGGCGAACTCGCCGCCCTGGGCCATCAGCACCGCCCGCTCGACCGCCTCGCGGTTGCTCGCGCGGAACAGCCGGGCGACCGCGTAGATGCCGATCGTCTTCAGGACCATGTAGGCGATGACGGCGACGACGATCAGCTGCCAGTTGGCGGCGATCACGGCGAGATCCAGCGCCATGCCGACGCCGAGGAAGAACAGGCCGAGCAGGATGCCGCGGAACGGCTCGACGTCGGCCTCCAGCTGGTGACGGAAGGTGGATTCGGACAGGAGCACGCCGGCGAGGAACGCGCCCATCGCCATCGACAGGCCGCCGAGCTGCATGGCAAGCGCCGCGCCCAGCACCACGAACAGCGCCGCCGCGGTCATCACCTCGCGGGCCCGGGCCTTGCCGAGCAGGCGGAACATCGGATCGAGCAGGTAGCGGCCGGCAATGATCAGCCCGGCAATCGAGCCGAGACCGATCGCCACCCCGATCAGCCGGTCTGCGGTCGACACCGCCGGGCCGGCCGGCGCGAGGAACACCACAAGCGCCAGCAGCGGCACGATCGCCAGATCCTCCAGCAGCAGGATGGCGACGATGCGCCGGCCCTTCGGCAGGTTGATCGCGCGGCGCTCTTCCAGCACCTGCATGACGATGGCCGTGGAGGTCAGCACGAATCCGGTGCCGGCAACGAAGCTCTGCGCGAGGGGATAGCCGAGGGCGAGGCCGACGCAGGTCAGGAGGCCGATGCAGACGCCGACCTGGCCGAGGCCGAGGCCGAAGATCTCGCCGCGCATCGCCCACAGCCGGGAGGGCTGCATCTCCAGTCCGATGATGAACAGGAACATCACCACGCCGAGTTCGGCGACATGCAGGATCGCCTGCGCGTCGGAAAAGAGCGCAAGCCCGAAGGGACCGATCGCGAGGCCGGCGGCGAGATAGCCGAGCACCGAGCCGAGCCCGAGGCGCCTGAACAGCGGCACGGCAATCACCGCCGCCCCCAGCAGCACCACCACCGGCATGAGATCGAAGGCCGCATGCGCGGCGGCATCGGCGGCGTGCGAGGCGGATTCAACGGCCATGTCTGCTCATTTCTCCCTGGGCAAGGCTGCCGGAGGCTGTCTTGCGCGGCCCGAACACGGCCCTGTCCTGCCGCAAGCCCGACCCATGATCCAGCCGGATCGAATCGGGTCCGGCCCTCGTGATGATGCTCAGGACAATGAGGCGGGCGCGATTTCGTGTCGACCGGACGGTTCCGCCCGCCGGCCGACGCGGTCGTCGCCGTCTGGCGCGGCGGAAACGGATTGGCCTCCCGGTCAGGATGTCAGACGGCTGCGGGTCCGAGAAGCCCGATCTGCGCATAGCGTCTGTACGGGCGAAGGAAGGTCAGCGCGCGGCCGGTCCCGGCGGCAGCGCGGTGAGCTCTGCTTCCAGGTCATGGCGGGGCGTGACGTGGAACAGCCCCAGCCAACCATGCAGGCCGCGCCGCAGCGGAGCGCCCAGCCCGGCGGCATCGCCGAAGTCGGCGCAGGCGAAGCCGCCCTCGGGACGGGTCAGGCGCAGACCCTCGCGGATCGCCGCCCGCCAGTCGGGAATCATCGACAGCGCATAGGAGACACACACGACATCGAAGGCGGAAACGCCGAAGGCGGCCACCGGATCGAAGGCCGTGGCGTCGCCCTCGGCAAGGCGGATGCGCTCGGAGAGCCCGGCGCGGGCGACGTTGGCCCGCGCCGTTTTCAGCATTTCGGCGGAGATGTCGAAGCCGCAGAGCTGCGCGGTCGGGTGGCGCCGGGCGATCTCGACCAGGTTGCGCCCGGTGCCGCAGGCCATTTCAAGGACGAGGCCGCCGGCCGGAACCGGCATCCGCGCGATCATGGCATCGCGGCCGAGCAGATAGGGCCGGCGCGTCAGGTCGTAGAGGTGGCGGGTGTGGCGGTACATCCGGTCCATGGCCCGCGCCTGGTCGTGGACCTGTCCCCGCCCGCCCTCCCCGGCGGCCGCGCCCACGTCAGGCCGCCCGGCGGTAGAGGTGGAAGCCGCCGTAGATCGACGACCGGTCCTTCGCCGTGTAGGCGCGCGAGGCCTCGGCCTCGTAGATCCAGTGGCCGAGAACCTCCGGCGGCAGGGCCTCGGGCAGCGGGCTTTCCTCGCCGGCGGTGCGGAAGATGACGCGGGCGCCGGGGGCGGCGGTCCGCGTGATCTCGCGCCAGAGGTCGGTCATCTGCGCGGCCGACATCCAGTCCTGCGCATCGAGAAGCACGAAGCCGTCGAGGCCGGCTTCGGCCTCGGTGGCGAGATACTCGGTCATCGAGGCGTGCAGCGCACGCACGCTGCCGGCGTTGTCCTGGACGCGCTGGTAGTTGTCGCGGTGGAGATAGGCGGGAATGGCGCGGCGGACATCCCGGTCGTAACCGCGCGAAAACGCCTGCCAGGCGAAGTAGTTGTCTTCCATCGGGAAATCGCAGGCGAGCCGCTCCAGCCGTCGGCGCAGGAGACCGGCCATGTCGCCGTTGGCCGAGGACGAGAGGTAGGCGAACTGGGCCGGCGGAATGCCGAGGCCGTAGAGCGAGACCGGCATGCGGCAGAGCCAGCGCACGAGGCGGGTGTCGAACACCGGCGCCAGCGTCTCCTCGAACACGCGGCGCTGCTCCTCGAGGCTTTTCGCCGTCAGCATCCGCCGCGGGTTCTTGCCGTAGGCGCGCGAGATCAGATGAACCGCGCCGATGAAGCGGCCGAGCAGACCGAACTTGTAGACGTTGCGCGCGAACAGGTTGATGCGCCGTCCGCGCAGGGTGCGGCGCGCCTCCCAGTAGTCGCGCGTCACGGGGTCGAGCCGGTCGCGCAGGAAGCGGTCGTAGCGTTCGGTGTTCTCCCGCTCGTCGGCATGGCCGAAGAAGCGGAAGAAGGCCTCGTGGTTCGGCAGGTGCCGGATGGCGGCGATCTTCAGTTCAAGCAGCGCCACATGGGCGGGGTTGAGGTCGACGGCGATGATTTCCTTCGGCGAGGCCACCAGATAGTTCATCACGTTGCAGCCGCCGGACGCGATCGTGACGAGACGCTTGCCGGGGCCAAGCTCCAGCGCGGCCATGTCGACGTCGGGGTCTTCCCAGATCTGCGGATAGACCAGTCCGGAAAAGGCCATCGTGAACATGCGTTCGAGCATCCCGCGGCGCGAGGCGAGCGGGCTCGCATGCACGGCGTCCGAAAGCTTCTGATTCTTGCTCATCGCCCCTTGCGTCTCCCCTCCGGACGACGCGCGATTCCCTTCGCCGCCTACCGGTCAGCACAGCAAGCACGACCAGATGACAGGTCCACGAAGCTTCGGTGACGGCCGTGCGACGACGCCGGCGAAGCGGCCGGCGCTCCCGGATTCCCCCTCTGCGTTGCCTCAGGGCCGCGCACGCACTACAAAGGCCCGCATGTGCGATTGGCACCGGCCGGGCAGTCCACCTGCGGCAACCCTGCAACACAGGCTGCCATCCCCCGGCGGGGGCCTGGACGAGCGCCTGCCGCCGTGACCCGAGAGGCCCGTCTTGTTCAGCCCCGTCAATGACTTCTTCACGGCTCTCAGCCAGCAGATCAAATCGATCTCTGCGCTGGTCATCCGCGAGTTCCGCCTGCGCAACAGCTCCAAACCCTTCGCCCAGTTCTATTCGATGATGGGGCTGCTGGGGATGCTGCTCGTGCATCTCGTGCTCGTGCAGATCTTCGGCAAGCATGCCCTGATCGGCGACAGCATCCTGCTGTTCCTCGCGCCGCATCGTGCCGATCATGACGTCCGGACGCTGGTGCAGAAGATCTCGGG
>NZ_MCRJ01000038.1 GCF_001720135.1 Methylobrevis pamukkalensis
CATCCGCGGCCTGATCCGGACCGCGACGGGCACCGGGCCACCCGCCGGCGCAGCCAGGGGCCAGGCGGCCGCTGGCCGCCGACGCGCCGCACCGGCAGCAGCGTGATGCCGCCGAAGGTCGCGACATCGACGACGACATCGTCGTCGGCAAAGCCTGTGGGCGCGACGGGGTCCGCGCTGCTGCGCGGCGAGACCAGCGACAGCGTGACGCCGTGGCCCGTCAGGTCCCCTGCGAGGATCGGACCGAGCGGCGCCGGGACGACGAGATGCGCCGCACCTTGGGTGCGGACGGCGCCCGCGATCTGGCGGGCGCCCGTGCCATGCAGCGCGACGAGGCCGGCACCGGCGGCGATCGCCGTGGCCAGCCCCGCACCGAGGCCGGAAAGACCGGCCGGCATCATCGCGGAGGCGATCCGCGCACCGGGGCCGACGCCCGCCGCCTCGGCATGGAACCGGCCGATGGCCAGCAGGTGGTTGTGGGTCAGCGGAACGGCGACGAGCCGGCCGTCGCGCCGCGAGAACGAGACCATGGCGACGTGATCGGCCGGGTTGCCGCGCCGGGTGAGTTCGGGAGCGGGGCCGAGCGCATCGAGTTCGGCCATGACCTCGGCAAGATCAATCAGACCGTCGGCGAGCCCGTCGCCGAAGCCGAGCACGAAGCGGATGGAGAAAGCCTCGGCGGCGATGTCGCGGATGCGCTCGCCCGTCACCGCGCGCTCGACCCGCGAGGCGGTGACGATGGCGCGGATGCCGGCCTGCTCGACAGCGCGGGTGATTTCCCGGTCGGTCCAGTGCAGGGGCAGCGGCACGATCACGAGACCGGCGCGCAGGGCGGCGAGCACGACGATCTGCGCCTCGGCGACATTGGGCAGGTGGATGCCGAGCACGGTGTCGGGCTTGAGGCCGAGGCCCGCGAGAAAGGCGGCGAGCCCCTCCACCCGGCGGTTCGCCTCGGCGTAGCTGTAGGAGGCGGCGGCGCCCGGCACCGGGCCGGTGTCGCCATCGGCGATCGCCAGGTCGTCCGGCCGCTCCGCGGCATGGCGGCGGAAGGCCGCGTCGAGCGTGTCCTCGCCCCAGAGCCCGGCGGCGACGAAGGCCTTGCTGCGTGTTTCCGATGTCAGGATCATCTCAACGGCCTCGCATGTTCAGTTCGCCGCCGCATCGGGGGCATGCCACCACGTGGGGGTCTGGAAGCCGGTCAGCGCCGTCGTCTCCGGCCGCCGGATCCGGGTCCAGTGCGCGATGCGGTCTTCCTTCATGTGGTAGAGGGGAATGACGTAGAGGCCGGAGATCAGCACCCGGTCGAAGGCCCGCACCGCGGTGACGAACTCGTCCGGATCGGTCGCTGTCAGGAAGGCTTCCATCATCGCGTCGGCCGCCGGATTGCGCACGCCGGCCATGTTGAAGGTGCCCGGCGTGTCGGCAGCCTCGGACGACCAGCGGAACTGCTGCTCCCGCCCCGGCGACAGCGTGCCCTGCCAGGTCATCTGGATCATGTCGAAGTCGTAGTCCTTCTGGCGATCCCAGAACTGCACGGCATCGACGCTGCGAAGCCGCATGTCGATGCCGAGCAGGCGCAGCGTCCGCTGGTAGGCGAGGGCGAGGCGCTCCTGCTCCGGCAGGCTGGAATTGGCGAGGAACTCGAAGGCGAAGGGCTGGCCGGTCGCGGAGTTGACCAGCGTGCGGCCCTGCAGCTCGAAGCCGGCCGATTTCAGGAGATCGAGGGCGGCGCGCATGTTCTTGCGGTCACGACCGGAACCGTCGCTGACGGGCGGCGCATAGGTGCCGTCCATCACCTCCGGCCGCACGGCATCCGGGAAGGGCGCCAGCAGCGCGGTCTCCGCCGCATCGGCGGGGCGACCGAGCGCCGACAGATGGCCGCCCTGGAAATAGGAGCCGGTCCGGCTGTAGCCGTCGCTGTAGAGGTTATGGTTCACCCATTCGAAGTCGAACAGCTGGATCAGCGCCTCGCGCACCACCGGATTGTCGAAGGGCGCGCGGCGGGTGTTGAAGACAAGTCCCGTCATGCCGCGCGGCAGGCCCGTCACCTCGGCATCCATCGTCACCCGGCCGTCGATACGGGCCGGGAAGTCGTAGCGCCGCGCCCAGCTGTTCGGGTTGGCGTCGAAATAGAGGTCGACGATGCCCTTCTTGAAGGCTTCGAACAGGCCGGTGCCTCACGGAAATACTCGATCGCGATCTCGTCGAAATTGTCGAAGCCGCGCTTGATCGGCAGATCCTTCGCCCAGTAGTCCGGATTGCGCTTCAGGAGAATGCGGGTACCGGGATCGACATCCTCGACCACATAGGGGCCGCTGCCGAGCGGTTTCACCATCATGCCGCCGGCAAAGCTTTCCGGATCGGTCGAATGTTTCGGCAGCACCGGCAGCAGGCCGATCAGCATCGCCACCTCGCGGTCGGTGCCCGGCTTGAAGTGGAACCGCACGCCGTCGGTGCCGACCCGCTCGGTCCGCTCGATCCGGTCGAAGCGCGACTTGTAGAAGGGCCGGCCGTTGTCGCGCAGCAGGTCGATCGAGAACAGGAGGTCGTCGACCGTCACCGGCGTGCCGTCGGAAAAGCGGGCCAGCGGGTGGAGACGGAACTCGATCCACGACCGGTCGTCGGCTGCCTCGACGGACTTCGCCAGCAGACCGTAGAGCGTGAAGGGCTCGTCGGCCGAGCGGGTCATCAGCGTTTCGACCACGTTGTTGCCGATGATCGCATCGAAGATGCCGCGCGGCGCGTTGCCCTTGATGATGAAGGGGTTGAGGCTGTCGAAGGTGCCCTGGAAGCCGTAGGTGAGGCGACCGCCCTTGGGCGCGTCCGGATTGGCGTAGGGCAGGTGGGTGAAGTCGGCGGGCAGGGCCGGTTCGCCGAGCATGGCGATGCCGTGGCGCGGCTCGGCACTCGCCGGAACAACCGCCAGCAGGGCGAGGGCGACCCCCGCGAGCACGCCTGTCGCGAGCCTCGCGATCCGCGCCCCGATTCGTCGCCGTGCCGTCATGTCCTGGCCTTCTGCTGCCGCGCCGGCCGCCCTGCCGGGCGCTCGCCCGTATCCATTGATTCCCGGGAAAGAATATCATGAGCGCCGCCATGGACGCGACAGCGGCAGGGCTCTTCAAAATCCCGTCCACAGTCGCTATGAGAATGCGCGAAGCCACCGTGTCGCCCTATTTGGCGTCCACGAGACGGCACAATTGTCGGATCGATCACCGTCGCCGGATGCGCGCAGGGTGGGGGTTCGCGTCTTCTGATCGGGGATGATTTTCGAATGACGACGACGGCAACGACGAAGACGGTGCGAGCTCTGGCCGGCGCGGTGGCGATGGCCGCGACGCTGGGCTTTGCGAGCCTTGCACAGGCCCAGACCGCGGCCGCTCCCTCGCCCTCCACGGCACCGGCCAACACCTGGGTGAAGGTCTGTGGCGACGACAACAGCTCCAAGAAGCGGATCTGCTTCACCCAGCGCGAGCTGCGCACCGACACCGGCCAGTTCCTCGCGACGGCCGGCGTGCGCGAGGTCGACGGCGAAGCCGCAAGATCCTGCTCGTTCAGGTGCCGGTCTCCATGCTGATCCAGCCGGGCATGCGCGTCCAGATCGACAAGAACAAGCAGGAAGCGGCCAAATACACGATCTGCTTCCCGAACGCCTGCTTTGCCGAGCTCGTGGTGGACGACGCCTTCGTCGCCTCGCTCAAGAAGGGCAACAACCTGGTGCTCACGACCCTGAACCAGCAGGGCAAGGGCGTCAGCTTCCAGCTCAGCCTGTCCGGCTTCACCGCCGCCTATGACGGCGCGGCGCTCGACACCGAGGCCCTGCAGCGCCAGCAGCAGAAGCTGCAGGAGGAACTGCAGCGCAAGGCCAAGGAAGCGCAGCAGAAGCTGATCGACGCCCAGCAGAAGGCCACCGACGGCGCCAACTGAGCACCATCGGAGCACGCTTTCGCAAAGACCCGCCGGACGGCATCGTCCGGCGGGTCTTTGCGTTTCAAGCACATGTTCGGGCGCCGGGAAACGAGCGGGCAGGGATGTTTCGGGCATTCTCAAGCTGCGCCGCATTTGTGCAACTGCGTCATCGACCATCACGCCGCTGCATAGCGCAGCGTCATCGATGGTCTGCACAAGATTTGGGCGCATGCGTTAAGTCCCTGCAACTTCGACCAATCTTGAACTCCTCCAGTCTGGCACGATCCCTGCTTCCATAGGATCGCTGCGGTCAACGATGATCGCGCACCATGCCGCTTCTGCGAGAAGCGGCTGCCAGACAACGACGTCGCCAGGCCATCGGCCGCACTGCACGCCTCCCGTGCAACGCGAGCCAGACGGCAGGCGGCGTTTTTTTTTGCCCGTCCGCCGACCGCGTCGGCCCGGGACGACCGACGAGAGCCGCGCGGCGGCCGCAGAGGGGATGACGATGGCGAAGATCGAGACCGGACCGACGAGCGGCGGCATGTCCCGCCGCAACTTCCTGAAGACCACCGCGGCAACGGCGGGCACAGCCGCGCTGTTCTCGGCGATCAAGGCGACCTTTCCCGGCGGCGCCTTTGCGGCCTCGTCCGGTCCGGAGGTGACCGGCACCAGGCTCGGCTTCATCGCGCTCACCGATGCCTCGCCGCTGATCGTCGCCAAGGACAAGGGCATCTTCGAGAAATACGGCCTGCCGGACATGGAGGTGCTGAAACAGGCCTCCTGGGGCGCGACCCGCGACAATCTCGTGCTCGGCACGGAGGGCAACGGCATCGACGGCGCCCATATCCTCACGCCGATGCCCTACCTGATCTCCGCCGGCCGGGTGACCCAGAACAACCAGCCGCTGCCGATGGTGATCCTCGCCCGGCTCAACCTCGACGCCCAGGGCATCTCGGTGGCGAGCAGCTATGCCGATCTCAAAGTCGGTGTCGATGCCGGCGCCCTGAAGGAGGCCTTCGCCAAGCGCCTTGCCGAGGGAAATTCCGCCAAGGTGGCGATGACCTTCCCGGGCGGCACCCATGATCTGTGGCTGCGCTACTGGCTCGCCGCCGGCGGCATCGATCCGGACAAGGACGTCGAGACCATCGTCGTGCCGCCGCCGCAGATGGTGGCGAACATGAAGGTCGGCACCATGGACGCCTTCTGCGTCGGCGAGCCGTGGAACGCGCAGCTCGTCAACCAGGGCATCGGCTACACCGCCTGCAACACCGCCGAGATCTGGTCGAAGCACCCGGAGAAGTCGCTCGGCATGCGCGCCGACTTCGTGGAGAAGAACCCGGTTGCGACCCAGGCAATTCTGATGGCCGTGCTCGAAGCCCAGCAGTGGTGCGACGACATGGCCAACAAGGAGGAACTCGCCGACATCGTCGGCAAGCGCGCCTGGTTCAACGTGCCGCCGAAGGACATCGTCGGCCGCCTCAAGGGCGCCTACGACTACGGCAACGGCAAGGTCGTGGACGCCAGCACCGGCTACATGAAGTTCTGGCAGGACCACGCCTCCTTCCCGTTCAAGAGCCACGACGCCTGGTTCCTCACCGAGGACGTGCGCTGGGGCAAGTTCGCGCCGGACATGGACATCAAGGCGCTGGTCGCCGAAGTGAACCGTGCCGACCTCTGGCGCGAGGCGGCCAAGACGCTGGGCATCGCTGCCACCGACATTCCGCAGACCGACAGCCGCGGCGTCGAGACCTTCTTCGACGGCAAGACCTTCGATCCGGAAAACCCGGCCGCCTATCTCGAAAGCCTTTCGATCAAGCGCATCGCCTGACGGCGACGTGCCGCCCGGTGCCGGCCCTGCCGCGCCGGGCGCTCCGATCGTGCGCACATTCTCCAGGAGTCAAACGATGACGAAGACCGCCATCAAGTCCACCGAAGGCGCCGCCGCGACGGCCGGTGCCGCCGCCGCCGTGGTGGCCTTTCCGGTCGCCCGCCCGCCGATGTCGGCCATTCTGAACGAGCGCCTGCGGACCGTGGGCACCACGGTCATCCCGCCGCTGTTCATGCTCGGCCTCATCCTGCTCGTCTGGGAGATGGTCTGTTCCGCGCCGGGCTCCAGCCTGCCGCCGCCCTCGCAGGTGGTGACGGACACGTGGGAGCTGATCATCAGCCCGTTCTACGACAACGGCGGCATCGACAAGGGCCTCGGCTGGCATCTCATCGCCTCGCTGCAGCGCGTGGCGCTCGGCTACGCGATCGCGGTGGTGGTCGGCGTGGCGCTCGGCGTGCTGGTCGGCCAGTCGCAGTGGGCGATGCGCGGCCTCGACCCGATCTTCCAGGTGCTGCGCACGGTGCCGCCGCTCGCCTGGCTGCCGCTCTCGCTCGCCGCCTTCCGCGACGGCCAGCCCTCGGCGATCTTCGTGATCTTCATCACCTCGGTCTGGCCGATCGTGATCAACACCGCCGTCGGAATCCGCAACATCCCGCAGGACTACCAGAACGTCGCCAAGGTGCTGCGCCTCAACGGCTTCGAATATTTCCTCAAGATCATGATCCCGGCGGCGGCGCCGTACATCTTCACCGGCCTGCGCATCGGCATCGGCCTGTCCTGGCTCGCCATCGTCGCGGCGGAAATGCTGATCGGCGGCGTCGGCATCGGCTTCTTCATCTGGGACGCGTGGAACTCGTCGCTGATCAGCGACATCATCCTCGCCCTCGTCTACGTCGCGTCACCGGCTTCCTGCTCGACCGTCTCGTCGTCTTCATCGCCAACGCCATCACCCGCGGCACCGCCAGTTCCTGACCGGACGCGCGAGGAGGATCACCCATGCCCAAGGCCTATCTCTCGATCCAGCAGGTCGACAAGACCTTCACCCGCGGCAGCGCGAGCACCAACGTCCTGAAGAACATCTCGCTCGATGTCGACAAGGGCGAATACATCTCGATCATCGGCCATTCCGGCTGCGGCAAGTCCACGCTGCTCAACATCGTCGCCGGCCTGACGGACGCCACCACCGGCGTCGTGTTCCTCGAAGGCGAGGTGGTGGACCAGCCGGGCCCGGACCGGGCGGTGGTGTTCCAAAACCATTCGCTGCTGCCCTGGCTCACCGTCTACGAGAATGTCTCGCTGGCGGTCGACAAGGTGTTCCGCAAGACCCGCTCGAAGGCCGAGCGCCATGAATGGACGATGCGCAATCTCGAACTCGTCCACATGGGCCATGCCAAGGACAAGCGCCCCGCGGAAATCTCCGGCGGCATGAAGCAGCGCGTCGGCATCGCCCGGGCGCTCGCCATGGAGCCGAAGGTGCTGCTGCTCGACGAGCCCTTCGGCGCGCTCGATGCGCTGACCCGCGCCCATCTGCAGGATCAGGTGATGCAGATCCAGCAGACCCTCGGCAACACCGTGCTGATGATCACCCACGATGTCGACGAGGCGGTGCTGCTCTCCGACCGGATCGTGATGCTGACCAACGGCCCCTCGGCCCGGATCGGCGAGATCCTCGACGTGCCGATCGCGCGGCCGCGCCGCCGGCTCGAACTGGCGACCGACCCCACCTACATCCGCTGCCGCACGGCGGTGCTGAAATTCCTCTACGAACGCAACCGCTTCGTCGAAGCCGCCTGACGGCCCGACACGATCGACCCGGGGATACTCCATGACGAAGAAACTGGTCGTGATCGGGAATGGCATGGCTGCCGGCCGTGTTCTCGAACACCTCACCGACAAGCGCCCGGCGCCTACGACATCACCGTGTTCGGCGCCGAGCCGCGGGTGAACTACAACCGCATCCTGCTCTCACCGGTGCTCTCCGGCGAGAAGACCTTCGAGCAGATCGTCACCCATTCGGACGCCTGGTACGCCGAGCGCGGCATCACCCTGGTCAAGGGCCAGGCGGTGACGCGGATCGACCGGGCGGCGCGCATCGTCGAGACGGAGGCCGGATCGGTCGCCCACTACGACATGCTGCTGGTCGCGACCGGCTCCTCGCCCTTCATCATCCCGGTGCCGGGCGTCGACCTTCCCGGCGTCGTCGCCTACCGCGATCTCGACGATGTGGAGAAGATGCTGGCCGCGGCCGACCGCGGCGGCCGGGCCGTGGTCGTCGGCGGCGGCCTTCTCGGCCTCGAGGCGGCGGCGGGCCTGCGGATGCGCGGCATGGACGTCACCGTCGTCCATCTGGCGCCGACGCTGATGGAGCGCCAGCTCGACGCCTCGGCCGGCTACCTGCTGGAGCGCGAACTGGTCGGGCGCGGCATCGACATCCGCACCCGCACCAACACGAAGGAGATCCTCGGCACGGACCGGGTGGCGGGCATCCGTTTCGACGACGGGTCCGAGATGGCCTGCGATCTGGTGGTGATGGCGGTGGGCATCCGCCCGAACGCCACGCTCGCCGGGGCAGCGGGCCTCGACGTCGGCCGCGGCCTCAAGGTCGACGACCGGATGATGACCTCCGATCCGCATGTGCTGGCGGTCGGCGAATGCGTGGAGCATCGCGGCCAGTGCTATGGCCTCGTCGCCCCGCTGTTCGAGATGGCCAAGGTCGCCGCAGCGACGCTGGTGGAGGAGGAGGCGGGCTATTATGGCTCGGTCGTCGCGACCAGGCTCAAGGTGACCGGCGTCGACCTGTTCTCGGCCGGCGATTTCGCCGAAGCGAGGGACCGCGAGGAGATCGTCTTCCGCGACGCCAATCGCGGCGTCTACAAGCGCCTCGTCCTGAAGGACAACCGGATCATCGGCGCCGTGCTCTACGGCGAGACCGCCGACGGCCCGTGGTTCTTCGACCTGATGCGCGACGAGGCCGACATTTCCGAGCTGCGCGACACCCTGATCTTCGGCCGGTCCTTCGTCGGGGGGGCTCCGCTGGACCCTACGGCGGCCGTTGCAGCCTTGCCGGATAGTGCGGAGATCTGCGGCTGCAACGGCGTCTGCAAGGGCACCATCGTCGAGGCGATTGCCGCGAAGGGCCTGTCCTCCGTCGATGACGTGCGGATGTACACCAAGCGTCCGCCTCCTGCGGCTCCTGTACCGGCCTCGTCGAACAACTGCTCGCGGTGACGCTGGGAGATGCCTTCGAGGTCTCGGCCGTCAAGCCGATGTGCACCTGCACGGCGCTGTCGCACGACGACGTGCGCCGGCTGATCGTCGCCAAGGAGCTGAAGTCGATCGCGGCGGCGATGCAGGAGCTGGAGTGGAAGACCTCCTGCGGCTGCGCCAAGTGCCGGCCGGCGCTCAACTACTACATGCTCGCCAGCTGGCCCGGCGAGGCGGTGGACGACCAGCAGTCGCGCTTCATCAACGAACGCGTTCACGCCAACATCCAGAAGGACGGCACCTATTCGGTGGTGCCGCGCATGTGGGGCGGCCTGACCTCGGCCAGGGAACTGCGCGCGATCGCCGACGTCGCCGACAAGTATGCCATCCCGACCGTCAAGGTGACGGGTGGCCAGCGCATCGACCTGCTCGGGGTGAAGAAGGAGGATCTGCCTGCCGTCTGGGCGGATCTCAACGACGCCGGCATGGTCTCCGGCCACGCCTATGCCAAGGGCGTGCGCACGGTGAAGACCTGCGTCGGCAAGGAATGGTGCCGCTTCGGCACGCAGGACAGCACCGGCCTCGGCGTCAAGATCGAGAAGGCGATGTGGGGCGCCTGGACGCCGGCGAAGGTGAAGATGGCGGTGTCCGGCTGCCCGCGCAACTGCGCCGAAGCCACCTGCAAGGACTTCGGCATCATCTGCGTCGACAGCGGCTACGACCTCGTCTTCGCCGGCGCGGCCGGGCTCGACATCAAGGGCACGGAACCGCTCTGCCACGTCGACACCGAGGAAGAGGCGATCGAATACGGCCTCGCCCTGGTCCAGCTCTACCGCGAGCAGGGCCACTACCTGGAGCGCGTCTACAAGTGGGCCAAACGTGTCGGCCTCGACACCGTGCGTGCCCAGATCGTCGCCGATGCCCCGCGCCGCAAGGCGTTGGTCGAGCGCTTCGTCTACAGCCAGACCTTCTTCCAGACCGATCCCTGGGCCGAGCGCGTCGCGGGGTCCGAGGCCCACGAATTCGCCCCGCTCGCGACCATCACCTACGCGGAGGCCGCCGAATGAACGCTCCCTTCAAGTCTCTCGTCGACGTCGGCCACGTGACCGACGTCCCGGCCCGCGGCGCGCGGGTGGTCAAACTCGCCGAGACGGAAATCGGGGTGTTCCGCACCATGGACGACCGGATCTTCGCCATCGACAACCGCTGCCCGCATCGCGGCGGTCCGCTGTCGGAGGGCATCGTCCACGGTCATTTCGTCACCTGCCCGCTGCACAACTGGGTGATCAGCCTGGAAACCGGCCTCGCCCAGGGCGCGGACGAGGGCTGCGTCCGGACGGTGCCGGTGACGGTGGACGAGGCCGGCCGGCTGCTGCTGGACCTCTCGGCGCTGCTGGCGCGCCGGGCGGCGTGAGGGAGGCCGCAGAAGCGGCGATGAGACGAAACGAGGCGTCAGCGTCGTCATCGGCGGGCTCGACCCGGCGCCAATGGCCTGGCCGCGAATGCCTGGTTCACCATGGGGATGCGGCTGTCCCTCGGGCCGATTTCCAAGGCCTATCCTCGTGGACACGTGATCGGGTTGCCGGGTCAGGCCCGGCAATGACGAAGGAAAGACTGAAGCCTGAGAAGGTCTGCTCCCCCACACCCTGTCTTCTTCCTTGCGGGAGAGGGGCAGGGTGAGGGGGGAGCCACACACTCCGTGTCTGCTGCCTGATACCCATCACATCGAGCGACAAACCCCATGAAACGCGACCCCGACGACCTGCTCCTTGCCGCCGTCCCGCCCGTTGCGGAGACGACCACCCGGACGACCTGCCCCTATTGCGGCGTCGGCTGCGGGGTGATCGCGCGGGTGGCGGCGGACGGGGCGGTGTCGGTGGCGGGCGATCCGGATCATCCGGCGAATTTCGGCCGGCTCTGCTCCAAGGGGTCGGCGCTCGCCGACACCCTGTCGCTGGACGACCGGCTGCTCGACCCGAAGATCGCCGGCGCGACCGCCTCTTGGGACGAGGCGCTGGATCTCGTTGCCCGGCGCTTTGCCGAGACGATCGCCGAGCACGGCCCCGACGCGGTGGCGATCTACGGCTCCGGCCAGTTTCTCACCGAGGATTATTACGTCGCCAACAAGCTGATGAAGGGCTTCATCGGCTCGGGCAACATCGACACCAATTCGCGGCTGTGCATGGCCTCGTCGGTCGCCGGCCACAAGCGCGCCTTCGGCTCCGACACGGTGCCCGGCACCTACCGCGACCTCGAGGAGGCCGACCTCGTCGTCCTCGTCGGCTCGAACCTGGCCTGGTGCCATCCGGTCGTGTTCCAGCGGCTGGTGGTCGAAAAGGAACGCCGCCCGTCGCTGAAGGTCGTGACCATCGACCCGCGCCGCACTGCGACGACCGAACTTGCCGACCTGCATCTTGCCATCGCGCCCGGCGGCGACGTGGCCCTCTTCAACGGCCTGCTGCTGCATCTCCTGCAGGAGGGCGTCATCGACAGCGCGTTCGTGGCCGATCACACCCGCGGCCTGACCGACACGCTCGCCGCCGCAAGCGGCGGTGCGGGTACGCTTGCCGTCGACACCGGCCTCGATCCGGCCGAGATCGCCGCCTTCTACGCCCTGTTCGCGGCGACGGAGAAGGTCGTCACCGTCTACAGCCAGGGCGTCAACCAGTCGGTGACCGGCACCGACAAGGTCAACGCCATCATCAATTGCCATCTGCTCACGGGCCGGATCGGCCGGCCGGGCATGGGGCCGTTCTCGATCACCGGCCAGCCCAACGCCATGGGCGGCCGCGAGGTCGGCGGCCTTGCCAACCAGCTCGCCGCGCATATGGACATCGACAGCGCCGCCGACCGCGACCGGGTCGCGCGCTTCTGGAACACCGCCCGCGTGACCGACCGGGCCGGGCTCAAGGCCGTGGACCTGTTCACCGCCGTCGCCGATGGCCGGGTCAAGGCGATCTGGATCGCCGCCACCAATCCGGTCGACAGCCTGCCCGACGCCGACCTGGTGCGACGGGCGCTGGAGACCTGTCCCTTCGTCGTGATCTCCGAGGTGATGGCCGCGACCGACGCCACGCCCTACGCCGACGTGCTGCTGCCCGCCGCCGGCTGGGGCGAGAAGGACGGCACGGTCACCAATTCGGAGCGCCGCATCTCGCGCCAGCGCGCCTTCCTGCCCACGCCCGGCCGGACGATGCCGGACTGGTGGATCTTCGCCGAGGTCGGTCGGCGGATGGGCTATGACGCGGCCTTTTCCTATGCCTCGGCCGGCGATGTCTTCCGCGAGCATGCCGCACTCTCGGGCTTCGAGAACGAAGGCTCCCGCGACTTCGACATCTCCGGTCTTGCCGATGTCGACACCGCAGCCTTCGACAACCTGGCACCCGTGCAATGGCCGGTGCGGCGCGGCGACAGGTCGGACGGGGAGGGCGACGATCAGCGCTTCTTCGCCGACGGTCGCTTCTTCACACCGGACGGCCGCGCCCGCTTCGTGCCGACGCCGGTCCTGCCGCTTCAGATCGATGCCAGCCGGCCGATGGTGCTGAACACCGGCCGGGTCCGCGACCAGTGGCACACGATGACGCGCACCGGCAAGGCGGCGCGGCTGACCTCGCATATCGCCGAGCCCTTCGCCGAGATCCACCCAGAGGATGCCGCCCGCCTCGGCGTCACCCCCGCCGGCCTCGTCCGGATCGCCAGCCGCCATGGCGCCGCGGTGGTGCGCGCGCTGGTGACCGACCGGCAGCGCCGCGGCTCGGTGTTCGTGCCGATGCACTGGACGGGGCAGAACAGTTCTTCGGGGCGGATCGATGCGGTGGTCGCTCCCGCCGTCGATCCGGTGTCCGGCCAGCCCGGTCTCAAGGCCACCGGCGTCGATGTCATTCCCTTTGCCGCCAGCTGGTACGGCTTTGCGGTCCTGCGGGACCGCCCGTCGAGGATCCCGGGCGACTACTGGGCGCTCGGCCGCACGCGGGGTGGCCATCGCCTGGAACTTGCCGGCTGCGACCCTGTGGACGCCGAAACCCTGCTATGCGACCTCGTTCCCGTCCTTCCCGGCGACGAGCGCGTCGCCTATCATGACAGCGTGCGCGGCATCGGCCGCGTCGCCCTGTTCAGGGACGGACGCCTGATCGCCGCGCTGTTCGTGGCGCCGGAGCCGGTCGCGGTGTCGCGCAGCTTCCTCGTCGACCGTCTCGGCGGCGAGGCGCTGGAGCCGCAGGATCGCCTGCGCATGCTTGCGGGCAGAGGCGGCGGCGCGGCGCCGGACAAGGGTGCCATCGTCTGTTCCTGCTTCGACGTCGGCGTGAATTCCATCGTCCAGGCGATCGTCTCCGGTGGGGCGATGTCGGTGGCGGATGTCGGCAGGGCCTTGAAGGCGGGGACGAACTGCGGCTCCTGCCGCAGCGAGATCGGGAGAGTGATCGATGCGTGTCGCATCCAGAAGACCGGCTGAGGCCTCGCCGGCGCGCATGGGCCGGCTCGCAAAGCTGCCCGTGTTCTTCGGGCTGGACGGCCGGCGCGCCATCGTCGCCGGCGGCACTGCCGCGGCCGCGTGGAAGGCCGAACTGCTCGCCGCCGCCGGCGCGCGGGTCGAGGTCTATGCCGCCGAGCCCGAGCCGGAGATGCTCCAGCTGATCACCGGCGACGATCGCTTCCGGCTCCATGCCCGTCCCTGGGCGACCGACTGCTTCGAGGGCGCCGTCATCGCCATCTGCGACGCCGAAACCGACGCCGAGGCGCAGGCCTTCGCCTGTTCGGCCCGGGCCGCGGGCGTGCCGCACAACGTGATCGACAAGCCGGCCTTCTGCGCCTTCCAGTTCGGCTCGATCGTCAACCGCTCGCCGGTGGTGATCGGCATTTCGACCGACGGCGCCGCCCCGATCCTCGGCCAGGCGATCCGCCGTCGCATCGAGACGCTGGTGCCGCAGACGCTGACCGCCTGGGCCGAGCTTGCGGCGCGGGTGCGCGAGCATGTCACGGCGCGGCTCAAGCCCGGCGCCGAGCGCCGCCGCTTCTGGGAGCGCTTCTCCGATCTCGCCTTCGGGCCCGCGCCGGGCGCCGATGTCGAGGCGACCGTGCGGCGGCTGGAAGACGAGGCCGCGGGCCTCGGCGCCGATGGCGGCGGCCGGGTCACCATCGTCGGTGCCGGACCGGGGGATGCCGAATTCCTGACGATCAAGGCGGTGCGGGCGCTGCAGTCGGCCGACGTGATCCTGTTCGACGATCTCGTCTCCGACGATGTGCTGGAACTGGCGCGGCGCGAGGCCAAGCGCATGCTGGTCGGCAAGCGCGGCGGCCGCGAGTCCTGCCGCCAGGAGGACATCAACGCGCTGATGGTCAGTCTCGCCGGTCAGGGCCGGCATGTGGTGCGGCTGAAATCCGGCGATCCGATGATCTTCGGCCGGGCCGGCGAGGAGATCGCCGAGCTTGCGCGCGCGAACATCCCGGTCGAGGTGGTGCCCGGCATCAGCGCCGGCATCGCGCTTGGCTCGGCGCTCGGCGTGTCGCTCACCCACCGCGATCTCGCCCATTCGGTCCGCTTCGTCACCGGCCACGCCCGCGACGGACGCCTGCCGGAAAAGCTCGACTGGAAGGGTCTGTCCGACGCGGAGACGACGCTGGTCGTCTACATGGGCGGACGCACCTCGCGTGATCTCGCCGACCGGCTGATCGCCGAGGGCCGTTCGCCGGCCACGCCGGTCGTTGTCGCGGAGGCCGTGTCCCGGCCCGAGCAGCGCATCCGCCGGATGACCCTGCAGGACCTGTCGGGCGGGGCGGTGGCGCCGCCGCAGGCGCCGCTGCTGCTCGGGATCGGCGAGGTGTTCCGCGAGGTGGAGAGCGCCGGCATCGACGCCGGCGTTCCCGAGAGCGCCGACCTTCGTCAGGCTTTGCCGCGCTGATTGCCACCCGGCTCCGGCTGGCCGTGGTGCACGGCGGCGAGCAACAGGATCGCCAGCATCACCGCGTTGCAGAGATGCCAGAGGAAATGAACGCCGGCCGGAAAGCCGGCGCAGACGGCGGCGTCGAGGGTGCGAAAGGTCAGTGAGACGAGAAACACCGCGCCGGCGCCGAGCACGGCCGCCCGCGCGGGATGGCGCTGCCACGCCAGCGCGCCGCCGAGGATGAAGAAGGCGACGACGACCGGAAGATAGCTGCTCGACCCGTTGGTGGCCCGCGCGATGTCCGGCGGGATCGTCCTCATGGCTGCGATGACTGCGGCAATGCCGAGGCCGGCGACCATTGCGGTCGTGACCGCCCGAAGTCGCAGGAATCGGCGCAGCGTGAACACCACGTAGAGCACCACGAAGCTCCAGATCGGCAGCACGTCGGCAAGGCCGGTCAGCCGGTTCGCAAAGGTGTGGAACGACAGCGAGCCGAGGCCGATCGCCACCACCCACCAGCCGAGCAGCACCACCCAGAGATCGCTGCCCGCCCGCCGCGCGGCCCGGACGGCGTAAAGACCCGCAGCGATGAAGGCGAAATTCGACACGGCGTTCAGGGGCTCGGCGAGCAGGCCCGGGCCGAGACGTTCGCAGTAGATGTCGACGGTGGCAAACAGGTCCATGGGGTCCGGCATCCGGTTGGTCAGCGGCCAAGACTAGGCCGACCGTGACGCAACCCCGATGACGGACGTGTCACGGCGCCGTCGATCGGCTTTTCCGACGGGTTGATATTCGACCTGACATCCACATATGTCAGACCCATTCGAAAGAGCCGCCTTCATCCCCGTGTTTTCTGCGAAGGATACCGTTCGATCCGCCCGAGATCGATGCGGAGGTCGGCCCGCCCGCCGGAACCGAGGACAAGCCGACATGACCGACCGCAAGGCCTCCACCGGCAAGGTGAGCGCCGACGAGGGCACCCTGCTTTCGACGCTCCGCAATCTCTGGCCCTACATGTGGCCCGCCAAGCGCTTCGATCTGAAGGTCCGGGTCGTCCTGTCCTTTGCGGCGCTGATCATCGCCAAGATCATCACCGTCCTGGTGCCCTACACCTACAAGTGGGCAACCGACGCGCTGGTGCCGGGTGAAAGCGACATCAGCTCGGCGACCCTGTTCATGGTGTCGACGCCGCTCCTGCTGGTGGTCTCCTACGGCGTCGGGCGGATCATGCTCAATGCCTTCAACCAGTTGCGCGACGCGATCTTCGCGCAGGTCGGGCAGTATGCGGTCCGCGAACTGGCCTACCGCACCTTCGTCCACCTTCACCAGCTGTCGCTGCGCTTTCACCTGCAGCGGCGTACCGGGGGCCTCACCCGCGTGATCGAACGCGGGGTGAAGGGCATCGAGACCATCAGCCGCTTCACCATCCTCAACGCGCTGCCGACCATCGTCGAATTCGCGCTGATGGCGGTGGTGATCTGGTGGCAGTTCGACTGGATCTATCTCGTGGTGATCGGCGTCACGGTGTGGATCTACGTCTGGTATTCGGTGCGCGTCACCAACCAGCGGATCGAGATCCGGCGCCGGATGAACGATTCCGACACCGAGGCCAACACCAAGGCGATCGATTCGCTGCTGAATTTCGAGACGGTGAAATACTTCGGCAACGAGGAGATGGAGGCCAAGCGATTCGACGCCTCGATGGCCATCTACGAGTCGGCCGCGACCGAGACCAACACCTCGCTCGCCCGCCTCAACAACGGCCAGACCATCATCTTCACCGTCGGCATGACGATCTGCATGATGCTGTCGGCGCAGGCCGTGCTGGCCGGAACCCAGACCGTCGGCGATTTCGTGCTGATCAACGCGCTGCTGATGCAGCTTGCGATCCCGCTCAACTTCATCGGCTTCATCTATCGGGAAATCCGCCAGGGCATCGTCGACATCGAGGCGATGTTCACCCTGCTCGAGCAGGAGGCGGAGATCGTCGACAGCCCGGATGCAAAGCCGCTGGTCGTCTCGGGCGGCACCGTCACCTTCGACAATGTCGTCTTCTCCTACGATCCCGAGCGCACGATCCTGCGCGGCGTCTCCTTCGAGGTGCCGGCGGGCAGGACGATCGCGATCGTCGGGCCGTCGGGGGCGGGCAAATCCACGCTGTCGCGGCTGCTCTACCGCTTCTACGACGTCACCTCCGGCCGGATCCTGATCGACGGGCAGGATGTGCGCACCGTCACCCAGAAGTCGCTGCGCGCGGCGATCGGCATGGTCCCGCAGGACACGGTGCTGTTCAACGACACCATCTTCTACAACATCCGCTACGGCCGCCCCGACGCCAGCGAGGAGGAGGTGAAGGCTGCCGCCGACATGGCGCAGATCGGCCATTTCGTCGAGATGCTGCCGCAGGGCTACAAGGCGATGGTCGGCGAGCGCGGCCTGAAGCTCTCCGGCGGCGAGAAGCAGCGCGTCGCCATCGCCCGTACCATCCTCAAGGCCCCTCCGATCCTGATCCTCGACGAGGCGACCTCGGCGCTCGACACCAACACCGAGCGCGAGATCCAGTCGGCGCTGGACCGGGTCAGCCGCGGCCGCACCACGCTTGTGATCGCCCACCGGCTCTCCACCGTCGTCAATGCCGACGAGATCATCGTTCTGGAAAAGGGCGTGATCGCCGAGCGCGGCAGTCACGCCGAGCTGATCGAGAAGAACGGTCTCTACACCACCATGTGGAGCCGCCAGCGCGAGGCGGCCGAGGCCGAAGAGCGGCTGCGGCAGGTACGCGAGACCGACGCCGAGGGCATCGTCGTCCGTGGCCGGACCGCCGAGGAACTCACGTCAGGGACGTGATGCCTCCTTGTTCCGGGGGCAGGGCGGTGAACCTCAGCCCTCGGGGAGGAGCCGCGCGGCGGTCTGCATGACGCCGCGCAGTTCTGCCAGTCCCTTCAGCCGGCCGATCAGGGAATAGCCCGGGAAGACCGTCTTGCCGATGTCGTCGGCAAGGAGATGGCCATGGTCCGGGCGCATCGGAATCTCGGCGTCAAGCCTTCCCTCCGCCCGGCGACGGCGCTCTTCCTCGACCAGCGCGACGACGACCCCGACCATGTCCACGTCGCCGCCGAGGTGATCGGATTCCGTGAAGCTCCGGCCAGGGCCGCGGAGCACATTGCGCAGATGCGCGAAATGAATGCGCGGTCCGAACTCGCGGACCATCGCCACCGGATCATTGTCCGGCCGCGATCCGTAGGAGCCGGTGCAGAGCGTCAGGCCGCTCGCCGGACTGTCGATGGCGGCCAGCAGTCCCCGTGCGGCGGCGGCCGTCGAGACCACCCGGGGCAGGCCGAAAAGCGGGAAGGGCGGGTCGTCCGGATGGAGGGCGAGCCGGACGCCGACGTCTTCGGCCACCGGCACGATCTCGCGCAGGAATTCCAGGAGATTGGACCGGACATCCGCCTCGGTCAGGCCATCGAAGGCGGCGATCCGGGCGGCGATGCCGGCGCGGTCGTGGGTGTCTTCCTTGCCCGGCAGGCCGGCGATGATGGTGCGCTCCAGTCGCGCGGCATCGTCCTCCGACATCCGCGCCAGGCGTGCGCGTGCGGCCTCGACTTCCTCGGCCGGATAGTCGGCCTCCGCGTTCCGGCGGGCCAGCACGAACACGTCGTAGGCGACGAAGTCGGCAATGTCGAAGCGCAGGGCATAGCCGGTGCTCGGCATCCGGAACTGAAGGTCGGTGCGGGTCCAGTCCAGCACGGGCATGAAATTGTAGCAGACCACGGGAATGCCGCTGCGACCGAGGTTGGCCAGCGTGTCCTTCCAGTTGTCGATGTAGGCACGGAACGGGCCGCTGCGCAGCTTGATCGAGGTGTGGACCGGGATCGATTCGCACACCGCCCAGGTCAGGCCGGCGTGTTCGATCGCCGCCTTGCGAAGCGCGATGTCGTCCATCGACCAGGTCCGGCCGTCGTAGATGTGGTGCAGGGCGGTGACGATGCCGGACGCGCCGGCCTGGCGCACATGGTCCAGAGGAACGGGATCTTCCGGTCCGAACCAGCGCCAGCCCTGCAGCATCGCCCGCTCCTCGTCATGCCCGACAGGAACCGTCGAGCCGCGCCACCATCAACACGATGGAAGATTTTATGTTTCCATTCCTGCCATAAACTCGTTTCCTGCGCTTGCGCGTCGCTCGCCTTCGGATCGAAGACGACGATGCGCGTGCATCGGACCGTCGTTCCAGCCGCGGCCCACGCTCGTGGCGGCAATATCCACTTCCGCAAGCGGCACGTGGGGAGAGACATGAGCGAGTTTTCCGGACGCGTCGCCCTCGTCACCGGCAGCACGGGGATCGGCCGCGCGACAGCCCTTCGCCTGGCAAGGGCGGGTGCTGGCGTCATGGTGCTCGGCATCGACGACGCCGGCAATACCGAGCTTGCCGCGCTGGCGGACAGGAACGGCCTCGACATCGCCGTACGCCAGACCGACGTCTCGGATCCCGCGCAGGTGGCCGCCGCCGTCGCCGCCTGCGTTGCCCGGTTCGGGGGGATCGACATGATCGTCAACACGGCCGCGATCCATCCCTATGGCGACGCGGTCGAGACCGCGCCGGAAACCTTCGCCCGCTGCCTCGCCGTCAACGTTGGCGCCATCCACCTGACCGCCCATTTCGTCGTCCCGGAAATGCGCCGGCGCGGGCGCGGGGTGATCGTCAACGTCTCCAGCGTCCAGGGCCACGCCTGTCAGAAGGGCGTCGCCGCCTATGTCGCCTCCAAGGGGGCGATCCACGCCCTGACCCGGGCAATGGCCCTCGATTTTGCCGCCGACGGCATCCGCGTCGTCTCGGTCAGCCCCGGCTCGGTGCGCACGCCGATTCTCGAGCTTGCCGCCCGCACCTTCGACGGCCCCGAGGCCGATCTCGAGGCCGTGTTCGCCCGTTTCGGCGCGGCCCATCCGATCGGCCGCATCGGCGAACCGGAGGAGGTGGCCGACATGATCGCCTTCCTTGCGTCCGACCGGGCCGGCTTCGTGACCGGCTCGGATTTCGTGATCGACGGCGGCCTCACCGCCGGCCTCGGCGTCGCCTGAGCGCAGCGGGGCCGATCGGCACCGCGCCGTTCCCGGCCTTCACAGGGCCGCACCCGTGTGCCAAAGGTGACGCAACCAAGAGGGGGCCGACCGGCGGCCTTCGACGAACGCGACGGATCGGCCATGTCCATCTGGAAATCCATCACCAATTCGATCCCGCCGATCCATCCCGAGGGTCACAAGTTCATCGCCATCTTCGCGGTGGTGACGCTCGTCGTCGGCTGGTTCATCGAGCCGCTGTTCTGGATCGGTACCGCGCTGACCATCTGGTGCGCCCTGTTCTTCCGCGATCCCGTGCGGGTCACGCCGGTCTCGGCCGACCTCGTCGTCACCCCGGCCGACGGCCGCGTGTCGGACATCGGCCTTGCCGTGCCGCCGCGCGAACTCGGCATGGGCGAGACGCCGCGCCTGCGGATCTGCGTGTTCATGAACGTGTTCGACTGCCACGTGAACCGCGCGCCGGTGGCCGGCGACGTGCTGCGGGTCGCCTACAAGGCCGGCAAGTTCATCAACGCCGAACTCGACAAGGCCAGCGAGGACAACGAGCGCAACGGCGTCGTGATCCGCATGGCCACGGGCGTCGACGTGGGCGTGGTGCAGATCGCCGGCCTCATCGCCCGCCGCATCGTCTGCTTCACCCGCGAGGGCGAGACCCTTTTGGTCGGCGACCGCTTCGGCCTCATCCGCTTCGGCTCGCGGGTGGACGTCTACCTGCCGGTCGGCGCGGCGGCGCGGGTCTCGGTCGGGCAGAAGACCGTCGCCGGCGAGACCGTCCTTGCTTCTCTTTCCGGCCTCGAGCCGGTTCCCGTCGTGCGGGTGGGCTGAACCATGTCGAGCATCTTTCCCCCCTTCGACCCGTTCGACCGTCCCAAGGAAGCCACGCGCCGGCCGCGCCGCATCGGCCGCCTGCCGGTGCGGATGATCGTGCCGAACATGGTGACGCTGCTGGCGCTCTGCGTCGGCCTGACCTCGATTCGCTTCTCCATGGAGGGGCGCTTCGACATGGCGCTCGGCGCGATCGTGCTCGCCGGCCTGCTCGATGCCCTCGACGGTCGCATCGCCCGCTTCCTGAAGGCCACCTCGCGGTTCGGCGCGGAACTCGATTCGCTGGCCGACTTCATGAGCTTCGGCTGCGCCCCGGCGCTGCTGCTCTACAGCTGGTCGCTGCATGACGTGAAGTCGATCGGCTGGATCGCGGCGCTGCTGTTCGCCATCGCCGCCGCCCTTCGGCTGGCCCGCTTCAACGTGATGCTGCTCTCCGACAACAAGCCGGCCTGGCAGGGCAATTTCTTCGTCGGCGTGCCGGCGCCGGCGGGGGCGATCTGCGTGCTGCTGCCGGTCGCGCTCGCCCAGATCGACACGATCTTCACGCCGCCGGAAATCGCCGCGCCCTTCATCGCCGCCTACACGGTGCTGGTCGGCGTGCTGATGGTGAGCCGCGTGCCGACCTTTTCGGGCAAGAAGCTCGGCGGCATCCGGCGCGATCTCGTCGTGCCGCTGTTCGTGGTGTTCGTGCTGGTCGCCGGTCTGACGGTGAACTTCCCCTTCGAGATGCTGGCGCTGGTGACGATCCTCTACCTGCTGCTGCTGCCGGTCGGCTGGCGGGCGTGGAATCGCCTGGCCCGCAAGCACGGGGCACAGGACGAGGAAGTGACCCTCGACATGTCGCGCGAAGCGCCCGTCGGCGATGCCGATCTCGACGACAACGGCAACGATGTCGACGTGGAGCCGCCGGCGCGCGACCGCCCGTGAGGGCGCTCGCCGCCGGTGCGACGTCTTTGCATTGACGAAACAGGCTTTTCAGCCACGTCGCCGCTCGGCAAATCTGGATAATACCGCTCACATATTGTAGTGCTGGATGAACGTTGCCCCGTTCGGAAACGGCGTGGTGGGGAGCGCGTCGCCGTGCCCGGGGTGACGTGACGGACGCCGGTCTTCACCGGATTGAGGCGACGACCGCGGGCAGGCGGACAGGCAGAATGGGCGGTCCCGGCCGGGCGCGGGGACCGGGGGCTGAGGTGGGAGAGGATCAGGGCGGCGCCGAGCCGCCGATCTGCCGGATCGAACTCATCGGCGAGCCACGGCTGCGCATCGGCGACCGCCTTGTCGCGCTGAAGAACCGCAAGGCGATGGCGATGCTGGGGCTGCTCGCCTTCTCGCCGTCGAACGTGCTGTCGCGCGAGCGGATCATCGGCCTGTTGTGGAGCGAACGCCCGGCCGAACAGGCCCGCGGCGCGCTGCGCCAGACCCTCTACGATCTCAAGCAGTCGATGGCCGGGGCGCTGGACGCGGTGCTGGTCGTCGAGCGCAGCGAGATCCGCCTTCAGCCGGCAAGCTTCTCGGTCGACCTGATCGATCTGCAGGAGGCGCTGTCCAGCGCGCCGCAGCCACCGGCCGGGATCGGCTGGGGCGGCCTCGCCGATTCGCTGTTTGCTGGCTTCGACGACCTCGACCCTGCCTTCCAGATCTGGCTGAGCGTGCTGCGCCAGAGCCAGGGCGAGCGCATGCTGGCGCAGTTCGAGCGCCGGCTGGCCGCTGCCGGCGACGGCGAGAGCCTGCGCGCCTGGGCGCTGGCGCTGCAGGAAGCCGATCCGACCAACGAATACGCCTGCCGCCGGCTGATGGAGAGCGATGCGGCCCGCGGCGACCTTGGCAGCGCCATCCGCCGCTACGGCATGCTCTGGGACCTCCTCGACGAGGAATACGGCGCCGAGCCCTCGAACGAGACGCAGGCGCTGGCGATCCGTCTCAAGAGCGCGACGCCGGAGGTGCGACCGGAGCCGGCGCGGGCGGCCAGTGGTCCGGTCAAGATCTTCGTGCTCGGCTTCGAGGCCTACGGCATCGACCCGCAGATGCGTTATCTGACGGAAGGATTTCGCCGCGACTTCCTCGCCACGCTGCTGCCGTTCCGCGACTGGGTGATCATCGAGCCGAGCGATCCGAAGCAGGCGATTTCCGAGCCCGACGCTATGTGCTTGAAGGCGCCGCCTATCCGGACGGGGAGGCGCTGCGTCTCGCCATGACGCTGAAGGATGCTTCCAGCGGCCGGTTCATGTGGAGCGACAAGTCGGCGATCAGTCTCGCCGACTGGTTCCGCACCTGCGAGCGGCTGGCGCGGCGGCTGGCGGCGGCGCTCAACGTCAACCTCTCCGCCGACCGTCTGGCGCGCCTTTCGGCGATGCCCGACGTGTCGCTTTCGGTCTACGATCGCTGGCTGCGCGCGCAGGAACTCCTGAATTTCTGGACGCCGGAAGAGGAGCGCCGGGCGGAGACGATCATCCGCTCGATCCTGGACGACGCGCCGGGCTTCGCCCAGGCGAACAGCGGCCTCGCCCAGATCCTCAACTCGCGCCATCTCGTCTTTCCCGGACTGCCGCGCATCGGCGCCGGCGACACGGAGGCGGTGCGCTTTGCGCGGCGCGGCGCCGAACTCGACCCGATCAACGCCACGGCGCATCTCTGCCTCGGCTGGAGCTACGCCATGACCGGCGGCCATCAGGATGCGGTCGGCGCGCTGCTTGCCGCCTGCGACCTCAACCCGAGCAATCCCCGCATCCTCACCTCGGCCGCGACGCACTCACCCACTGCGGCGAGACCAAGGCCGCGCTTGATCTCGTCGACACATCGCTGGAGCTCGACGTCGGCGCCTCGCGCCTGCTTTGGGCCTACCGCGTGTCGGTCTATCTCTTCGGCGGCCGGCCCGAGCGCGCCATCGAGGCGGCCGACCGGTCGCAGAACTCGATCCCGCTCAGCGGGGGTTACCGGGTCGCCGCGCTTGCCGCGGTCGGACGTCTCGACGAGGCCCGCGAGAGCTGGCGCGATTATGTCGGTTATGTCGCCGGACGATGGCACGGCACCGGTCCGGCCGACGAATCCACCGTCGCCCGCTGGTTCCTGTCGGCGCCGCCGATCGGCACGGCGCGCCAGCGCAACGATCTGCGCGCGTGGCTCGGAAAGGCCGGGGCGCCAGTCGGTTGACGGCTGTTCACACGCCCGTGACCGAGGCGCTTTACGCGACCGGCTTTCGGAGTTAGAAGATTGTGGCTTCGCCGCTGGTCGTATCTTCGTCAGCACGGTGGCAGAGGCGAACGAGATCGGGGTTCATACCGGGAGCGATCCGGCCGAACGGCACACCGCGGGGACGTGGATTGGCCGTCCGCACCGGACATATCGACCGGCCGGCGGCGTCCGCGGGATCCGCCGGACCCCTTCCTGCGACGAGGCGGTGACGGGCCCGGTTCATTCGGGCGTGAAACCGCTCCTAACGAGGGATGACATGTGATCCGCGGCCCGGTGCACGGGCGCTTCCTTTCCGGAACGTTAATGCGACGTTAAGAGATCGGATGCGATTTTGTGTATCGGCGTCAGGGAGAGTGGGCGACGTTGTGCGGCCATCTTGTGGCTCGTGTCGATGATCTGCCCCCACGTGTCGATGTGAAGGCTGAGACAGAATGAACGATCAGGACGTGGCTCGCCCGGCTGCACGACAGGCGCGATCGAAACTTCGGCGCCATCTGGGTCTCGCCGCAACGGCCATCGTCACATCCATCTGTCTCGCCGCCTGCGCCACGGCGCCCGGCAAGATCAATTCCAGGACCGCAGCGGCCGCCGCCAAGGTCGATCCCAAATACGGCGTGAAGCCCAGCCCGCGCGTCGTCGCAGACGGCAGCAGCATTCCCAAGGGCGGCGGGCGCGCCATCGTCGGCAAGCCCTATACGGTCGCCGGCAAGCGGTATGTACCGAAGGAAGACAAGGACTACGCGGCCACCGGCCTCGCCAGCTGGTACGGCGACGCCTTCCACGGCCGGTTCACCGCCAACGGTGAAATCTACGACATGACGCATCTGTCGGCCGCCCACACGACGATGCCCCTCCCGTCCTATGCCCGCGTCACCAGCGTCGACACCGGTCGGTCCGTCATGGTGCGCGTCAACGACCGCGGGCCGTTCCACGGCAAGCGGATCATGGACCTGTCGAAGCGCGCGGCTGATCTGCTCGGCATCCGCCGCGCCGGCGTCGCCAAGATCAAGGTCGCCTATGTGGGCCCGGCGCCGAAGGACGGCGACGACACCAAGTTCCTGGTCGCCTCCTATCGCGGACCGGCCGATGCCCTGCCGGATTCGGCGCCCGCCACGATGATCGCGCGCAACGAGGCGCTGCTCGGCGTGAGCCGCGAGGCAGCACCGGCCAAGCGGCAGGCCGCGCCCGCCGTGCAGGTTGCAGCCCCTGCCGTGCAGGTCGCGAAGATCGACGTGCTTCCGCGGGTGCGGCCCTCCGAAGGCTTCGTCACCTACGCGATCGTCGCCTCGGCCGACCCGGCGGACGCCTTCTTCGCCCAGGGCAACACCATGCTGGCCTCGCTCGACGTGCCGGCGCCGACCACGACCTCGACCGGTTTCGACCCGTCGCTGGTGCAGAAGGCAAGCTTCGCCGCACCGAGCACGCCCGAACTCGTCAACGAGGCGCCGCCGCCGGCCCGGCCACCATCGACGATCTGCTGTCGGCCGCGCCGGTTCCGGCCGCGATGCCGGTTCCGGCTGAAATGCCGGCCGTGGACGCCACCGCCGCCGAGGCGCCGGGGATCATCGTCCCCGTGCCGCGTGAGACGCCGCCGATGCGCAGCTCCTACGCCGCCGACCGGATCGACCAGGCTTATGCGGCCGTCGCCGACATGCCCGAGGGCATTGCCCTTGGCGACCTCGGCGCGCGCCTGTCGTCCGACCGCTCGCCGGTCGCGGCCGTTCCGTCGTCGGCCGTGATCGACCTCGGCTCCTTTGCCAATGCCGAGAACGCCCGCCGCCTCGCCTCCGCCATGGAAGGCCTCGGCACCGTCAGCGTCGACGACGTCACGTCCGGCAGCCGGACCCTGAAGCGCGTGCGCCTCAGCAATCTAGCCGATGGCATGACGCCCGAGATGGCCGTCGAGGCCGCGGCTAGGGCCGGTGCGACCGGCGCCGTCGTCCGCCGCTGACGGAGACGGCGCACGCCCGGACGGGCAGGGAGTTGTCGGGTCGGGGGAACTGATGCCCGCTTGGCCGACCAAAGTGCCGCGCCTGCCAATCCTGGCGCTTCTTCTGGCGGCTCTCCTCGTCCCCATGGGACCGGAGCCGGCGCTGGCCATCGAAACCTCCGCCGCACGCGCGCTCGTCGTCGAGGAAGCCACCGGTTCGGTGCTTCTCGATCGCGGCGCCGACCAGCCGTTTCCGCCCGGCAATTTCACCAAGCTCCTCACAGCCGCCGTCGTGTTCGACGCCATCGAACGCGGCGACATCGCGGATGACACGATCCTGCAGGTGAGCGAACACGCCTGGCGCACGGGCGGGGCGCCCGCACGCGTGACGACGATGTTCGCCGCGGTGCGCTCGAAGGTCCCGGTCGCCGACCTCCTGCGCGGCCTCACGATCCACTACGCCAACGACGCGGCGATCGTGCTGGCCGAGGGGTTGTCCGGGACGGAAGCGGCCTTTGCCGAACGGATGAACCGCCTTGCGGCCGAGATCGGCATGAACGCCAGCCGCTTTGCCAACCCCACCGGCTTTCCGGCCCCCGATGCGGAGACGACCCTGCGCGACATGGAGCGGCTGGTGCGCTGGATGCGCGCGGAGCATCCCGGCCGCATGGCGCTCTATGCCCAGCCGGATTTCACCTGGAACAGGATCACCCAGCGCAACAAGACCGAACCGCTGCGGACGGTGCCAAGCGTTGCCGGCCTCAGTCTCGCCTTCGACGAGAAGGCCGGCTTTGCGGCCGTGATCGTGGCGGGAAGCGACGACCGGTGGCTGTTCGTCGGTCTCGGTGGCTTGCCGGACGAGGCGGCGCGGGCGCGCGAGATCGCGGCGCTCGTCGGCGGCGTCGCGCAGGACTATCGCACCGTCGAACTGTTCCGCCCCGCCGACCGGGTCGGCGAGGTGGAGGTGTTCGGCGGCGCCCGGACACACGTGCCCGTCACCACCACGGTTCCGGCGCGGGTGACGCTGCCGCTGGCCGAAAACGCCGCGCTCGCCGCACGGATCGTCTACGACGGACCGGTGGTCGCCCCGGTCGGCCGCGACCAGCCGCTGGCGCACCTCGAGATCCGCAGCGGCGATCACCTCGTCCGCCGCTTCCCGCTGGTCGCGGCCGAGGATGTGCCGGCGGGCTCGCTGCGGTCACGGGCGGAGGACGGCCTGCTGGAACTGATCTCGGGCTGGTGGTGAGGCCGGTTTTTTCGGCGTCTCGCCCAAACTCACGACGATCACGCTATAAGTCCGGCAGCCGGGCAACGGGCGCCGGTCAACGAGAGCTACGGAGCGCGATCACCTTGCAGGACGGCACGGGCGTTTTCATCACCTTCGAAGGGGGCGAGGGCGCCGGCAAGACCACGCAGATCCGACGGCTGGCGACCCGTCTGGAGGGGCAGGGGCGCCGCGTCGTGGCCACCCGCGAGCCGGGCGGCTCGCGCGCGCCGAAGCGATCCGCGAACTGCTCCTGTCGGGCCGGGCAAGGCCGCTCGGGCCCCTCGGCGAGGCCCATCTCTTTGCCGCCGCCCGCATCGACCATATCGCCGAAACCCTCCGGCCGGCGCTGGCCGCCGGCGCGGTCGTGCTCTGTGACCGCTTCATCGATTCGACGCGGGTCTACCAGGGCTTTGCCGGCGGGCTCGACGAGGCAACCATCGACCGGCTGGAAGCGGCCGCGACCGATGGCCTGACGCCCGACCTGACCTTCATCCTCGATCTTCCGGCCGCCGAAGGCTCGAGCGCGCCTGCCGCCGCGCCGGCGCCCCCGACCGCTTCGAGGGCGACGCGCTGGCTGTGCACGAGCAGCGGCGCCAGGGGTTCCTCGCGATCGCCGCGCGCAACCCCGTGCGCTGCCGCGTGATCGACGCCGGACGGTCCGTCGAGGTGATTGCCGCCGACATCGCCGCGGCCGTCGACGCGCTGCTCGGCGCAAGGGAGCGCGTCTGACATGGCGGCATCCTCCGACATCGGCGGCGAGGCCGACGCCATCGACGGCCTGCCGCTGCCGCGCGAGCAGACCGGGGTGATCGGCCACGATGCCGCCGCCCGCACGCTGGTGGAAGCCTATGCCGGCGGCCGGATGCACCACGCCTGGCTGATCACCGGGCCGAAGGGCATCGGCAAGGCGACGCTCGCCTATCGCTTCGCGCGCTATGCCCTCAGCCATCCGGATCCGGCGCAGGCGCCGACCGACGGCCCGGCCGCGATCGACCGGATCGATCCGCGCGTCGACGCGCAGGTGGCACGCGGCGCCCATCCGAACGTCATGCATCTCTCCCGGCCGCTGGCCGACGACGGCAAGCGCTTCAAGACGGTGCTGACGGTGGACGAGGTGCGCCGCGCCGCCGCCTTCTTCGGCAACAGCGCCGGCGGGCGCGGCTACCGGATCGCCATCGTCGACGCCGCCGACGACATGAACGTCAACGCCGCCAATGCGCTTCTGAAGATGCTGGAGGAGCCGCCGGACCGGGCGATGTTCCTCGTGCTCTGCCATGCGCCGGGCCGGCTGCTGCCAACCATCCGCTCGCGCTGCCGGCGCCTCGGGCTCGATCCGCTCGGCGAGGCCGATCTCGCCGCGGCGCTCAGCTCGCTCGGCCTTGCCGTCGAGCCCGGCGACCGGGCACGGCTCGCGCGCCTCGCCGAGGGCAGCGTGCGCAAGGCCGTCGAATGCCTGTCGGGCGACGGGCTGGAACTGGCCGCCGCCTTCGACGCGCTGACCGGCGACCTGCCGCGGCTCGACCGCAGGGCGCTGCACCGCTTTGCCGACGCCGCGGCCGGGCGCAAGGGCAGGGACGAACTGCCGCTGGTCGGCGAATTCGCCCGCAACTGGCTGAGCGCGCAGGTGCGGGCCCGGGCCGGCGAGGGCGCGCGGGCGGCCATGCCCTTTGCCGACGCCCATGCGCGGGTCGAGACCCTTCTCGCCGAGACCGAGGGGATCAATCTCGACCGAAAGCAGGCCGTGCTGGACATCGTCCAGTGCCTTGCGGACAGCCTTCGCGGCTAGTATACCCCCCGAACCCTGAAAGCCGGCGGAGATGCCGGGAAAACGGCCCTCCGGCGCCGTCCCGGCCTGCCGGGCGTCCGGTGTCCGGATTGCCCGGACCCTCCCGCCGACGCGCCGCAGCCGACCGGAAAGTGCCGCTCCCCATGAAGCCGACCTTCTACGTCACCACCGCGATCTCCTATCCCAACGGATCTCCGCACATCGGCCACGCCTACGAGGCGATGGCGACGGATGCGATCGCGCGGTTCATGCGTCTCGACGGCGCCGACGTCTATTTCCTGACCGGCACCGACGAGCACGGCATCAAGATGCTGCAGACCGCCCGCCGGCTCGGCCTGACCGCTCCGGAGCTTGCCGCGCGCAACGCGCCCGAGTTCAAGGCGATGGTCGAGATGCTCGGCTGCTCCAACGACGACTTCATCCGCACCAGCGAGCCGCGCCACCATCTGGCGAGCAAGGCGATCTGGGAGAAGATGAAGGCGAACGGCGACATCTACCTCGACAGCTACGCCGGCTGGTACTCCGTGCGCGACGAGGCCTTCTACGCCGAGGACGAGACGATCCTCCGCGACGACGTGCGCCTCGGCCCGCAGGGCACGCCGGTGGAGTGGGTGGAGGAGAAGAGCTACTTCTTCCGGCTGTCGGCCTACCAGGACCGACTGCTCGCCCACTTCGAGGCCAATCCGGACTTCATCGGCCCGGCGGAACGCCGCAACGAGGTGGTGAGCTTCGTCAAGGGCGGGCTCAAGGACCTGTCGATCTCGCGCACCACCTTCGACTGGGGCATTCCCGTGCCGGGCGATCCCGAGCACGTCATGTATGTCTGGGTCGACGCGCTCACCAACTACATCACCGGTGTCGGCTATCCCGACGAGGACAGTGAGAGCTTCCGCCGCTGGTGGCCGGCGAGTCTGCATGTGATCGGCAAGGACATCGTCCGCTTCCACACCGTCTACTGGCCGGCCTTCCTGATGTCGGCCGGCATCGCGCTGCCCAAGCGCGTGTTTGCCCACGGCTTCCTGTTCAACAGGGGCGAGAAGATGTCGAAGTCGGTCGGCAACGTGGTCGGACCGAAGGAACTCGTCGACGCTACGGGCTGGACCAGGTGCGCTACTTCTTCCTGCGCGAGGTGCCCTTCGGCCAGGACGGCAACTACAGCCACGAGGCGATCGTCGCCCGCATCAACGCGGATCTTGCCAACGACCTCGGCAATCTCGCCCAGCGCTCGCTGTCGATGATCGCCAAGAACCTCGACGGCGTCCTGCCCGAGCCGGGCGAGCTTTCGGCCGACGATGCCGCGATCCTCGCCCGCGCCGACGCCATGCTCGGCCTCTGCCGCGAGGCGATGGCCACCCAGCAGATCCACGGCGCGCTCAACGCCGTCTGGTCCGTGGTGGCCGAGGCCAACCGCTATTTCGCGGCGCAGGCGCCCTGGGCGCTGCGCAAGACCGATCCGGCGCGGATGGCGACGGTGCTCTACGTGACCGCCGAGGTGATCCGCCAGGTGGCGATCCTCGCCCAGCCGGTGATGCCGACCTCCGCGGGCCGGCTGCTCGACCTGCTCGCCGTGCCGGAGGGAGCCCGCGACTCGCGGTGCTCGGCCACGACGGCCGTCTTGCCGGCGGCACGACGCTGGAGCCGCCGCAGGGGGTGTTCCCGCGCTATGTGGAGCCGGAAGCGGCCAAGGCCTGAGTGGCCTCGTTCCTGACTTGCGCCTTCGAGGCCCGGCCGGTCCCAGGATCCGCCGGGCCTTTTCGCGAGGTCTGGCAACCGGCGACCCGACTCGACAGCCACGGGGTCGAGGTCTATCTGAGGCATGGCACATGTCCTTGCCATGCCTCAGACGACGGAACCCTGCCTTGACGATCCGACTGGTCGACAGCCACTGCCATCTCGATTTCCCCGACTTCGCCGAGGAGCTCGACGCCATCGTCGAGCGGGCCCGCGCGGCCGGCCTCTGCCGCATGGTCACGATCTCGACCCGCATCCGCCGCTTCGATCGGCTGCAGAAGATCGTCGATGCCTATCCGGACGTCTATTGCTCGGTCGGAACCCATCCTCACAATGCACATGAGGAACTTGATGTATCCATAGAGGAAATCATCGAGATTTCCAAAGGCGAGAAGGTGGTCGCGATCGGGGAGGCTGGGCTGGACTACTTCTACGACAAGGCCCCGCGCGAGGCGCAGGCGACCGGGCTGCGCACCCATATCGCGGCGGCGCGGGAGACCGGATTGCCGCTCGTGATCCATTCCCGCGATGCCGACGACGACATGATCGCGATCCTCGAGGACGAGATGGGCAAGGGCGCCTTCCCGGCGCTGCTCCACTGCTTCTCTTCCGGTCACCGGCTGGCCGAGGCCGGCGTCGCCATGGGGCTCTACGTATCCTTCTCGGGCATCCTGACCTTCAAGCGCTCCGAGGAACTGCGCGACATCGCCGCCGCCGTTCCGGCCGACCGGCTGCTGGTGGAGACCGACGCGCCCTATCTGGCGCCGCTGCCTCATCGCGGCCGGCGCAACGAGCCGTCCTATGTGGTGAACACCGCGCGCGTGCTCGGCGAGGCGCGCGGCGTGGACTTCGCCACCATCGCCGCCCAGACGACCGAGAACTTCTTCCGGCTCTTCTCCAAGGTGCCGAGACCCGAGGCGGCATGACGGCGCATTACCGCTTCACCATCCTCGGCTGCGGCTCGTCACCGGGCGTGCCGCGTATCGGCAACGACTGGGGCGCCTGCGACCCGAACGAGCCGAAGAACCGCCGCCGCCGCGCCTCGCTGCTGATCGAGCGCTTCGCTGACAGCGGCGCCAGGACCGTGGTCGTGATCGACACCGGGCCGGACTTCCGCGAGCAGATGCTGATGACCGGCATCGGCTGGGCCGACGGTGTCGTCTACACCCATGCCCATGCCGACCATATCCACGGCATCGATGACCTGCGCGCCTTCGTGCTCAACCGCCGCAAGCGGGTGACCGTCTACGCCGACGAGGAGACCAGCCGACGCCTGCGCGACGGCTTCGGTTACTGCTTCGCCACTCCGCCGGGCTCCAGCTATCCGCCGATCGTCGACGAGGTGCGGATCAAGGCGCTCGTGCCGTTCACGATCGACGGGCCGGGCGGGCCGATCGAGCTGACCCCGTTCCGCCAGAAGCACGGCGACATCGAGTCGCTCGGCTTCCGGGTCGGCGACGTTGTCTATTCCAGCGACGTCAGCGACCTGCCGGACGAGAGCCTCCCGCTGATCGAGGGGGCAGGCCTCTGGATTGTCGACGCCTTGCGTCCGAAACCGCACCCAAGCC
>NZ_MCRJ01000039.1 GCF_001720135.1 Methylobrevis pamukkalensis
CGTTGCGAAGTGAAATCTGCCGCGCCTTCATCGTCCCCTCCCCCCGTGGGGGAGGGACAGGGTGGGGGTGCGGCACGGCAAGACCTCCATGGTCGACGAACCGCCTCCGCGCACCGCAAAGACCCTCACGACTTGAGAAAATAATCGACCACCCGGCCGGCGTAATCGCCGACATTCTTCCACTGCGGCAGGCTGGCGACCGCCGCAACCTGCGCGCTTTTCTCCAGAACGCTCGCCCACCATCCGGCTTCGCGCACGGCCAGCCGCTTCTCCACATTCGGTGGCGCGGGACGATCCTCCGGAGCGACGAAAACCTCCGCGCGCCTTGCCCTCGCCATCTTCCGCGTCACAGAAGCAATCTCTTCGCGTGCGGCCTGGCGACTCTGAAGAACCTCGCCCGAAACAAGCCCAACTTCATCAAGAGCGGCAAGCAGAGCCGCCTCCTCCGCCTGTATTCCCTTGAATTCTGCGGTACCGAGCTTTGCACCGTCGATGGGGGACTCGGCAATTGTCCGCTCCCGCTCGGCATCGAGAGGATAGTGGGACCGCATGAGATCATGGTTTGCAACGAGACGATCGAGCGCTCTTCGCTGTCCACGCCCGAGCAGTCCTTGATGTTCCGGATCCGCCAGTTCATCGGCCGCGACCGCAATCAGGTCGCTGATGAGAGCAACGTCGGCATCGAGCCCCTGCCCCCTAAGTTCCGTCCTCATCTTCTCCAGATTGCGCCTGACGATCCACGGCAGCTCCGCATTCGCACCGGGTTGCCGCGCCTCACTTTCATCGCCGAGGATTTGTTCGATGAGATCGCACTGGCGACGCGGCAGTGACGGAAGTTCTGCGTCGACGGCAACGTCGTCATAGATCGGGTTGCGATGCTGACCGAGAACGCCGTCCTCGGAAATCTCCGGCTGGGGGCTCGCCGCATCGGCAATCCGCCGACGCATGACGCCGGCCTCCGTCTCGGGATCACGCCGGACGGCGTCGAGAATGATCTGCCGTGCCTCCTCCTCGCTACGCTCCACGATGGAGGCATAGACGATCTGCCTTGCCAACGGGCTCAGATTCGCCGGCCGGATCAGGATCGGAACCAGCCGCCGCCTTGCTCCGGATGGATCGGACGCATAGGCCGCATTCCATTCTGCCTGACAATGGTCGGAGGCGACATAATCCGGTGAAAGGAGCGCAATTACCCGGTCGCAGCGTTCCAGACCGAGATTCATTTCGGTGACGAAATTGCTGCCAGGGCGAAAGTCGCGGAATTGAGCGAACACAGAATAGCCAGCCTCGCGCAGCACGGCATCGATCTTGCGCGCGGTAGATTCGTTTTTTGTGCTGTAGCTGAGGAAGAAGTCGGTTTGATACTTTGCGGGTGATGGCGAGTGAAGCTCGATCAGCCGCTGGATCTCGGCGTTGACGACTGCCGGCCCCTCATCCCAGATCTCGGCCGGTAAATTGACTCGCGCGATTTCCAGAGACTCATTGACAGAATCGCCACGGATACGCGCTTCGTACCAGTCTATCCACACCTGCCAGTTCATATTCCTCACCAGCAGAGATCTCAGGAAAGACTGCCAGAGTCGATCGAGGCTGGGCGGCATTCCGCGGTCGTGCCAGAGCGGAAGCGCGGCTAAATCGGAGGATGAGATGCCTGCAAGCAGTAGTCGTCGATCTTCTTTCAGTGCGGCAGATGAGAAAGCGCCCGAAGCGTGCGCAAAAGCCACCGAAGATGCAGCATCTAGAGCAACTCTTTCGACTGAAGCCGAGTGACGTGCTGCGGATCGAGAAGCAGCTATCGCGGCATCACAAACGGCAGCAGTACGTTGAGATGTTTGAGCGATATCGTATCGATCAATTTCCGCAACAGCACGCGCTGCAGCGCCGTCACCACGAAAATTCGAAAATTTGGCTGCAGCCCATGGTGCAGCCAATCGTCGAAATACGAGTAACGCGACATGGTCAGTCAACTGCATTTGCGCCAGCGCTCGATCCGACTGAATAACGGGCAGCACCCTCATAGCCGCACGCACCGCAAGTGCGATGGAGACATGACTCGGCCGCACCGCCAGCCAAGCCTCCAACTCGTCCCGATCAAACTTCCCTGTGTTTGCCATGCCCGCCCCCACGCGGCGCGCCCCTGCGCTGCATCCGTTAATCTGCCGCGAAGCAGCGCCCTGCTGCAAGCTGGAGACGTGACGCCCGGTGCAGGTCGCTCCTCACCGTCGCCCCGCCCCATGTCATGGTCCGCGCAGGCGGACCATCCACTAGAGCCGAGGCAAGTCGCTCACGACAAACTCACGGCGCAGGGCAGAGTGATACGCGGGAGGGTGGCTCCAACACTCGGCGCACGGCGCTTCGTGGATGGTCCGCCTGCGCGGACCATGACACTTGAGCGACGGCCATGTTGCCCCTTGCCCACCGTCCACTCCCACCGGCCGTTGCCACATATTCCGTTGCACCCGCCCGACTGCCGCCCCTGTCGCTGCGAAACCCCGTCCCGGTCCAACTGCCCTCCCTCCCCCTCCCCGAACCGGGAGGTGACGCCCCCTTCCCTCCCTTGCTAAAGCCCCCCGCGCCGCGCTCCTCCGATCCGGGTCGATTTCCGCGTGGCGCAGCCCATTTTCAAGCCAAGGGACAGATGATGGCCAATTCCGTGAGCAACCTGTTTTTCAAGACCGCGATCGCCATGCTGGTGGTCGGCATGGGGGCCGGCATTGGCATGTCGGTGATGGGGGATCACACGATCTACTCCGCCCACGCGCACCTCAACCTTCTGGGTTTCGTGGTGACGGCCGTCTACGGGACCTATTTCGGTCTCAACCCGGCGCGCGCCGAGGGCCTGCTGCCGAAGGCGGTGTGGGCGTTCCACACGCTTGGCACGGCGGTGATGTTTCCCGCGCTCAGCCTGCTGCTGCTTGGCCACGGCGCCGCCGAACCGGTGGTGGCGCTGTCTTCGATTGCGGTGTTCGTCGCCGCGCTCGGCTTCATGGCCGCGGTGTTTCGGCCGGTACGGAACGCCGCGCGTCGCGGGGCACTCGTGGCGGCGGAATGACGGCTGCATGCATGTGACAGGGAAGGGCGGTGCCGGTCAGGCCCGCCCCTTCCACAGCATCACGGCCGGATCGCCCGGCACGTCGAGCACCGCCGGAAAATCCGGATAGGCGAACTCGCGCCCCTCGCGGCGGAAGGTGATGCGGCCATTGCTGCGGGCAACGATCTGCTCGCGGCGGACCTTGCCGATCGGGCTGTCGAGGGTGAAGCGGACGGCATTGATCCAGCTCGGGGACGTCTCGGTCAGGCGGTCCTGGATGGCGAAGAAGCGGTTCAGCTGCAGGCGGAACGGCGCCGAATGGCGGATCGGTTCGGGCACATAGACCGACAGGGTGCGGACGCAAAGATCGTCGAGCTTCTCGATCAGATGCGCCACCACGTCGGCATGGTCATTGACGCCGCGCAGCATCGGGAAGTGGTTGTAGAGCCGCAGGCCGCGCCGGGCGGCGGCCTCGAGGGCGGCCGCCACCTCGCCGCAGATCTCGTAAGGGTGCACGAAATGGCAGACGAGCCGCACCCGTGCCTTGTCCAGAAGATCGAGCCGGGCCGGATCCGCGAGCAGCCTCGGCGCGAAGGCCGGCACCCGGCTGTGGATCCGGATGTAGCGGACCTGCGGGATGGCGCCAAGCCGCTCCAGCACGAGGGCGAGATCGCGCAGCGGCATCACCAGCGGATCGCCGCCGGAGAGAATCACCTCGGACACGGCAGGTTTCTTGGCGAGATAAGCCTCGAGCCGGTCGAGTTCGTCGGACAGCCGCCGGCGCCCGGCCTCGTGCGCCTCGGACAGCACGTCCTGGCGAAAGCAATACTGGCAGTGGCCCGCGCAGACCGAGGTGGGCATGAACAGCACCCGGTCGGCATATTTGTGGATGATCGCGGCCGAGCCCGGCGCGCCCATGTTGGAGCGGTCGTCGACCCAGTCGGCCACCTCGTGGCCGGCGTGGACGTCGAAACGCTCGGCCACGGGCAGCGCGGTGCGGTGGAGCGGGCCGTGGCTGCCGCCGAGGGCGGCGATCTCTTCATCGATCTTGGCGCGATAGAAGCCCGTGATCTTGACCGGCAGCAGCCGCTCGCGCTGCGCCAGCGCCGCATAGCGGAGCGCAAGATCCTCCGGCGCCGGGACCGGCAGGGCGGACAGCGCACTCACGCCGAAAGATCGATCACGCCGGCGGTGCCGCCTTCGGTGCCGAAGGCGAGTTCGAGGCCGGACGGCGACCAGCCGAGCGCGGAGATCGGTCCGCCCTCCTCCGGCCGGCGCATCAGCACCTCCTCGCCGTCGGAAAAGCGCACCAGCAGGATCATGCCGTCGGAATAGCCGAGCGCGGCGATCTCTTCCTTCGGGTGGGCGGCGACGCGGGTGACCATCTCCTGCCGGGCGCCGAGCTCCAGCGGCTTCTTGCCCATCGGCCCGTCCTTGTGGTGGAACGGCCAGCAGACCGAGGCGCCGGCCCCCGACGTGCAGAGGAAGCGGCCCTTCACCGACCACGACATCGAGCGCACCTTGGCCGGATAGCCGGTCATGCGCATGTGCTGGTTGTCGGAAAGCCGCCAGCCGTGCAGCGCCATCTCCTGCATGGTGGTGACGACGTTGCGGGCATCGGGCGAGACGGTGACGCCGAGATGGGCGCCCTTCCACTCCAGTTCCTGCACCGCGCCGGAGGTGCCGGGAAACCACAGGCCGACGCCGTTGTAGCCCGACACCGCCAGCCGGAAGCCCTTGGGAAAGAAGGCGAGGCCGCCGACCGCGCGCGGCCGGGTCAGCTCGAATTCCGCGCCCTTGCCGTCGATCGCCCAGACGCTGCGCCCGCTGGCAAAGGCCACGGCCCCATTCGGCCCGGCCGCCACCTGGTCGAGCCACTTGCGGCCGCGCTCGGCCATCAGCCTCGGTTCGCCCGCAGCCGGCGTCAGCATCAGCCGGCCGTCGTCACCGCCGGTGAGCAGCGCCTTGCCGTCCGGCGTCTCGGCGGCGGCCAGCACCGCGCCGTTATGCACGGCAACGCTGTCGCCGGCCGTGCCGCGCGCAAGGCGCCCGGCGCCGTCGGCGAAGACCGGCGTCGCGCCGAGAAAGCCGGCGTGGACGACATAGCCGGAGACGGTGACGGGGGTGATGGCGATCACGGGGAGGGACCTGTGCTGGGGGTGTCAGTTCGAAAAGTGTGAGGGCGGGGCTCACCCCCCTCCCTGTCCCTCCCCACAAGGGGGGAGGAGACGCAGGACGAGCGGCCGTGCCTGCCCACCCCCTCGTTTCGGCGAAGCGCCCCGGAAAAGCAAGCCGCGGCCTTCATCGTCCCCTCCCCCCTTGTGGGGGAGGGACAGGGAGGGGGTGAGTGGCGGGGCACGATGCTAACCGGCAGTCTGCCCTCACCTCAGACCAGACACTCCGCGAAGCTCTTCTCCAGCGCCGCCTTGTCGAGATGGCGGCCGATGAAGACGAGGCGGCTTTCGCGGGGCTCGCCGTCGCGCCAGTCGCGCTGCAGGTCGCCCTCGACGATCATGTGCACGCCCTGCAGCACATAGCGCTGCGGCTCGTCCTTGAAGGCCATGATGCCCTTGAGCCGGAGGATGTTCGGGCCCTCGGTCTGGGTCACCTCGCCGATCCAGCGGATGAAGCGCTCCGGCACCACGTCGCCGCCGCGCAGCGAGATCGAGGTGATGTCGGTGTCGTGGTGGTGGTGATGGCCGTGGTCATGCGCATGGTCGTGACCGTGGTCATGATGATGGTCGTGCCCGTGATCGTGGTCGCAGTCCGGGCCGCAGACGTGGTCGTGATCCTTGCCGGCCTCGAGGAACTGCGGGTCGAGCTCGACCATGCGGTCGAGGTCGAAGGCGCCGCGGTCGAGCACGTCGGACAACGGCACGTCGCAGCGCTGCGCGCGGATCACCTTCGCATAGGGGTTGAGCTGGTGGATGGTCTCTTCCACCTCGCGCAGTTCGGCGGCGGTGACGAGGTCGGTCTTGTTGAGCAGGATCAGGTCGCAAAGGCCACCTGGTCCTCGGCCTCGGCGCTGTCGGCGAGCCGGGCCATGAAGTGCTTGGCGTCGACCACGGTGACGATCGCGTCCAGCCGGGCGGCCTGGCGCACGTCTTCGTCCATGAAGAAGGTCTGGGCCACCGGCACCGGGTCGGCAAGGCCGGTGGTCTCGACGATGATCGCGTCGAAACTGCCGCGGCGCTTGGCGAGATTCTCGACGACCCGGATCAGGTCGCCGCGCACGGTGCAGCAGATGCAGCCGTTGTTCATCTCGAACACTTCCTCGTCGGTGTCGACGAGCAGGTCGTTGTCGATGCCGATCTCGCCGAACTCGTTGACGATCACGGCGTAGCGCTTGCCGTGGTCCTCCGAGAGGATGCGGTTGAGCAGCGTGGTCTTACCCGCGCCAAGATAGCCGGTGAGGACGGTAACCGGCACCGGGGCGTTCGCCTCTGCCATGGGGCAACTCCTGAAAATCGCTTAGGTCTCTAACATGGACTTCATCGAACCGTCACGTCGGACGGTTATTGCTGCCGCCGACGCGACATGGCAAGCGCCGCCCTCGACAGGCGACGGACGTGTCTCCTAAATAAGCCTTGCCGGACGGGACGCAATGACGACGATCGGGGAAGCGGACCGGAACAGCGTCGGCGCGGCCGTCGCGGGTGCCCCGGGAGAGCCCCCGCGGACGACGAGCCCGACAAGGGGCCGGTATCGGGGAAGGACATCCGCATGAGCTTGAACCACCGAAAGACGGTGACATACCGGCTGGCGCAGACCGCCCGGGCGCACCGCACCCGCGCCAGCGTGCACCTCGGCCGCATCGGCCTGCATCCCGGACAGGAATCGGTGCTGAAGGCGCTGTCGGACGCCGACGGCCAGAGCATGAGCGAGCTTGCCGCCGTGCTCGGCGTCCAGCCGCCGACCGTCACCAAGATGATCGCCCGCCTCGGCGCTCAGAATTTCGTGGAACGCCGCGCCTCCGATGCCGACGGCCGCCTTGCCCGCGTGTTCCTTACCGACATCGGCCGCGAGAAGATCGCGGCCGTCGATCACGCCTGGAAGCGGATCGAGAAGGAGGCGATGGCCGGCATCGAGGACAAGGACCGCAAGAAGCTGCGCAAGCTGCTGCGCATCATCGAGAAGAACCTGCTGCCCGGCACCAGCACCCCCGCCGACCCGGTGGAAGAGGTGGAGGAAGAGGAGCCGGCCTGACCGGGTTCGCCCGGCGCCCGTCGTCCACCGCCCGGTGCGTGGACAGGAGCCGGGCCGCGATCTCCAAGCCCTTGCGGCGGCCCGCGATCCAGCCATGAACCGGCTGCATCGGAGCCATGACGCATAAATACTCGCCTTGGACGGACGCCGCGTCCATAGTCCCGCGACCTTCGGGCCAGGGCCCTTTCAGGCCGGACCGTGATGCGGAACGATCCGGCGCCCCCGGTCCGGCCGATCCTCCGCCGGCTTCCCGACGAAGACGCCGTTCGGCGGCATTCGGGGGATCCGGTTCCGTGACGACATCCGGACCATGACGCTGATTCTCCAGTCTTCCGCCGACGGCCCTGCCCCCGGCGACCCCGCCGCCGTTGCCAGAGCCCGCGAGGCCGACGGCCGCATGCGGATGCGCCAGCGCCTGGCCGGCATCGGCCTGATGGCGCTGACGATGCTGATGTTCGCGACGCTCGACATGTCGGCCAAGCTTGCCGCCAGCCATCTGCCGACGCTGGAGGTGATCTGGTTCCGCTATGCGGTGCATTTCGCGCTGGTGGTGGTGCTGCTGAACCCGGTGCGCGCGCCTGGCGCCTGGCGCATGAACAATCCGCGCCTGCAGGTGCTGCGCGCGCTGATGCTGACCGCCAACACCAGCCTGAACTTCATCGCCCTCGGCTATCTGCAGCTGACCCAGACCGTGTCGATCATGTTCCTGTCGCCGCTGCTGATCGCCATGCTGTCGGCGCTGTTCCTGAAGGAGCATGTGGGCCCGCGCCGCTGGGCCGCGATCTTCACCGGCTTCGTGGGCGTGCTCGTCGTCTCGCGCCCGGGCTTCGGCGATTTCCACTGGGCGATGCTGGTCTCGCTCGGCTCGGTGACCTGCTATGCCCTCTACGTGCTGCTCACCCGCCATCTCGGCCAGAGCGAGACGCCCGGCAGCCTGATTCTCGTTTCGGCCGCGGTGCCGACGCTGCTGCTCGCCCCGCTGCTGCCTGCGGTCTGGGTCTGGCCGTCCGATCCGCTGACGATCCTGCTGCTGGTCGGCCTCGGCGTGCTGGGCGGCGGCGGCCACTACCTGCTGATCCTCGCCCACCGCAAGGTGGCGGCCAGCGTGCTCGCACCCGTCACCTACACCCAGATCGTCTGGATGGTGTCGCTCGGCTATTTCGTGTTCGGCGACGTTCCCGACCTCTGGACCCTGATCGGCGCGGGGATCGTGATCGCCTCCGGTCTCTACCTGCTTCAGCGCGAGAGGATCAGGACGCCGCATGACGCGGGCCGGAGCTTTGGAACATGATCGCGGCCCCGCCGCAACGAAGCCTTCGGCGTCATGGCAATGAGCAAGAATGCCATACACAAAATTATTTTGAAGCGCGTGTATTGATTTCGAGCCGCGGCGTGGCGACTCTCTCCGTGACATATTGTTTCATGCGGATTGCAGCGATTCTGCTTCGCGGTGCGTTCGTCAACGCAGGCGAAGGAACGGCGCGATGACCCAGGGGACCGGAGAGGAAGGGCGAAGATTGCGTAGACGGCGCGTGACCCTCAGCCAGATTGCGGCCGAGCTCAATGTCTCGACAGCGACCGTGTCGCTTGCGCTGCGCGACAATCCGGCGGTGTCCCAGGACACGCGCCAGCGCGTCCGCGAACGGGCGGCCGACCTCGGCTACATCTACAATCGCCAGGCGGCGAGCCTGCGCACCGCCCGCACCAACATCATCGGCGTCGTCGTCAACGACGTGATCAACCCCTATTTCGCCGAGGTGTTTCGCGCCGTCGAGGACGAACTCGAGCGCGAGGGCATGACGATCCTGATCTGCAACCACCGCGACGATCTCACGCGGCAGCAGAATTTCGTCTCGCTGCTGCAGCAGCAGAATGCCGATGGTCTGGTGATCTGCCCCTCGCTCGGCACCACCGCCGCCGACATCGAGCAGATCACCCGCTCGGGCACGCCGGTGACGCTGATCTGCCGCGACGTGGAGGGCGCCACCGCCCCGATCGTGCGCGGCGACGACTTCAAGGGCACCTACGACGTCACCCGCCACCTGATCGGCCTCGGCCATCGCCACATCGCCATGATCGGCGGCCGGCGCCGCACCTCGTCCGGCCGCGACCGCCACAGCGGCTTCATGGCGGCCATGGCGGAGGCGGGCCTCAGCGTGGTCGAGGGCGCCGACATTCCCGAGATCACCAATTCGGCCGAAGGCAAGGCGGCGGTGGAGCGGATCCTGCTGCACGAGCCGCGCCCGACGGCGATCGTCTGCTTCAACGACCTCCTGGCGATCGGCGTGATGTCCGGCCTCTACCGCAACAAGCTGATGCCCGGCATCGACATCGCGGTGACCGGCTTCGACAATGTCGACGGTTCGGAAACCTGGACCCCCGCGCTCACCACCGTGCGCAACGGCTCCGACGAGATCGGCCGTCAGGCAGCCGCGGCGATCATGGCCCAGATCAACGATCGCCCCCTGCCCTTCGACCGGATGCTGATCCCGCCGAAGCTGGAGATCCGCGAATCCTCCCCGCCGCCGCTGAGCGCGGCGCGCTGAGAGGAATAGCGAGGAAAGGCCTCCCCTCGTCATTCCCGCGAACGCGGGAACCCATGCGAGCTTGCAGCCCGCGCCGAGCCTCTCATCGACCTTCCGCCCGCGGAGGGATGGGTCCCGCTTTCGCGGGGATGACGATCGATGAGGTGAGTGGTCAGCCGAAATTCACGCCGTTTCTGCAACCCCGACCGGCCTGCAGCAAAGCACCCATCCCCCACCTCCCCGCCGTCATTCCCGCGAAAGCGGGAACCCATCGATCGGCAGGGGAAGGATCTGCGTTCTGCGAAGCACCCGCCAATCCGCGGCCAGCGCCGAACCACTCATCGCCCGTCCGCCCGCGGAGGGATGGGTCCCCGCTTTCGCGGGGATGACGATCGATGGGCGGGTGGTGGTCAACCCGACCTCTTCAGCCCCGATCTCAGACCAGCACGCCGTTCGCCGCCTCTTCGATCTCGTGAACGAGGCCCTTGTCGAGGTTGAGCCGGGCGGCCAGCATGTCGAGGAAGGCGCGTTCGGCCGGATGGTCCGGCTCCATGGCGAGCAGGCTGGCCGCGTAGATTTCCGCGCCCTGTTCCGGCGTCTTCGCAAGGCGGACGATGCGGTCGATGTCGAGCGGCGCGCGCAGCTCGTCCATCACGAAGGCCTTTTCCTCCGAATCGAGCTCCATCTCGTCGAGACGGTCGAAGATCCGGCGCTGCTCCTCGGCATCGACATGACCGTCGGCCTTGGCGGCGGCGATCATCGCGATGATCAGCGAGCGCGCAAGATTGTCCTCGCCCTGGGGCGCGCGCTGCGGGGCGAACGGACTGTCGGTGGGTGGCGGCAGCACGGGGGTCTCGCGCGACGAGGGCACACCCCAGGCGCCTGTCTGCTGCGGGGCAGCGCCGGCCTGGCCATATCCCTGGCCGCCGGACTGACCGCTCTGAGAGGCGGAGGACGCCTGGTTGGCCTGCCAGGCCTTCCACGCCACACCGGCGATCGCGGCGAGCGCGCCGTATTTCGCGGCCGAGCCCCCGTATTTGCGGGCCTTCTTGTTGCCGAGCAGCAGCCCGGCGAGACCGCCGGCGAGCGCGCCGGTAGCGAGCCCCTTTTCCTGCCCGGCATAGCCGCTCTTGTCGAGCATGCCCCTGCCGGTGCCCATCATCTGTTCAAGAAGCCGTTTCGCGTCCACGTGCACCTCCGCATGTTGTCCGCAGGGCAGATGGGGGCGCAGCACGGTCCTCACAACGGCACGGGACCCGCAAAACGTCGCCGCAACGCAAAAGGGCGAACCGATGTCCGGTCCGCCTCTCGGAGTGAAGATCGTGTGAACACGATGCGCCGCCGTCCATCGAGGCCGGCTTGAAGCGCATCACCCGAACGGCGCGTCCGCAAGACGAACGTCGTTGAACGCGGCCCTGACCGCACGGATCACCGTGTCGTCCAGCGTCGTGATCTCGTAGAAGCTGCTGTCGACGGCGCGAAGGGTGACCCAGTTCCCATCTGGCTGGTCAGGCAGTACACCGGCAAACGCGCCCCAGATGACCTGCCGGGTCGTCTCTGCCAGAGCCCTCAGGTCCGCACCCGAAATCCGGGCATCCACCTCCGCCAGCGCCTCAAGCTGCTCGCCGCCGTTACCGGTCGCGTCGAACCATTCACGACCGGCAACAGACGATCTGACGGGTGAAACCGTCCAGGTTGCCTGCAAGGACCGCGGAGCAAGCACGCGCAGGAGATCACGCAGGTCCAGCGCGAGCGAGTGGCCGGTCAGATCATGGATTCTGAGCGTCGGCATGACGCCACTCCAGCATGTCGCCGGCAGGGCCCGCGGGAGCGTCGGCTCGCGGACCGCCCCCCTCAGGCCGCCAGCGCGGCCGCCTCGCGGGCGAGCGTTTCGATCCGACCCCAGTCGCCTGCAGCCATCGCGTCGGCCGGAGCGACCCACGAGCCGCCGACGACGACCACATTCGGCAGGGTGAGATAGTCGCGGGCGTTGGCCAGCGACACGCCGCCGGTCGGGCAGAACATCACGTCGGCGAGCGGCGAGGACAGCGCCTTGAGGTAGTTGGGACCACCCGCAGGACCGGCGGGGAAGAATTTCATGAGCCGGTAGCCGGCCTCGCGCGCCATCATCGCTTCCGATGCGGTGGCGACGCCCGGCAGCAGCGGCACGCCGACCTCGATCGCATGGGCAAGCAGCGTCGGCGTTGCGCCGGGGCTGACCATGTAGGTGGCGCCGGCCGCCTTGGCGGCATCGGCCATCGCCGGGTCGAGCACCGTGCCGGCGCCGACGAAGGCGCCCTCCACGGTGGACATGGCGCGGATGACGTCGAGCGCGACGGGGGTGCGCATCGTCACCTCGAGGGCGGGCAGGCCGCCGGCCACGAGCGCCCGCGCCAGCGGGATCGCGTGGTCGACGTCGTCGACGATCAGCACCGGCACCACGGGCGCGCGGCGCAGCACTGCGAGGAGGGCTTCGGTGTCCTGTTTCATGCTGAAATCAGTAGCGCAACTTCGCGCCGGAGGAAATGGCCCGCAACACGCGGACCCTTGCGATTTCGGAGGATATCCAGCGATGTTGGCGAAAACCCATGCACTACGTGCATGGCGCGGCATGTGCCCTCAACCTGCCAGATCGGCAAGGATGTCATTGGCCCACTTGCGCGCGTCGTTGCGCATCATCCGCTCGAACATCGCGCCATGACGATGCTTGCGCTCGTCGATCGGCATCTGCAGCGCCGTCTGCAGCGAGGCGGCAACCTCCTCGGTGGCGTAGGGGTTGACGATCACCGATTCGCGCAGCTCCTCGGCGGCGCCCGCAAAGCGCGACAGCACCAGCACGCCGGGATCTTCCGGGTCCTGGGCCGCCACATATTCCTTGGCGACGAGATTCATGCCGTCGCGCAGCGGCGTGACGAGGCCGATGCGGCTGGCGCGGTAGAGACCGGCCAGCGCCTTTCTCGGAAAGCCGCGGACGATGAAGCGGATCGGCGTCCAGTCGACGTCGGCAAAGCGGCCGTTGATCTGGCCGGCAAGATGCTCCAGCTCGCGCTGGATCTCGCTGTAGGCCATCACCTCGGAGCGCGACGGCGGGGCGACCTGCAGCAGGCTGACGCCGCCGCGGTTTTCCGGATAGTCCTCCAGCAGCCGCTCGAAGGCGCGGAAGCGATGCGGGATGCCCTTGGAATAGTCGATCCGGTCCACGCCCACGATCTGCTTGCGCGGACCGAGCACGCTGCGGATGCGCTGGATCTGGCGGCGCCCCTCGACGGTGGCCGGGAAGGCGGCGAAGCCCTCGGTGTCGATGCCGATCGGGTAGGCCTTGACCGTGACCTCGCGGCCGAAGGCCATCACCCGGCTTTCGTCGATCCGCTCGCCGCCGGCCTCCTGCACCAGATACTCGACGAAATGGTTGCGGTCGCGCTGGCTCTGGAAGCCGATCACGTCATAGGCGAGCATCGAGCGCACCAGCGCCGCGTGACGCGGCAGCGCGGTGATGATGTCCGGGTTCGGGAAGGGAATGTGCAGGAAGAAGCCGATGCGGTTTTCCACCCCCATCGACCGCAGCTGTCCGCCCATCGGGAAGAAGTGATAGTCGTGGATCCAGATCATGTCGTCCGGATCGAGCATCGTCCTGAGCCGCGTCGCGAAACGCTCGTTGACCCGGCGATAGCCCTGCTCGAACGGGCGGTCGAACTCGGCGAGATCGAGCCGGTAGTGCAGGATCGGCCACAGGGTCCGATTTGCATAGCCGGCGTAGAATTCCTCGTAGTCGGCCTTCGTGATGTCGAGCGTCGCCATCTCGACGTTGCGGCTCCTCTCGATCTTGAAGTCGCCGAAGGTGCCCTCTTCCGACACCTGCCCGGACCAGCCGAACCACACGCCGCCCCGGTCACGGAGCACATCGACCAGCGCGACCGCGAGGCCCCCGGCCTTGCCGGTGTCCTTCAGCGGACCGACCCGGTTCGAAACGACGATCAGCTTGCCCATGCTCCCCCTCTGCTGCTGCGGACCGACGCCGGAGATCCGGCAGGACGGCCCTCGTCAGGACGGGAGGCGCAGCGGGAATGCCGACGCCGCCACCGCACCCCACGGATGGATCACACCACCCGGTCCCATCCTCCCGACAGACGGACGGCACCGTTGATGATGCCGACCATCGAATAGGTCTGGGGGAAGTTGCCCCACAGCTCGCCGGTCGCCGTCGTCACGTCCTCCGAGAGGAGGCCGACGTGGTTGCGGCAGGCGAGCATCGTCTCGTAGATCTCGCGCGCCTCGTCGCGCCGGCCCATGCGGGCGAGCGCGTCGATGTACCAGAAGGTGCAGATGTTGAAGGCGTTCTCCGGCTCGCCGAAATCGTCCGCGGCGTGGTAGCGGAACATGTGGTTGCCGCGCCGCAGCTTGGCGGCGATGGCGTCCACCGTCGCCACGAAGCGCGGGTCCTTCGGATCGATGAAGTTCACCTCGGCCATCAGCAGCAGACCGGCGTCGAGATCATTTCCCCCGAAACTCTCAACGAAGGTGCCGAGGCTGTTGTTCCATCCCTTGTCCATGATCGCCGCCCGCACCGTCTCGGCCCGGCCGCGCCAGTAGGAGGCGCGCTCGCCGAGCCCGAGATGCTGCGCGACCTTGGCGAGGCGGTCGAGCGCCGCCCAGCACATCAGCGACGACGTGGTGTGGACCCGGGCGCGGAACCGCAGTTCCCACATGCCGGCGTCGGGCCGGTCGTGGCAGCGGAAGGCCTCCTCGCCGATCCGCTCCATCACGGCAAAGGATTCGACCCCGGCCGGGTTGAGCAGCCGCTTGTCGACGAAGGCCTGCGCCGCGCCGAGCACGATGTTGCCGTAGACGTCGTACTGGTGGTGCTCCCAGGCCTGGTTGCCGACCCGCACCGGGCCCATGCCGCGATAGCCAGGCAGGTCGACGATCTCCTCGGTGAGGTGACGCTCCAGCGCGATGCCGTAGAGCGGCTGGAAATGCTCGCCGCCGTCCCAGCCGGCGATCACGTTCTGGAGATAGCGGAGATAGTTCTCCATCGTCTCCATTTCCGACAGCGAGTTGAGCGCCCGGATCACGAAGAAGGCGTCGCGCAGCCAGCAGTAGCGATAGTCCCAGTTGCGCGACGTGTTGGCCGCTTCCGGCACCGAGGTGGTGACGGCGGCGATGATCGCGCCGGTCTCCTCGAAGGTGTTGAGCTTGAGCGTGATCGCCGCCCGGATCACGGCCTCCTGCCATTCGAAGGGCAGCGACAGCCGCCGCGTCCAGCGGCGCCAGTGCTCGGCGGTGTTCTCCTCGAACATCCGGCACAGCGTGTCGGCGCCGTCCGTCAGGGTCTCGTCCGGGCCGAGATAGAAGGACAGCGACCGGTCGATGAGGAAGGCGGTTTCCTCGCGCAGATAGGTGATCGGTGCATTGGTGTTGAGCCGGAGGACGACGTCGCCGCCGACATAGCGGATGTGGTTGGAGCCGGTGGTCACCGCCGGGGTGATCCGCCCCCAGTCGAAGCGCGGACGGCAGCGGACGCGGATGCGCGGCCGGCCGGCGATCGGCCGCACCCGGCGCACCAGCGCCGTCGGGCGGAAGGAGCGTCCCCGCGCCTCGAAACGCGGCATGAAGTCGGCGATCTCGATCGCGTCGCCGTCCGAGTTGAACAGCCGGGTCCGGACGATCGCGGTGTTCTCGTCATAGACCTGCTCGGAGCGGGCGAACCCTTCGAGCTCGATGGTGAAGGCCCCGTCATGGGGATTGTCGGTCGAGGTGCCGAGCAGGGCGTGGAAGATGGGATCGCCGTCGAGCCGGGGCCAGCAGGTCCAGACGATCCGGCCCTTCCTGTCGACGAGGCCGGCAATGGCGCAGTTTCCGATGAGGGCAAGTTCCAGAGAGCTCATGGGCGCATCCTGAAGATCGGTGAGGGCTTGGGACGGGGCGCCGGTCGATCCGCGCACCCATGAACGAAAGGCGGAGGATCACTCGAGCGAGGCGAGCCAGGTGCGGACGGCCGGCACATCGGCAAGGCGGTAGCTCGCCCCGCTCGGCCCCTCGCCGACCTTGACGCCGAAGCCGCCGGCCCGCGCGGCGGCGCGCATGCCGTCCTCGTCGGTGACGTCGTCGCCGACGAACACCGGAACCCGCCCCTCGAAGGCGGGCATCGCCAGGAAGCGCTGCACGACCGTGCCCTTGGAGACGGCGCGGGGCTTGACCTCGACCACCATCTTGCCGTCGAGCACGGCGAGATCGTCGACGCCCTCGAGCCAGCCGGTGATCGTCTCGCGCACCAGCGACCCGAGGTCGGGGCGGGCGCGGTAGTGAACGGCGATGGCAACCTTCTTGTCCTCGACCAGCAGGCCGTCGCGCAGCAGGTCGGAGGTGGCAAGGCGGGCGCGGAACACGTCGAGCGAGATTGGCGCCGGGGCCTGCATCACGGCCACGCCCGGGCGTTCGCGCCATTCGAGCCCGTGCAGCCCGCCGGCACGAAGCTCGGTCGGCGCGAGGAAGGCATCGATCTCCGCGACGGGCCGGCCCGAGACGACTGCCAGCGCGCCGTCGAGCCGATCGGCGAGGCGCTGCAGCAGGTGGGCAAGCCCGGAGGGAACGACGACCGCGTCCGGGGTGGGCGCCAGATCGACCAGCGTGCCGTCGAAATCTAGAAACAGCGCCGGCCGGGCCGGAAGACGAGGATAGCTCATGCGAGGCCTCTCGGCTCCCTGGGGTTCGCGGCGATCGGGGGGCGTCGTGTCGCTGGTGTCGAGTGTCATGAGACCGGGTTCGTCAGTGTCTGCTCGCTCTCTTCAACGCATCAAGCCTTCGGCATGATCCCGATCAGGTAGCGCGACAGCGCCGGGATGGCAAATCGCCACGGCGCATCGCTGCACCGCGCCCGTTCATGCTGCATTTGCGAAGGGTTGACTTTTCCCCCTGAAGCGCGCACATGTTGCCTTGCATCGCGGTGCGCGCTTCAGAGTGCCGACCATCGGCCTTCATCACCGCGGCTCAAAATTCCGAAATTCTCCGTCTGTCCAGTTGCGCGTGGTCAGTGGACGAACGCGCCAGCCCCCGGCGCCGCAACCTGCGGTGCGCGGACAAGGCTTGCTGAACAGGACGACCTTGAACGACATCACCAACACTTTCTCCGCTCTCGGGCTTTCCGAGCCGCTCTGTCGCGCCCTCGCCGACTCCGGTTACGTGACGCCCACCCCGATTCAGACGCAGGCGATCCCGAAGGTCCTCACCGGCCGCGACCTTCTGGGCCTCGCCCAGACCGGCACCGGCAAGACCGCGGCCTTCGCGCTGCCCCTGCTCGATCTTCTCGCCGCCAACCCGAAGCGCCCGACGGCCCGCTCCATGCGCGCCCTGATCCTCGCCCCGACCCGTGAACTCGTGGTGCAGATCGCCGAGAGCATCGGCAAGTACAGCCAGCACACCCGCACCCGCCACACGACCATCTTCGGCGGCGTCGGCCAGGGTCCGCAGGTCAAGGCCATGTCGCAGGGCATGGACATCGTCGTCGCCACCCCGGGCCGGCTGCTCGATCTCGTCGAGCAGCGCCTCGTGCGCCTCGACAGCATCGAGTTCCTGATCCTCGACGAAGCCGACCGCATGTTCGACATGGGCTTCATCCGCGACGTGCGCCGCATCGTCAAGCTGGCGCCGAAGGAAGGCCGCCAGTCGCTGCTGTTCTCGGCCACCATGCCGAAGGAAATCGAGCACCTCGCGATGGAAGTGCTGCGCGATCCGGACCGCGTCGCCGTCACCCCCCAGGTGGTCACCGTCGAGCGCATCGACCAGCGCCTCTACTTCGTGCCGACGGCCGCCAAGCGCAGCCTGCTTGCCGATCTTCTGGCCGATGCCGCCTACAGCCGCGTCATCGTCTTCACCCGCACCAAGCACGGCGCCAACCGGGTGGCCGAGCAGCTGGAAAAGGGCGGCGTCGTTGCCTCCGCGATCCATGGCAACAAGAGCCAGGGTGCCCGCCAGCGGGCGCTGCAGGGCTTCCGCGACGGTGAAGTGCGCGTGCTGGTCGCCACCGACCTGGCCGCCCGCGGCATCGACGTGCCGGAAGTCAGCCACGTCATCAACTACGACCTGCCGGTCGAGCCGGAAAGCTACGTGCACCGCATCGGCCGCACCGCCCGTGCCGGCGCCGAGGGCATCGCCATCTCCTTCTGCGACGGGTCCGAGCGGTCCGCCCTCAAGGCGATCGAGCGCCTGACCAAGCGTCCGCTGACCGTCGTCGGCAACGTCGAGGCCTCGCCGGAAGATCGTGCCCGTCACGAGCATTCCGACGTGCGCGCCCCGCGCGGCGGCCGTCCGCAGCAGAACCGCTCCGGCAAGCCCTCGTCCCACGGCAAGCCGTCGGGTCATGGTCAGTCGCGTCCGTCGCATCAGCCGGCTCCGGGTGGCCCCGCCGCCCTCGCCGCAGCCGTGGCCGGCCGCGAGCGACCCGTGACGGCGCCGAGCGCCCGATGCGCCGCGGCGGCAACAGCGCGCCGCGCGCCGCCCGCTGATCGATCCTCGCCGGGGTCGCTGATCCCGGCCTGACAGAGTTGGAAAGACCCGTCGCAGTGATGCGGCGGGTCTTTCTCGTTTCGGTCCGCCTTCGCGTCGGAATGGCGGCGGTCCGTCTTTACGTTCCCGCAGCCAGCGCTACATGCTGCCTCCATGACGACACCTGCCAGACACCTCGCCCGGCCTCTCCTCGCCGCACTGCTGGCGATCGCCTTCGCCGGCCCGGCTGCGGCCGCCGCGTCCGACGCCGCAATCGACACCGCGACCGGCCGTCCGCTCGATGCGGACGCCCTTGACCGGCGTCTCCTTGAGGCCGACGTGGTCATCCTCGGCGAGATCCACGACAGCGCCGACCATCACCACCGCCAGGCTGCGGTGATCGCGATGCTGGCCCGGGAGGGTCGCCGTCCGCCGGTGGTGTTCGAGATGCTCACCCGCGCCCAGCAGCCGGCGATCGACGCCTTCCGCGCCGCCTCGAGGCCCGCGCAGGACTTCGCCGAGGCCGTCTCCTGGACCGACAACTGGAATGACTGGCCGCTCTACGCGCCGGTGATCGCCGCGGCCCTTGCCGCCGGCGGACCGATCCTTGGCGGCGACCTGCCCCGCGAGGCGCGCCGCCGCGTTGGCCGCGAGGGCACCGCCGGCCTTCCGGCCGCGGAGCGCGCCCGCTACGGCCTCGACGACGATCTGCCCGCCGCCTATCTGGCGGATCTGTCCGGCGTGCTGCTAGCGTCCCACTGCGGGATGATTCCGGAGGAGGCGATCGGGGCGATGGTCGATGTGCAGCGCCTGCGCGACGGGGCGATGGCCGACGCGGCGCGGGCCGCCCTCGGCGAGGATCCGACCGCCCGGCCGGTCGTGGTGATCGCCGGCGCCGCCCATGCCCGCCGCGACTGGGGGCTTCCTCCGGTGCTGGAGCGTCTCGCGCCGGAGCTGGATGTGGTCTCGCTCGCCTATGTCGCCAACCGGAGCGACATCCAGCGCGACGCCCTCGGCAAGCCGCTCCACGACATCGAGGTGCCGACCCTCGCCGACAGCCCGGTTGGCGATCCCTGCGAGGGCATGCGCAAGCCGAGCTGACCCGCCCCCTCCGCGAGCTCTACTCGGTCGGCTCCAGCGGAACGGTGGCCGCATCCGCGGCGTCGAAGTCGGCGGCGATGCGCATCTCGCGCAGCGGGCGGACCCGGTCGATCGAGCGCTGGTAGAGCGGATGCGCCTTGTAGGCCTCGAGCGCGGCCGCATCCGCGAACTCGCCATAGACCACGAGGTCGACGTCGCCCGACAGGCTGTCGGCCCGGCTGTTGACCGCGATCTCGAGGCGGTCGGCGTGGGGAATGGCGGTGAGGATCGACAGGCCGCGGCGGATGCGCTCGACGTCGCCGGCGTCTCTTGCCGAGAAGAACACGATGTGACGGATCATGGCAGGCAGGGGTTCCGGATCGTTCTGGACCTTGAGAAGATGCCGCCGCTTATAGCGTCTTTTGCGGCGGGAGCGACACCGATGACCCTCGACGGCTACAATGCCTTCTGCGCAGGCCTGCCCGCCACCAGCCATGTGGTGCAGTGGGGCGGCGCGCATGTCTGGAAGGTCGGCAGCAAGGTGTTCGCCATCGGCGGCTTTGCGGACGGGACGGAGCCGCGCATCACCTTCAAGACCTCGGACCTCTCCTATGAACTGCTGAAGACGCAGCCCGGCCTGCGGCCGGCGCCCTATCTCGCCTCGCGCGGCATGAAATGGATCCAGCATTTCGAGAAACCCGGCCTGGCCGACGACGACCTTCGCGCCTACCTCGCCCACTCGCACAGACTGGTCGCCGCCGGCCTCACCCGCAAGGCCCGGCGCGAGTTCGGCCTCGATCCGGTGCCGCCGGCTGACGGCAGCGCGGCGTGACGCTCGTGTCGCAGGGAGGCCGGCAGGAGCGATCGCGTCCGGCCACAGACGCGGCGGCGCGGGTCCGTGGCTCGCCAGTCCACCAGCCGAATTCCGGACACCTTTCCTCTGCAAATGCGGCGTCGGCAGAGCGCCGTCAGCGGGGCTGGGGGGGGCGGCGCCACCGATGCTGCACACGCCAGTCCTTCTGTCTGCATGCTTCATGCATGCATCTACGCAACGAGAGTGCGTCCGAAGGCATTCGGTGTCGGGGGGAAGGCCGATCAGACGGCGTCCGCACGGCAGGCCGGCGAACGGTTCTTGTGTCCGGCAAGGCCGTGAAGGCCGTTGGACGAGCGGCACGCTCCGGCACAGTTCCCGCCGCGACAGCCGCGACCTCGGCCGGCCACGGTCAGCCGGTCGCGATCCGGGTGATCGCCCGCAAGGGGAACCGCTCAGGCTGTCTGGCGGATCGGCAGCGAGAGCGTGATGTTCGAGGCGCCGTCGTCGCCGCGTGCGACGGCCAGCCGGCCGCCCTGGCGATCCAGCATCGCCTCGACCAGCATCAGCGCCGAGACGTGATCATCGAGCACGAAGGAGGTCAGGCTCAGTTCGCCGTCGGCCGCGGCCTTGTCGTCGTCGAGACGCAGCACCTCGCCCGGCTCCGTCAGGCAGACCTTGAGGTCGCCGTTCTCGATCCGGATGCGGAGCTTCAGCGCCGACCGGCCGCCGCCGTGGCGGATCGCCCCGACCAGGAGCAGTCGCAGCGCGCACTTGAAGCCGTCCGGGTCGCAGTCGACCATCACCGGAATGCTCGGGTGCACATAGTCGAGCCGCACCCCATGCTTCTCGGCTTCGGCACGCACCACCCGCACCGTGTCGGCCACCAGCGCCGCGACATCGACCCGGGCCAGCGACCGCTCGCCGAGCAGGGCGCTCTGGCGCAGCCGCGCGACGCGGCCGTAGAGATCCTGCCGGATCTCGCTGGCCGCCTGCACGATGTCGTCGACGAACATCGCGGCCTCGCCGGCATCGTCGACCATGCCGCGCGACAGGACGGCGGCGGTGTGGATCCGGTCGATCCGTCCCGACAGCGTCGTCAGCCAGTCGAGCACGCCGCGCGCGGTGGCCACCTCGCGGTCACCGCTGGCAAGCAGGCGGAAGCGCAGATCCTGGCGACGCTGGCTGTCGTGGAGAACGCTGCGCAGGGTGGAGCCCAGCAGTTCCGGCGCGAGCAGGTCCTTGCTGATGAAGGCGGACGCGCCGGCGCGGAAGCCGATCTCCTGGATGTCGCTGTGATCGAGCTGCGAGAAGACGATGATCGGCGGCGCATCCTCGCGCGCGCCCACTTCGCGGACGAAGGACACGGAGCTTTCGGCGCCGAGCCAGTAGTCGGCGAGGAACAGGTCGAAACTGTCCTGGCGCACGGCGCGCAGCGCCTCCTCGACCGTCTGCACATGCACCACGTCGAAATGGAAGCCCGGCACCTTGCGAGGTAATACTGGACGGTCCGCGCATCGACAACGTCGTCATCGAGCAGGAGCACACGCACACGGCGCTCGAGCGGCGTGGCCGCGTCGTGCCGCCCGCTGCTGCCCGCCTTGCCACGCATCTCACCGGAGCCGTGGCCCGGATCGACGAAAGCCATTGTATTCTCCCGGGTTCGTTCGCGTTCTGGCGCGGCACCTTGTTCCCGATGCCTTGAATCGACGCGGAGTCTGATTCTCGATCGTCGGCCATCATGGTTAACAAAAGGTTAACGACGGAGCCGGCTGTTCAGGATCTGGAAAGGATTGCCGCGGACCGGGGGGCGCGAGCGGGCGCGGGCCGGCCCGGGGAGCCACCTGGACCCGGTGGCTTCAGGGCGCGGGACAGGCGCCGACCACCGTCCGGCGCAGGGCATCATACACCGAAAGGCCGGGCAGACGCGCGGCGATCGTTCGCCGAAAGCCGGGGTCCTGCAGGCAACGGCCGGCCTCGGCCCGGCCGAGCAGGCGCAGCAGGGCCACCACCTCCTCCGGGCGGATCGGGATCCGCCGGCAAACCCGGTCGGAATCGGCATAGACGCTGAGGAAGAGCTCGCTTGCCGGCGACGGGGCAGGCCGTTCGGCCCACACGTGGAGACATCCGGCCGCCTCGAAGGCCGCCGCCGCGTCGTCGTCATCGACGCGCTCCAGCGGCAGCAGCAGCACGTCGGCGCTGAGCCGGTCGGCCGCGTCGGCGATCGGGCCGATGTGGCGGGCGGCATCGTCGGCCGGAAGCCAGAGCAGAAGGTCGATCAGGCCGCGCCGGAGCTTGTTGCCGAGCCCGGGACGGGCCACCAGCGGATTGTCCGGGATCACCAGCCCCCGCACAACCGCCCCCGCCCCGTCTTTGGCCCCGTCTCCGATCCCGTCTCGGGCTCCGGATGGCATCGGCGCTCCGGCGCCGGCAGCCTCCGCACGTCCGCCAGCCGGCGACAGCAGCAGGACCGCGACAAGGGCCGCACCGACGACGACTCGCGGGGCGATCATGGGCTCAGGGTTCCTCCATGCGCAGCATGCGGCCGAGCGCCTCGCAGTCGTCGGTGCCGGCCGGCCGGGACGCACCGGGAACGTTGCGCACGGCCTTCTTCGCGCCGCCGTAGATCCGGTAGTAGCCGATGATCAGGCGCATGCGCATGGCATCGAACCGCAGGCTCGGATAGAGCTCGACCTCGTCGAGGAGGGCATCCATGGTCGGCATCGTGCCGTTCGCTGCATAGTTCTGGATCGCCTTCATCATGTAGGTCTGAATCGCGGCGCTCTGGTCCGCATTCTCCTGTTCGAGCGAGAAGCGGCGGCTGTCGCCGGCATCGATCTCGTCGCGAATGATCCGCGCATAGCGCACGCGGAAATCCATCTCGGAGTTGGTGCCGGGATTGAACTCCCGGTGCAGCCGCTCCAGCAGCGCCTGGTAGCGGTCCATCGCCGCCGGATCGGACTTCATCTGCTGCAGGACGGCATAGTCGATCAGCATCTCGTCGTCGGGAGGCACCTTGATCGGGCAACTGCCGCGCGGATGATAGGCGTTGTCGTATCCGAACAGGTTGGAGGCGAAGGTCGCCGCCATGTCGGGGTTGAGGTCGGGGAAGCGGAACCGCACCATTTCGTAGGCGATCTGCAGGGTCAGCAGCACGTTGGGCTTGGCAAGGTGCATCGCCTCGTGCCGCAGCAGCAGGCCGAGTTCGTCGTCGCTGAACAGGTCCAGATAGGGCCTTGGCAGCAGCAGCCGCCCGTCGAAGGTGACCTGCGGCGACGGAAGGTCCGGTCCCTCGGGATCGTAGACCACCACCCGGTGCGACATCCGGTCGTTGCGCTCCAGCAGCCGCTGGTCGAAGGCGGTGAAGAACACGGCCGTCGCCTCGATGCCAAGGGTGCCGAGCAGGATGCGGCCGATCTCTTCCGCCTTGCCGCTGCCCGGCGGCATCAGCGGCGCAAGCATCGGATGAAGCGCCAGGTCGGCGGCGTCGATATAGCCGCCGTCATCCGGCAGCATCGCCAGCATCATTGCCGCCGCCTGCCCGGCCTGCGCGAATTCCGCCGGCAGACCGGCCGACATCGCCTGGATGCCGGCGACGAGCCGGCCGCGGTGCACGCGGACGCGGCGCAGCGTGTAGCGCCCTTCGCGCGCGGCATCGAACTCCAGCCGCAGCAGCGCGCCCGCCGACACCATCCGGGCGAGCATGTTCATGAATCCCTGCCCCTCGGACGGCAGGGCGCTGCGTTCGCGCGCAATCCGCTGGGGCGTGAGGCGCAGGGTGTGTTTCCAGGCGTAGTCGACCGCATCGCCCACGGCGACCAGCCAGCGCTCCTGCAGGGCAAGATCGGCCTCCGGCGGCAGGGCCACTTCCCGCACGTCGAGCCGTTCCACCAGACGGGCCGTCTCCTCCGCAAAGCGCCGCTCGAGATCGTCGACGGGCATCAGGTCCATGACCGAGCGGACCGGGAAACAGTATTCGGCCATGAAGAAGGCGCGGCAGGTCTCCGCCGCCGCCGGCCCCGGGCTTGCCGCCAGCGCCAGGAGCGCCAGCGCGATCGGGCCAAGTACGGCCCGAGGCGCACGGCGGTTGTCCCGCCGGCACACGGCGGCGGGCGCCTTCAGGATCGACCGATGTCCTCGACGAGCCACAGCCCCGCATCCTTCCCGTCCTGCCGCCAGCATCCTGACGGCGATCGCCAGCGATCATACCCGTCATGGTTTGTATCATGAAGATATGCGTACCATTGCGCGAGACGGTAGCCGCCGTCACACGTCGGATCGGCGGCAAGACCGGCGAGGGTGCGCGCGCCCAGCGGATCGACGACCGCGAGGAACGCGGCAGTGAACCGGTCCGGGCCGAGCCGCGCCGCAAGGCTCTCGATCTCGGCCGCCGTGGCGATCCGCCATCCGTCGCCGTCCACGCTGCGCACCCGGGCCAGCAGCGCGCCGACCGGATCGCGCGGCGCGCGCGTCGTCCACGTCCCGAGGCTGCCGTGGCGCCAGGGATCGCGCAGGAAGCGCCGGCCCCCGTCGGGATCGGTCACCACGTCGGCGGAGGTGAGGTCCGGGCGCAGCGGCAACTCCGGGGCGTCGGCGTCCTCGGCCGGAAGGGTGGCCTCCTGCGCAAGGACCGTCGCCAGATCGACCTCCTCCGGCCACGCCGGCATCAGGTGGACCAAGATCGGCTTCCCGGCGGTTCCCGCAGCGTCCTGAAAGGTCACCGTCAGGCGGTCCGGCCCGGGGCCGGCAAAGGAGACCAGCAGGGGCTGCGCATCGTCTACGGCACGGGCGCAATCCAGTCCGGCCTGCCCCAGCCGCCATTCGGCCCGGAAAGACGCCATCCCCGCCGGGCAGGTCGGACGGAGCCGGTACCAGCGGGCGACGAAGGCGCTGCCGGCCGGGGACAGCAGGGGGCGGTACCGCGCGGGCAGCGGATTGCCGGCGCCATCCGTGGCGGCGACGAAGGCCACCTTGCGGCCGCGCAGCGTCTGCGACAGGTCGGCCGCCCCGGCAATGCCCGGCGGGGTGGCCGTGAAACGACCGGACGCATCGCAGGCCACGGTGACGGCGGCGGGTGTGGCGGCCTCGGCGGCCGCAGGCTGCGCCGTCACCGTGACATCGCCGGCGATCGGCAGGCAGTCGCCGGCGATCGTCCCGGCCGCGGGCGGAGGGGGATCGGGCAGGCGCGCGGCCCGGTCCGGCGATGGCATCACGGCCAGCACCAGCCAGGCGGACACGGCGGTGACCAGCAGCAGGAATGGTGTACCGCGCCGCCAGCCGAAGCGGGGAGCGCGAGGCGCATCGGGCGCTCCCGCGACAGGTGGAAGCGCCGGGTCGGAGGGTGTCGGGGCAGAGGGCGCCTGCGGGGCAGAAGACGCCGCCTCGGAGGAGGCCAGGGGCATGTTGCGCGCAGGTCGGGTTGGCAGGACGAGGGTGCCGTCGAACCGCAGGCGTCCGTCGGAGAGTGCCTGCCGGTAGGCCGCGATGAATGTCTGTCCGCTTCGGCCGTTCTCGCAGTCCTTCACATATTCCCCATCCAGGCCCCATGTCGGCCACACCTCGGCCCACCAGCGGCGCCAGTCCGCATCGGCAATCTTCGTCTGGCCGGGCGACAGCGGCGGAGCAAATCCGTAGAGGCGGGCGATCGCGCGGTTCGCCGCGTATCCGACCTTGTTCGGCTGCTCACCCCGGCGCCATCCGGACAGGCTCCCTTTGCTCACCGAGACGCCCGTCATCGCCAGGAGACAGTCGCGCAGCGTCGTTGCATTGACGGCCACGTCGACAATGTCGGCAAAGCGCGGGTCGATCTTCAGCAGCGCGTCGCGGTCAGGCCTGACCGCGTGCAGTCCGAGGAGGAAGTCGATCTTTGTTTCGAACTCGGGAACGTAGCTGGTCTGCGGAGCCATGGCGCCGGCAACCTCAAACAATGCGTGCATAATTTCATTCTGCAACCTTCAAGGAATTTGACAAGCCCCATTCAAAGTGAACTCAGATTAAACCTTTGAATTTCAACAGATTACTCAAGAGTTCAAGTTCCTTCCGCGGCCTTCTCGGCATCAGGCAGACGCCAATCCGGCGCCCCTGCCTTCAGCTGGAAGCGACCGACATGGCCAGACAAGACTGCACCACCTGCCCGCTCGCCGCCCCCTGCCGGGCGAAGGAGACAGGGTGCCCCGCCGGGCAGACCGGCCCGATCCTGCCTCCCTGCTCCCCCTGCCCGCCGTCCCCGTCCGGGCCCGTTGCGGGCAAGGCGCCGGCTGGTCCGCTCGACCCGGAGCGGGAAGGCAACGCCGAACTCAACCTCGTCTATGCCGACCGCGACCGGCTGCCGGCGCTGCTGCGGCCGGTGATGGACGCCCAGACCGCGCTCCCCCATCTGGCCCGGCCGATCCCCGGCTTCGATCCGGTCCGGGCGGCCCTGCGCGACCTCGGCCTTGCCGCCGGCTTCGGTCTCCTCGCCGCCGGCGGTGCGATGGTCGCCGCCAGCGGCGGGGCCGGGCTGCTCGCCCTGCCGCTGGCCGCCTACGGCGCGCTCGGGGTCACCGGGCGCCTGCGCCGGGCCAGCGTCGGCCATGTCCACGAGGCGACCCACGGCGTGATCGTGAAGGCGCTGAAGGCACGGGGCACCCCGGCGCAGGGGGCGCAGCGGATCTCCGACCGGATCATGGACCTGGCGAGCGCCCTGTCGCTGACCCGCAACGGCATCGACTACGGCCGCGACCACCGCCGGCACCACGACGAACGCTGGCTCGGCACCCTGGAGGATCCGGACGGCGCCGATCTCGCGGCCGACGGTTTCTGGCGCGGACGGTTTGCCACAAGGCGGGCCTTCTGGGGCAAGCTCGCCCTGACGCTGGTCGATCCGCGCTGGCACGCCCGCAAGATCGGCCAGCGTCTGGCCTCCAACCTTGCGACGGGTACGCCCGGCCGGCGCCTGCTCGGTCTGGCGGCGCTCGCCGGGGTCGCGGGCAGCGCGCTGCTGCTGCCCCTGCCGGCGTGGCTGGCCGCCGTCGGCCTGCCGTGGACGGTGCTGCTCAACGCCGCCAGCCTGATGCAGGTGCTGACCAAGCATCCCTACGGCTATGCGGCGGGCGCGGACACGCTGGCCGCCTATGTGGAGCGCACCCATGAGCGCATCCCGTGGCGGTCGATGCCGGCGGCGGGGCTGTCGCTTCGCGAGGCCCTGCGGCCTGGCTCGGCTGGGCGGCGGGCATGCTGCTGGTCGAGGTGCCGGCGCGGCTGGCGGTGCTCGACTCGTCGATGGTCGGCCATGGCTGGCATCACGCGGCCTGGCGACGGGCCAGCCGTTCAACGACTGGACCAACACCATGGCGCGGATGGTGGAGGCCCGGGCGGAAAACCGGATCGACCCCGCCGGCTGGTCGCGGGTCCACCTCGGCTTCCTCGGCGCCCTCTGCCGGCAGGCCGCCTTCATGAGCGGGACCGACGGCCCGCCGCGGCAGGCCGGCTCCGGGTGACCCGGGCAGGCGATGCCTGGCTGAAACGACAACGCCCGCCGGAGCTTCCTCCGGCGGGCGCATCTCGTCTGCGGAACCGTCTCCGCCTCAGCCGTGGGCGATCATCACGTGGCGGACGACGGTGTAGTCCTCGATCGCATATTGCGACATGTCCTTGCCGTAGCCCGACTGCTTGACGCCGCCGTGGGGCATCTCGTTGCAGAGCATGAAGTGGGTGTTGATCCAGGTGCAGCCGTAGCGCAGCGAGGCCGCGGCGGTCATCGCCCGGCCGACGTCCCGCGTCCACACCGAGGAGGCAAGGCCGTAGTCGCTGTCGTTGGCCCAGGCGACCGGATCGTCGTCGCTGCCGAAGGGCGTCACCGACACCACCGGCCCGAACACCTCGCGCCGCACGATCTCGTCGTCCTGACGCGCGCCCGCCACCACGGTCGGCACGTAGTAGAAGCCGGAGGTGTCGTGCATCCGGCCGCCGGTGGTCACCTCCACATGGCCGGTCTCCACCGCCCGCTGCACGAAGCTCGCCACCCGGTCGCGCTGGCGCGCCGAGATCAGCGGCCCGATCTCGTTCTCCGTGTCGTCGTCGCGGGCAAAGGCGATGGTCGAGACCGCCGACGAGAGGTCGGCGACCAGCTTCTCGTAGATGCCCTTCGCCGCATAGATGCGGCAGGCGGCGGTGCAGTCCTGGCCGGCATTGTAGAAGCCGAAGGTGCGGATGCCGGCGACCACGGCCTCCAGATCGGCGTCGTCGTAGACGATCACCGGCGCCTTGCCGCCGAGTTCCAGATGGGTGCGCTTGACGGTCTTTGCCGCGGCCAGCAGCACCTTCTTGCCGGTGGCGATGTCGCCGGTGATCGACACCATGCCGATGCCCGGATGGTTGATCAGCGCGTTGCCGACGCTCTCGCCGCGCCCGAGCACGACGTTGACCACGCCCTCGGGCAGGATGTCGGCAAGGAGCTTGGCCATCTTCAGCGCTGTCAGCGGCGTCTGCTCGGATGGCTTGAACACGATGGTGTTGCCGCCGGCCAGCGCCGGGGCCAGCTTCCACGCCATCATCATCAGCGGATAGTTCCACGGCGCGATCGAGCCGACGACGCCGACCGGATCGCGGCGGATCATCGAGGTGAAGCCGGGCAGATACTCGCCGGCCACCGTGCCCTGCATGTTGCGGATCGCGCCGGCAAAGAAGCGGTAGCAGTCGACGATCGCCGGCAGTTCGTCATTGCGCACCGCGTTGATCGGCTTGCCGCAGTTGAGCGCCTCCAGCGCGGCGAAGGCATCGGCATCGGCCTCGATCGCGTCGCGATCTTCAGCAGGTAGCCCGAACGCTCGGCCGGCGTCGTCCGCGACCAGGCGACGAACGCCTTGCCGGCGGCCGCCACCGCCGCGTCGATCTGCGCCGGCGAGGCCTCGGGCAGATCGAGGATCAGGTCGGCGGTGCGCGGGTTGAGGATCTTCTCCTCCTGCTCCTCGCCGGCCACCATCGCCGCGCCGATCAGCATGTCCGTGTCCATGGGAGTTCCCCTTTCTGTCATTTCCCCGCGCCGGCGGTCTCGACGCCCTCGCGGGTGAGATAATAGGCGGCCAGAATCGGCAGCAGCGTCACCAGCACGACCACCATCGCCACCACGTTGGTGACCGGGCGCTGGCGCGGCCGGATCAGTTCCTCCAGCATCCAGATCGGCAGGGTCTGCTGCTGGCCGGCGGTGAAGGTGGTGACGATCACCTCGTCGAAGGACAGCGCGAAGGCGAGCAGGCCGCCGGCGAGCAACGCCGTGCCGATCTGCGGCAGCACCACGTGGCGGAAGGTCTGGAAGCCGTCGGCGCCGAGATCCATCGACGCCTCGATCAGCGATCCGGAGGTGCGCCGGAAGCGGGCGACCACGTTGTTGTAGACCGTGACGATGCAGAAGGTGGCGTGACCGACGACGATGGTGAAGGTCGAAAACGGAATGTCCGCGGCGCCGTAGGCCGAGCGCAGGGCGATGCCGGTGACGATGCCCGGCAGCGCGATCGGCAGGATCACCAGCAGCGAGATCGTCTCGCGGCCGAAGAAGCGCGTGCGCGACACCGCCGCCGCCGTCAGCGTGCCGAGCACGAGGGCGATCGCCGTCGCCATCGCCGCGACCTTGATCGACAGGCCGAGCGCGGCCCACACGTCCGGCCGGTTCCAGGTGACGGCGAGCCACTTCAGCGTCAGCCCCGGCGGCGGCCACTGGTAGCTGCGCTCCTCGGTGGTGAAGGCGTAGACGAAGATCAGCAGCAGCGGCAGGTGCAGGAAGGCAAGGCCGGCGAAGGCGGCGATCTTCAGCAATCGCGGCGCGCGGGGGGCGTCAGAGCGCATCGAAGGCCCCCGTGCGCCGGGCGAGCGAGAGATAGACCATCATGATCACCACCGGCACCACCGAGAAGGCGGCGGCGAGCGGCAGGTTGCCGGCCGTGCCCTGCTGGGCATAGACGGCCTGGCCGATGAACAGGCGCGACGAGCCGACGATCTGCGGGATGATGTAGTCGCCGAGCGTCAGCGAGAAGGTGAAGATCGAGCCGGCCACGGCGCCCGGAAAGGCAAGCGGCAGGATCACGTGGCGGAAGGTGGCGCGCGGATCGGCGCCAAGATCGCCGGAGGCCTCGACGAGATTGCCGGGCACCCGCTCCAGCGCCGCCTGCATCGGCAGGATCATGAACGGCAGCCAGACATAGAGGAAGACGAGGAAGGTACCGAGGTAGCTGACCGACAGCGACGTGCCGCCGACCACCGGCAGCGCCAGCACCGCCTCGAGCAGGAAGCCCAGATGCGCCACGTCGAGCAGCCAGGTGAGGATGCCTTCCTTCGCGAGAATCAGCTTCCAGGCGTAGATCTTGACCAGATAGCTCGACCAGAGCGGCAGCATCACGCCGAGATAGAACAGCGCCTTCCACCGCCCCCGCGCATGGCGCGCCGCATACCAGGCGACCGGGAAGGCGACCACGGCGGAGGCGAGCGTCACGGCCGTTGCCATCGTCACGGTGCGGAGGATGATGTCGAAATTGGAGGGCCGGAGCAGTTCCAGATAGGACTTGAAGGTCAGCTCGTGGACGACGAGGCCCGAAAACTCGTCGACCGAGAAGAAGCTCTGCGCCAGCAGCGTCAGCAGCGAGCCGACATAGATGATGCCGAGCCAGATCAGCGGCGGGATCAGGAGGGCGGCGAGCAGCAGGCCCGGCCGGCGCCAGAAGGCATCCGAGAACCGGCCGGACAGACCGGCGGGCGCGGGCCCGAGGGCTGCCGCGGCGGTCATCGCGCGCCCTCGCCTGCAGGCGACACGCGGTCGTCGTCCAGCGGATGCAGGTCGGCGGCGGAAAAATGCAGCGTCACGGCGGCACCGGCCGCCGGCACCGGGGCGGAGGCCGGCACCAGTGCATGCAGGCGCTGGCCTTGCGCCTCGACCGCCAGCCGCCGCATGGCGCCGAGATAGTTTTCCGTGACCAGCGTGCCGGCGACCGCATGGGACGGTCCGGTAGCCGGGGCGGCGAAGGTCAGCGCCTCAGGGCGCAGGCTCGCCCAGCCGTTGCGGCCGAAGAGGCGGCAGAACGCCGGCGGCAGCACGTTGGACGAGCCGACGAAATCGGCCACGAACCGCGTGCGCGGCCGCGCATAGACCTCGGCGGGCGTTCCCACCTGGGCAATCCGGCCGTCGTTGAAGACGGCGACCCGGTCGGCCATCGACAGCGCCTCGCCCTGGTCGTGGGTGACGAAGACGAAGGTGATGCCGAGCGCCTTCTGCAGCAGCTTCAGCTCCTCCTGCATCTGTTCGCGGAGCTTCAGGTCCAGCGCGCCGAGCGGCTCGTCGAGCAGCAGCACCTTCGGCCGGTTGACCAGCGCCCGTGCAAGCGCCACCCGCTGGCGCTGGCCGCCGGACAGCTGCGCCGGCCGGCGCGCGCCATAGCCCGGCAGGGCGACGAGTTCGAGCGCCTCCCCGGCGGCGCGGTGGCGCTCGGCGCGGCCGATGCCCTTGACCATCAGCCCGTAGGCGACGTTGTCGAGGACGCTCATGTGCGGGAACAGCGCATAGTCCTGGAACACGGTGTTGACGTCGCGCCGGTAGGGCGGAACATCCCGGAGCGAGGCCCCGAACAGGAACACGTCGCCCGCGGTCGGCTGCTCGAAGCCGGCGATCAGCCGCAGGCAGGTGGTCTTGCCCGAGCCGGACGGCCCCAGCATCGCGAAGAACTCCCCCGGCGCGACGGCAAGATCGACGGCGTCCACGGCTTTCACCGGACCGAAGTGGCGCGAGACGGACCTGAGCTCGACGGCGTGCATGGGGGGGAATCCGGCGCTGTCCGTCATCTGCGGCCTCCCCTCTCCCTGTCCCTCCCCCTCCAGGGGGGAGGGGACGCAGGAGGCGAGGGCGAGCGACCAGGCAGATGCGCGTTTCGGCGAGACGTCTTGAGAGAAGCAAGATCGCCGCCTTCATCGTCCCC
>NZ_MCRJ01000040.1 GCF_001720135.1 Methylobrevis pamukkalensis
GGCGGGCCGGTGCCGTGGCCACCGGCGCAGCGTGCGCCGAGGCGCTCTGGACGGCGACGCGCGGTTCGGCGACCGCCTGACGCTGCACGATCTCGGACAGCTCGTTGAGCGCCCGGATCTGCTCGGTCACCACATGGCGCATGGCCGCGGTCGATTCTTCCGCCTCGCGGGGCAGGGCGTCGAGACCGCCGCGGATTTCCGTGCGGATCTCCTCGAGCTCGGCCTGAACGTCGCGCGAGGAGGTGCGCAGGTCGCTCGCGGCCTTCTCGAAGCGCTCCACCGCCTCGCCGATCGCCTCGCCGATCTCGGCGACGAGATTGGCGCGGATCGCCTTGACGGCCTCCTGCGTCTTCTCGCCTTCGAGTTCGGCGGTGACGCCGAGCGACTGCAGCTGCTCGGTGACATTGGCCGCGGCCGTCTCCGCCGAACGGGCGAGGAGATGGCCGACGTCGCGGGCGCGCCGGTCGGCGGTGGTCAGCGTGTCGCTGATCAGGGTGCTGAAGCCCTCCATCGACTGGCCGACACTGGTGGCGGTCTCGGCGAGCCGCTTGGCCGCGCTTTCCAGCGCCGCCTGCTTCTCGGCGACCGAACCCTCGACCGTGCGGCTCGATTCGGCGAGCGCGCGGCCGGCGGACATCAGCACGCGGGCCTGGGTCTCGAAGCGGCCGGCGATGTCGGAAAGACCCGTCACCGCCTCCTCGGACACCGACTTCAGGCCGTCGATGTTGTGCGAGATCAGGCTCGAGGCGCCCGCGGTGTCCTCGACGATGCGGTCGAGCACGGTGCGGAAGTCGCCGGTCTGGCGGGCCAGGGCCTGCTCGATCCGGCCAAGGTTGGCGCTGGCGCGGTCGAGGATCGTGGCGAGGCCGACGTTGGCCTCGTCGAGCCGGCCGAGCACCTCCGTGACCTCGTCGCGGATGCGGTCGTTGGTCGAGCCGAGCACGGCGACGACGTCGCGGCTCTGCTGGTCGAGGGTGGCGAGCAGGGCGCGGGACGACGAGCTGATCGCGCGGGCGGCGCCGGTGCCCTTCTCGGCGATGGCGTCGGTGAGGCGCGCGCCGCTGCCCTCGATCTCGGTCAGCACCTTCTCGCCGGCCAGACGCAGCCGGTCGGCGAGTTCGTTGCTGCGACCGTCGAAGGCGTCGGTCAGCACCTCGGTGCCGGTGACGAAGGTCTCGGCCAGTTCGCCGCCGCGCACCTCGATGAGGTCGCGCAGTTCGGCGATCCGCGCCGACAGCAGCGCGGCGAGATCGGCCGAGCGGCCGTCGAAGGCGGCGACCGCCGTGTCGGTGCGGCCGACCAGCGTGTCCTCGAGGGTCTGGGCGGCCTGGGCGAGCCGGACGGCGACCGTCTCGGACGAGCCCAGCAGGTTGGAGCGGATGCGGGTGCTCTCGTCGGAGAGGCGGTCGGAGACCTCCTCCACGGACGCGAGCATCAGCGCCCGGGCGCGGTCGCTCTCCTCGGCCAGACGCCCGCTGAGCGTCTCGACGGTTTCGGTGAGGGTGCCGCGGACCCGCTCGCTCTCGCCCGAGAGGGCCTTGGCGAGCAGTTCCACGAGTTCCAGCACCGAGCGGCTGGTGCGCTCGCGCTCGGTGGCAAGCCGGGCGGCGACGCTGTCGGCGGAGCTCGCCAGCTCGTCGCGCGAGCGGGCCACTTCGGCGCCGATGCGGCTGGTGAGGGCGCCGAGCGTCGTCTCCAGGGTTTCACGAGCACGCTCGCTCTCGGTGCTGACGCCGCCGGAGAGACGGGCCAGGGTGTCTTCCAGACGCTGGCCGGTGCGCTCGGCCTCGGCCTCGATGCCGCCGGTGAAGCGGACGAGGGTGCTCTCGAGCCGGGCGCTGGCGCGTTCGGCCTCGCTGTCCATGCCGCCGGTGAGGCGGGCGAGCGTCTCGTCCAGCATGGCGCCGATGCGGTCGGCCTCGCCGCCCACGGACTGGCGCAGCATGGCGGCGGCCGCCTCGAGGGTGGCGCGGGCCCGGTCGCTTCGCCGCCGATGGTGCCGGTGGCCGCGTCGAGCGCGCCGGCGACGGAGGCTACCGCCTCCTCGATCCGCTGGCGGGCGTCGTCGGTGCCTTCGGCAACCACGCCGCGCAGGTCGCGAACGGCCTGCTCGAGCAGGGCGCGGCTGCGTTCGGTCTCGCCGCCGACGGACAGGGTGACCGACTGGCCGGCGCTTTCCAGGATGCTGCGGGCCTTCTCGGCCTCGGTGCCGATCGAGCTGGCGATCGTGCCGACGGTGAGTTCGAGATTGCCGCGGGCCTTCTCGGTCTCGGTTCCGATCGCGGTGGCGATGGTGCCGACGGTGGCTTCGAGGTCGCTGCGCGCCTTTCCGGTCTCGGCGCCGATCGCGGTAGCGATGGTGGCAACGGTGGTTTCGAGGTCGCCGCGGGCCTTTCCGGTCTCCGAGCCGATCGAGGTGGCAATGGTGCCGACCGCGGCTTCAAGATCGCTGCGCAGGCCGTCGATCTCGGCACGCAGGCTGCTGCCGATGTCGCGGGTGGTCGATTCGAGGAGGACGCGGCTGCGCTCGGCCTCGGTGCTGACGGCTCCGGTGAGGCCGGTGCCGGCGGTCTCGATCAGGCTGCGCGCCCGGTCGGTCTCGCCGGAGAGCGAGGCGGCGATGGCCGCGAGGGTCGCTTCGAGTTCGGTGCGGGCGCGGTCGCCTCGCCGCCGAGGCGGACGGCCGAGGCCTCCACCGAGGTGACGATGTCGTCGCGCACGCGCCGGCTCTCGCGGTCGAGGATCGAGGCGGCGTCCAGCATGGCCCGGGCGAGCAGCTCGCGCGCCGTCTCGGTCTCGCTGGTGAGCGTGCGGGTGATCGCCTCGAGGCGGACGGTGAGGTCGCGCTGCAGCGATTCGGACCGGCTGTCGAGGGTCTCGGCGACCTCGAACACCTTGGAGCCGAGCGAGATGTTGATCTCCGACACCTTGTCGGCGAGCGTCTCGGTGAATTCCTCGGTCTTCTGGCGCAGCGACTGGGTGACGACGTCGATGCGGCCTTCGATCGCCTCGACCATCTGCGTCTGCCCGGAGGCAAAGGCGAGGGCGAGGTCGCGGGTGCGGCCGATCAGCGTCTCCGTGATCTGGCGGGCGCGGGTGTCGAGGGCGGTGTCGATCGCCTGGGTGCGGCTGTCGAGCGCGGCGGTGAGCGTGTCGGCCTTGGCGCCGATCGAGGTGGTCGCCTGCTCGAGACGGCGGCCGACGGTCTCGTCGAAGCGGACGAGCTGGCCTTCGAGCGTCGAGGTGAAGACGCCGGACTTCTCGTCGAGCGCGCCGAGGATGTCGCCGGTGCGGCCGTCGAGGATGCTGACGATCTTGCCGGTGCGGCCGTCGAGCGCGGTTTCCAGGTCGGCGAGGCGGCTGTCCATGGCGCCGCCGATCTCGCCGGCGCGGCCGTCGAGGATGCCTTCGAGCCGGCCGACGTTCGAGCCGAGGGTGCGGTCGATGCTGTCGGTGCCGGCTTCGATCGCGGCCTGGATCGCCGCGGTGCGGGCGGCGAGCGCCGTCTCGAAGCGGTCGACCCGCTCGTCGAGGCTGCGGTCGATCTCGCCGGTGCGGCTGACGAGGCCTTCCACAAGCGCCGCGGCGCGGCCGTTGACGATCTCGTCGAGGCTGCGGATCCGGTCCTCGAAGCTGGACGACAGGGCGTCGGAGCGGTCGTCGAGCAGGGTGACCAGCTGGTTGCCGGTGATGGTGATGTTCTCGGTGAGCTTCTGGCCGCGGGCGTTGATCGCGCGGGCGATCTCGGTGCCGATCGTCGACAGGCGCTCGGCGAACTCGCCGCCGGAGGTGGCGAGCGAGGCCTCGATCGTCGTCGTGGTGTGGCCGATCAGGCTGCGGATCGCGTCGGTGCGCTCGTCGAGCGTGCGGGCGATGTCCTCGCCGGCGCGGGCCAGCGTGTCGGCAAGGCCGGTGCCGTTGCCGGAAATCGTGTCGCGGATCTCGGACGTGGCGCTGGTGAGGCGGTTGACGAGGTCGGTGGCGCGGGCGGTGATGTCGCCGCTGAACTGGCCGCCGGCCTGGTCGAGCCGGTCGGTGATCTCGCCGCCGCGGATCGCAAGGTCGACGAGCAGGCCTTCGGCGGTGGAGCGGAGCGAGGCGTTGAGGTCGTCGATCCGGCCGGTGAGGCCCTCGACAACGTCGGCGCCGGTGCGCGACACCTGGTCGGTGATCTCCTGGCTGCGTTCGGCCAGCACCACGGCGATCTCGCCGGCGCGGGCGGTCATCGTCTCGGTGAAGCGGGCGCTGCTGGCGGTCATCGCCTCGGTGACCTCGCGGCTGCGTTCGCCGACCACGGTCTCGATCTGGCCGACGGCGCTGTCGAGGGTGGAGACCAGCGCATTGGCGCGCTCGGTCAGCGTGCGCTCCAGGCTGCCGGTGCGGGTGTCGAGGGCGCCGATCATGGCGTCCGACCGCTCGGTCAGGGTGCGGTCGAGGCTGCCGGTGCGCTCGTCGAGGGCGATGACGATCGCCTGCGAACGGTCGGACAGCAGACGGGAGATCTCCTCGGTGCGGCCGGTCAGGGCCTGTTCGAGCGTGTTGCTGCGGGCGGCGAGCGCCATTTCCAGTTCGGTGGTGCGGTCGGCAAGGGCCTCGATCAGCGCGGCCCGGCCGCCGGACAGGGCGTCCGACAGTTCGGCGGTGCGGGTGGCGAGCGCGCTCTCGATCGCGCCGGCGCGGCTGGCGAGTGTCGTCTCCAGACCCTGCGTGCCGGTGGTGAGGGCGTTCTCGAGGGCGGCCCGGCCACCGGTGAGCGCGTCGGAGAGTTCGGTGGTGCGGGTGGAGAGGCTGCGCTCGATGGCGCCGGCGCGGCTCGCCAGCGTCGTCTCGAGGCCGAGTGTGCCGGTGGAAAGGGCGTCCTCGATTGCCGACCGTGCGCCGGTGAGCGCGTCGGCGAGTTCAGCGGTGCGGGAGGACAGCGTGTTCTCGATCGCGCCGGCACGGCTGGCGAGCGTCGTCTCCAGGCTGAGCGTCCCGGTCGTGAGCGCTTCCTCGAGGGCGGCGGAGCGATCGGCCAGCGCGGTCCGCAGTTCGTCGGTGCGCCCGGCGATGGTGCGGTCGAGCGCGCCGGTCTCGCCGCCGATCAGGTCGGCAAGGGCGCGGCCCTCGCGGGTCAGGGTCTCGGTGAGGCCGGCGCCCTGGCTGCGCAGTTCCTCGGTGACGGACACGCCGGCCGCGGCCAGGCGGTCGGTGATCTGGGCGGCACGCATGTCGAAGTCGAGCAGCACGTCGCTGCCGGTGGAGCTCAGGCGCTCCTGCGCCTCGCCGGCGACCACGGCGAAGCGGTCGGTGATCTCGGCGCCGGTCATGGCGAAGCTGTCGGTGACGGCGCGGCCTCGGAGGTGAAGGTGGCGATCGTCTCGCCGAGCGTGCGGGTCACGGTGCCGGTGAGGTCCTCGCCGGTGGCGGTGAGGCGGTCCAGCAGGTCGCGGGTGGTGGTCTCCAGACGTCCGGTGACGCTTTCGCCGGTGGCGGCGATGGCGCCGGTGAGGCGCTCGCTCTCGGAGGCAAAGCGCGCGGCGGTCTCGTCGGCGACGCGGGTGATCGTGCCGGTGACCTCGTTGCTCGACGCGCTGATGCGGCTGTCGACCTCGAGGCCGACATTCGCGATGCGGTCGGAGATGTCGCGGCCGGAGGTTTCGAGGCGCGCGACGAATTCCTCGCCGCTCTCGCTGACGGCGCTGGTGAGGTTGCGGCCCGCCGAATCGAAGGCGATGGTGAGCTGTTCGGCCTTCTCGCCGAAGGTGCGGGTCAGGTCGCGGCCGGTCTCTTCCAGGCGGCCGGTGATCAGCTCGCCGGCGTTGCGCATCTCGGAGGTCAGTGCCTCGTGGGCGCCGGAGATCGACGAGCGGACGCGCTCGGCGTTGCTGACGACGGATTCGCGCTGGTTGACCAGTTCCTCGATCAGGCTGCGGATGCGGATCTCGTTCTCGGTGTAGCTGCGCTCCAGCGACGAGACCTCGTTGTGGACGAGAACTTCCAGTTCGCTGGCGCGGGCAAGCGCCCGCTCGATGCCGTCGCCCATGGCGGCGACCTCGCGGCGGATCGCCTGGCCGACCGTGATCACGGATTCGCGGGCGACGTCCTCCGGCTCGGCAAGGCGCAGGGCGACTTCGGTCATGGTGCGGGAAGTGAGGCGCATCTCCTGGGCGCGCCAGATCATCAGCGCCATCGTCCAGAAGAACATCACCGGAATGATCGCGAGGGTCGCGACGACCAGCACGTCCGGACGGCGGGCGAGGGCGGCGACGTCGCCGGTGGCGAGATTGCCGCCGATCAGCGACAGGCCGACATAGCCGATGGCGGCGAGCCAGACGACCGACACGGCGAAGGCGACCCAGAACACCGAGGACGAAGGCCGGCGCTGCAGCTGGTAGAGCAGGGTTCCGACCGCACGGCGGTCGTCGTTGGCGGGGGCTTTCGGACGGGTGCGGGCCGCGCGCGGACCGGCGCGGTCGTCCTTGCGGGGCTCGGCCGGGGCCGGCGCCGGATCGGCGCCCGTCTCCGCAGCCGGGGCCGGCTTGTCGTCATCGAGGCCGAAGTCGAGCTTCAGCGCTTCCTCGACGGCCGAGAGAGCCAGTTCCGCCGCATCGGTTTTCGTCGTCTTGTTCGCCATTGGTCGCCTCGCGTCCGTACGCCATACTAGCGGCCGCATCTCCGTTTCCGGGCTGCCGTAACCAGCGGAAGCGCAAGCCTCGGGCGAACCGACCTCGTTCGTCCCTTGGGCCGCCGGGACCGCGACATGACCGGAAACACCAGTCATTCCGTGCAGTTTCCCATACTTCCGCTGCTATGGTTTTGACACATCGGCCGTTTCCCGACAAGGAACGGGCCGGGCCGAAGCCGGCTTGTTAACAGAAGGTAAATGCCCGCGGCGCTAGATCTGGTAGGTCGGTGTCGCGCCGTCGCCGCCTGTTGCCGCAGGCCTGTCCCGACCTTCGGCCCATGCCGAAAACGACTCCGCGCTGCCGGGTTGCGGGTCGGGACGATGCGGCGGGCGGCGCATGCGTATGATGAATCCGTTTGATTTCATGGCATTGGAGGAAGCAATCCGATGCAGTGCCTGAGCCGATCGGTCTAACCACCCGGCCAGCCGCGGTATCCTTCCTGTGTCAGGCGCCCGTCGTGGAGGCGTGACCGGCAGGGCTGGCGCAAAAGGATGAACGCGCGTTAACCATAATTGCAGAATCGTCCGGCACCGCAGTCCGGCGACGAGCCATGCGGCCCGGTGCGATGGCCGGCGAAGGGGGCGAAAGGCTGATGCAGAACGATCCGGAGCAGGCGCTCTCTCCGACGGACGAAACCCACCCCGCCGCTCATGGCCGGCCCCCGCAGGAGGACGGCGCGGCGCCGGTCGATCTGGCGCATCTGGCCGCGCAGACCTTCGGCAACGAGGACCTCGCCCGCGAGGTGCTGGCGATGTTCGTGAACCAGACCGAGGCGCTGATGGCCGAGGCTGCAGCGGACGTGACCAGCCGCGGCCGCATCGCCCACAAGATCAGCGGATCTGCGCGCGGCATCGGAGCCTTCGCGGTGGCACGGGCAGCCGAGGCGGTGGAGATCGGCGCGGGCGCGGGAAGCGCAGACGCGCCGTCCGACGATGCCTTCGGCCGGCTCGGGCAGGCTGTCGCGGCGGCCAATGCCTTCATTCGCGGCCGGCTTGGCGCGGAAATCTGAAGGGTTCCGGACAGGCCCGGCTTGACGCCGGCTCCGGAGCGGTTATCTCGGGGTGGCCGGTCCCCTGTTCCTCCCAGTGCGAAAGCCGTTCATGCCCAAGATCACCTATGTCTCCTTCGACGGCACCCGTCAGGATGTCGAGGCCGCCGTCGGCTCGACCGTCATGGAAAATGCCATCAAGCACATGATTCCGGGGATCGAGGCGGAATGCGGCGGCGCCTGTGCCTGCGCCACCTGCCATGTCTACGTCGACGAGGCGTGGCGCGCGGCGGTGGGCGAGCCGGAGCCGATGGAAGAGGACATGCTGGATTTCGCCTACGAGGTGCGTCCCGGCTCGCGGCTGTCCTGCCAGATCAAGGTCACGGCCGACCTCGACGGCCTCGTCGTCGGCGTGCCCGAGCGCCAGGCCTGACGCAGGCACGGACCAGGCGCACAGGCCTTGCGGGCCGGAGCTGTCTCCGGCCCTTGCCATTCTGACCTCCGACGTTCAGGCCGCCTTCAGCGCGAGGCCGAGTTCGGCCGCCTTGGAGCGGACGGCCGTGACCGGCTTCTGCAGTTTCAGGCTGATCACCTCGGCGGTGGCGCCTTCGCGGGCCAGCGCCACGAAACGGTGGACCGCTTCCGGGGTCCACCCGGGTCCCATCTCGACGGGATCGCTCATGATCGTTTCCTCCGTGTCTGACGGTCCGGCCGGAGATCCGGTCCGGACGCCGCAGTGACGGGCGGATGGCCGCATCAGGGCGGCGAGCCAATCGGCTCCACGTGGAATCTAGGAAGCGCGGCGGTCCTTGCCAACCGCTCCCATCCCGCATCGATCCGAACAGCCGGACCTTCAGAGCACCTTTTCCCACATCTGCCCCGTCATCTCAGGCCCGAAGTCGCTGTGGCTCTGCTCGGAGACGAGGGAGAAGCCGGCGCGCTCGTAGATCCGCCGGGCGGTGACGAGCGGATCGTTGGTCCACAGCACCATGCGGCGGTATCCGCGCTCGCGGGCACAGGCGAGGGCGGTGTCCACCAGCAGCCGGCCGAGGCCGCGCCCGCGGGCGGCGGGCTCCACCAGCAGCAGCCGCAGTTTGGCCGTGTCCGGGTCGTCGGTGCGCACGACGAACACCGAGCCGACGATCGCCCCGTCGGACTCGGCAATCCACGAGCCGTCGCGGGCCGGATCGAAATTTCGGATGATGCCGGCGAGGATCTCGGCGACGAGGGCCTCGAAGCGGATGTCCCAGCCATGTTCCTCGGCATAGAGCCGGCCATGGCGGTGGACGACCCAGCCGAGATCGCCGATCCGGTGCGGGCGCAGGACAATCGGCGCCGGCAAGCCACCGCCGAGCCGCCGTGTCGCGGCGGCCATGGCGGCGACGAGGCCGGCGCGTTCGGTGTCGGGAAAGGTTTCGAGCAGCACGGCGAGTTCGGTGCGGGTGCGGGCGCGCAGATCGTCCGCGGCCTGACGGCCGGCCGGGGTGAGTTCCAGCGTCCGCCGCCGTCCGTCCGGCCCGCCGGCCGTGCGGGTCAGCAGTCCGGCCTTTTCCAGCCGGGTGAGCAGGCGGCTCAGATAGCCGGCATCGAGACCGAGCCCGGCGGCCAGATCGGTGGCGGCGACGTCATGGCCGTTGGCGACCTCGTAAAGGATGCGAGCTTCGGCAAGGCTGAACGGGCTGTAGAGATCGCTGTCGCCGATCACGCCGATGCGGCGGGTCCAGACGCGGTTGAAGGCGCGCACGGTTTCCACGGCGGCATCGAGGTCGGGCGGGAGTGCGGACTGGGCAGGACGCATGATGGTTGCCTTCGGCATATGACTCGTTGCCGAAGTCAACTATCATCCTGATGCGATGCCGCCCACCCGAAAAGCGGTGACAGCTGCCTCAGACGTTCAGCAGCAGATATTCCCGCTCCCAGCTGGAGATCACCCGGTTGTAGAGCCGCAGTTCCAGCAGCTTGACCTCGATGAAGGCGTCGACGAAGCGGGTGCCGAGCATCTCGCGCAGCTCCGCGCAGGCCTTCAGCGTCATCAGCGCGTCGTGGAGATGCGAGGGCAGCGAGACGCCGAGGGTGTGGGCGTCGATCTCGACCACCGGCTCCGGATCAATCGCCTGTTCGAGGCCGAGCAGGCCGCAGGCGAGCGTCGTCGCCATGGCGATGTAGGGATTGGAATCGGCGCCGATCACCCGGTTCTCGACCCGCCGGCTTTCCGGGCCGGAATCGGGCACGCGCAGGCCGCAGGTGCGGTTGTCGCGGCCCCAGTGGACGTTGATCGGCGCGTCGGATTCGAGGCGGATGCGGCGGTAGGAATTGACGTTGGGGCAGAACAGGCTCATCGCCGCCGGCACATAGCGCTGCAGGCCGGAAATGTAGTGGAGCAGGGCGGGGGTGTCGGCGCGTCCGGCGTGGAGAAGATGTTCGTGCCGTCGCCGGTGCGCACGATCGACTGGTGGATGTGCGTCGCCGAGCCCGGCTCGTCCATGTGCGGCATCGCCATGAAGGTCGCCACCATGTCGTGGCGCCGGGCGGCGAGGCGGGCGGTGCGCTTGAACAGGAAGGTCTGGTCGGCAAGCTCGATCGGGTCGCCGTGGCGGAAGTTCATTTCCAGCTGCGCCGGCCCGGCCTCGTGGGCCATGGTGGCGATCTCGATCCGGCTCGCCTCGCAATAGTCGTACATCAGGTTGACGACGTGATCGAAGTCGTTGGCGTGCTCGATGCCATAGGCCTGCCGGCCGGACTCGATGCGGCCCGACAGGCCGATCGGTTTCGACAGCGGCAGGTCCGGATCGTCGTTGCGGCCGACGAGGTAGAATTCGAGCTCCGGCGCCACCACCGGCTTCAGCCCTCTTGCCTCATAGAGGCCGAGCACGCGGCGCAGCACCGAGCGGGGCGAGAAGTCCACCGGCTTGCGTCGGCAAAGAAGCAGTCGCAGATCACCTGCGCGGTCGGCTCCTCGTACCAGGGCACGATCCGCAGCGTGCCGAGATCGGGCACGCAGCGCACGTCGCGGTCGAGCGGGCTGACCACCTCCGAATCGTCGGCGCCGTCGCCGGTCACGGCCTGGAAGAACACGAATTCGGGCAGGCGGACGCCGTCGTCGATGATGCGGATGAAATCCTCGCGCGGGACGATCTTGCCGCGCATCATGCCGTTCATGTCCGGCACGATGCACTCCACCTCGTCGATCCGGCGCGCGCGCAGCCAGGCGATCGCCTCGGCCTTGGTCGTGCCGCGGCCCGGCGTTGTGCTGCGGTCTGGCGTTTCGTCCGTCATCCTCACCCCCCACCGGCCTTGCGGGCCCATGAATCAACGGCTTGATCCTATCGCCAAGAAAGGCCCGCCGCCATCGCGCTGCGGCGCGGTCTACCGGGCCAGATCCCGCATCGCCGCGTCGAGGCCGCCGAGGGTCAGCGGATACATCCGCCCGCCGACAAGGCCGCGGATCATCGCCACCGACTGGGTGTAGCGCCAGTGGTCCTGCTCCAGCGGGTTGAGCCAGGCAAGCTTCGGGAAGGCATTCGCCAGCCGGCCTAACCAGACGCTGCCGGCCTCGGCGTTCCAGTGTTCCACCGACCCGCCGGGGGAGGCGATCTCGTAGGGGCTCATCGACGCATCGCCGACGACGACGATCCGCGTCTCGCGCGGGAAGGTGCGCAAGAGGTCCTCGGTGGGTAGCGTCTCCGTGTGGCGGCGGCGATTGTCCTTCCACACCCGCTCGTAGAGGCAGTTGTGGAAGTAGAAATGCTCCATGTACTTGAACTCGCCGCGCGCGGCCGAGAACAGCTCCTCGCAGACGCGCACGTGGTCGTCCATGGAACCGCCGACGTCGAGCAGCAGCACCACGCGCATGGCGTTGTGGCGCTCGGGCCGGAGGCGGACGTCGAGCCAGCCCTGCCGGGCGGTGGCGTCGATGGTGCCCGAAAGGTCCAGTTCGTCTGCGGCGCCGCTGCGGGCAAGGCGGCGCAGGCGCTTCAGCGCCACCTTGATGTTGCGGGTGCCGATCTCGACGCTGTCGTCGAGATCGCGGAACTCGCGGCGATCCCAGACCTTGACCGCGCGGCGATGCCGGCTCTCGTCCTGGCCGATGCGGATGCCTTCGGGATTGTAGCCGTAGGCACCGAAGGGGGAGGTGCCACCGGTGCCGATCCACTTCGAGCCGCCCTGGTGGCGCCCCTTCTGTTCGGCCAGCCGCTGTTTCAGCGTCTCGATCAGCTTGTCGAAGCCGCCGAGCGCCGCGACCATCGCCTTTTCCTCGTCAGTAAGGGTCTTCTCCACCAGCTTCCTCAGCCAGTCGGCCGGAATGTCCGCCTCCACGGCGTCCGACATCAGGTCGAGGCCCTTGAACACCCGGGCGAACACCTGGTCGTAGCGGTCGAGCCGGCTCTCGTCCTTCACCAGCAGGCTGCGGGCGAGATAGTAGAACTCCTCGACCCGGCCGCCGGCCACGTCCTTCTCCATCGCGGCCATCAGGTCGAGATACTCGCGCAGCGAGACCGGAACGCCGGCGCGCTTCAGTTCGTGGAAGAAGGTGAGGAACATGGCTGCCGATACGCTCGCGGGTCAGAGTTTCTCCGCGGAGAGGACGTGCGCCTCGATCCGCAGATAATTGGCGCGCGCCTGATCGACATCACTGTAGACGCTGCTCAGACGATAGATGCGCCCGTTCCTGTCGACGAGACCCCGGCAGGCGGTCACGCGGGTGGCGCCGTCGAAATCCGAGATCCGCGAGCCGCAGTGGAACGCGGTGAAATGACCGTTCTTGATGTCGCTGACGATTTTCTCCGTGCCGTCGGCGCCGGTGGCTGCGCCCTGATACACGGCCGTTCCGTCTAGCAATATCTTGAGTTCCTTCTCCCGGCTGACCCGCTGCCTCGAGAAGCCAATGATCGAACCATTGCCGCATGCCGACGATTGGCACATCGCGATCTCCTCGCCGTCCCTCGTCGTTGCGGACCGCCAGGCCGGATCCTGCATGATGTCGACGTCGGTCGATCCCCGGTTTGCAGTCTGGCAGGACGAAAGAATCAGAGCAGTGAGAACGATGAACGAGATACGGAGCATGTCCGGGTCTTTTCCTGCCGTAGGGCATGACGGGCGATTTCCTTGAAGTGTGACGGGGTGGACCAGGGAACACAATGGGGCGGCGCACCGAGGTGGCGTCGACGATCGACGCGGAGAGGGGGCCGGACGCAGCGACCCCCACGCTTCCCGGAATCACGCTATGATGGGACGGTACTGATCCGAGGCAGGCCCTGCGCGTTGCCCGGGTTCCCTTCGCCTCCAGTGTCAGGCAGCCATGGCCCGTCTTTTCCTGCTTCGCCACGCCAAATCGAGTTGGGACGATCCCTCGGTGCGCGACTTCGACCGCCCGCTGAACCTGAGGGGCCGGGCGGCGGCCTCGCTGATGGGGCGGCACATGGCCGACCATGCGCTGGTGCCGGACCGGGTGCTCTGTTCCAGCGCGCGGCGCACCCGGGAGACGTTTGCCGGCGTCCTGCCGTTCTTCTCGGCCGACATGGACGTGCGCTTCGTCAAACGGCTCTACGAGGCGCCGCAGTCGGCCTATCTGAAGACGATCCAGGAGGTGGGCGGCACGGCGAAGTCGCTGATGCTGATCGGCCACAATCCGACGATGCAATCCTTCGCCCTCGACCTGATCGACCGGGGCAACCCGATGTTCATCGACCAGCTCGGCGAGAAATTTCCGACCGCGGGCCTCGCGGTGATCGATTTCGACCTCGGCGAATGGGGCCGGCTGGCCCCGAAGAGCGGCCGCATCGTCGCCTTCTTCCGCCCGCGCGAGCTGGAACTCGTCGGTGCGGAGGAGACGGCGGAGGTCGACGACTGAGGCGTCCGGCCGGCAGCACGTGCCGGTGCGGCTTTGCGCACCGGCTTCGCGATGCCTACATGAACGGCAACGTGCCTCTCGCCCCGGAACCCTGTCCTTGAAGCTCACCACGCTCGCCGACGATGCCCGCATCGCCTTCGACAACCTGACCGATTTTGCGGGCGGCCGGTCCGGCGGGCAGGTGCGCCTCGGCGTGGCCGGGCTCGCGCGGGCCGGCAAGACGGTGTTCATCACCGCGCTGGTCCACAACCTCATCCACGGCGGCCGCCTGCCGCTGTTCGAGCCGTGGCGGAGCCAGCGGCTGATCGGGGCCGATCTCGAACAGCAGGTCCACGACGACGTGCCGACCTTCGACTACCGCGCCCATGTGCGCGAACTGGTCGGCAACCGGGTGTGGCCGCAGTCGACCCGGCAGATCGCCGAGATGCGGCTGACGATCGCCTACGAGTCGGCGACCTTCTTCGGCCGCAACCTCGGCTCCGGCCGGCTGCATCTCGACATCGTCGACTATCCGGGCGAATGGCTGCTCGACCTGCCGCTGCTGGCCAAGGACTTCGCCACCTGGTCGCGCGAGGCATTCGCCCGCGCCCGCGATCCGCGCCGCGCCGACATCGCCGGCCCGTGGCTGGCCCATCTCGCCACGCTCGATCCGTCAGCGGCCGCCGACGAGGAGACCGTGGCCGAGGCCGCGCGGCTGTTCACCGGCTATCTTGCCGCCTGCCGGCAGGATGCGCACGCCCTGTCGCTGGTGCCGCCCGGCCGCTTCCTGATGCCCGGCGACCTGGAAGGCTCGCCGGCCCTGACCTTCGCGCCGCTCGACGTCGCCCCGGACGCCCGGGCGCCGCGCGGCAGTCTCCACGCGCTGATGGAGCGGCGCTACGAGGCCTACAAGCAGGTGGTGGTGAAGCCGTTCTTCCGCACCCATTTCGCCCGTCTCGACCGGCAGGTGGTGCTGGTCGATCCGCTCGCCGCGCTCAACGCGGGACCGGCCGCCGTGGCCGATCTGGCGCTGGCGCTGGAAGAGATCCTCGCCTGCTTCCGGCCAGGCCGGTCGAGCTGGCTGACCTCGATCCTCACCCGGCGGATCGACCGCATCCTGATCGCCGCCACCAAGGCCGACCACCTGCACCACACCAGCCACGACCGGCTGGAGCGGCTGATGCAGCGCATCCTCGCCGAGCCGATCGCCCGGGCCGAGAAGGCCGGGGCGAAGGTCGAGGTCAAGGCGATCGCGGCGGTGCGCGCCACCCGCGAGGCGCAGGTGCGGCGCGGCGGCGAGAGCCTGCCGTGCATTGTCGGCGTGCCGCAGGCGGGCGAGACGATCGACGGGCGCCTGTTCGACGGCAACGACGATATCGCGTTGTTTCCCGGTGACTTGCCGGAAAATCACGAAGTTCTGATTCGCCGTGTGGAAGCGCTGGTCGAGGAAGGTCGCGCGGTGCATGCGGAGGCTCGATCGCCGAACGAGGCGAGCCTCGCAGGCGCCGGCGGCCCATGGGCGAAGGGCGCCTCGTCCGGCCGGGCGGCGCAGGCCGACGGCGACCTTTCGCCCGATCTGCGCTTCCTGCGCTTCCGGCCGCCCCGGCTGGAGACGACCGCCGAGGGGGCGACCCTGTCGCTGCCGCACATCCGCCTCGACCGGGCGATCGACTTCCTGATCGGAGACAAGCTGGCATGACCGACCCCAAGGATCGGCCCCGCCGCCCCGCCGCCTTCCGCCTCGACGACGCCGAGATCGTCACCGGCGGTGCCGACACCGCCTCGCGCGGCGACGGACGCGGCACCCGCGTCATTCTGGAGAGCGACGACGACGCGGCCGTGCCGGCGGCGCCGCTGCCCCGCAAGAAGCGCTTCCGCTGGGGGCGGCTGTTCTGGGGCACCCTGTCGGCGCTGGTGGCGATGGCGATCGGCCTGTCGCTCGACGCGCTGATCCGCGATCTGTTCGCCCGCAACGACTGGCTGGGCTGGGCCGGGCTGGCGCTGGTCGGCCTGCTGACGGTCTCGGCGCTGGCGATCCTCGGCCGGGAGCTGGCCGGCATCTTCCGGCTGGAGCGGATCGACCAGTTGCGGGTCGATGCGGCCGCGGCGGTCGCCACCGACGACGCCAAGTCCGCCCGCACCGTGGTGGAGGGCCTCGTCGCGCTCTACCGCGACCGGCCGGAGACCGCGCGCGGCCGGGCCGACGTCGCCGTCCACCTCGGCGAGATCATCGACGGGCGCGACCTTCTGGTGCTCGCCGAGAGCGACCTGCTGCTGCCGCTCGATCGCACCGCCCGCCGGCTGGTGGCGGATGCGGCCAAGAAGGTGTCGGTCGTCACCGCCGTGTCGCCGCGGGCGGTGATCGACCTGCTGTTCGTCGCCGTCGCCGTGATGGGCCTGATCCGCAAGCTCGCCGATCTCTACGGCGGTCGGCCGGGCCTGATCGGCTTCATCGGCCTGATGCGCCACGTGATCGCCCATCTCGCCGTCACCGGCGGCATGGCGGCGACCGACAGCCTGCTCCACGACGTGGTCGGCCACGGCATCGCCGCCCGCCTGTCGTCACGGCTCGGCGAGGGGGTGATCAACGGTCTGCTCACCGCCCGCGTCGGTCTCGCCGCGATCGACGTCTGCCGCCCGATGCCCTTCATCAATGCCGAGCGGCCGGGCGTGCAGGACGTGATGCGCGGCGTGTTTCCCGAGGCCGAGCGCAAGACCTGAGGGCTCAGCCGCGTTCGCTGTCCAGCATCGCCATCTGGCTGTCGGGATAGCGGGCGCCGGCGACCGACCCCTGCGGCACCGCGGCCTCGATGGCGGCGAGATCCGCCGCATCGAGGGTGACGTCGGCGGCACCCAGTGCCTCGGCGAGCCGGTCACGGCGGCGGGCGCCGACCAGCGGCAGGATGTCGTCGCCTCTGGATGCGACCCAGGCGATCGCCGCCTGCGCCACGGTGATGCCGCGTCCCTCCGCCACCTGCCGCAGCGCCTCGACGAGGGCGAGGTTGGCGTCCAGATTGGCGCCCTGGAAACGCGGGCCGAAGCTGCGGAAATCGCCGGCGGCAAGGACGCCCGGCTGCCAGTGGCCGCTGATCAGGCCGCGCGAGAGCACGCCGTAGGCCGTGACACCGATGCCGAGCTCGCGCAGCAGCGGCAGGATCCGGTCCTCGATGCCGCGCGAGACCAGCGAATACTCGATCTGGAGATCGCTGATCGGGTGGACCGCCGCCGCGCGGCGGATCGTCTCCACGCCCACCTCCGACAGGCCGATGTGGCGGACGTAGCCGGCCTGCACCAAGTCGGCGATGGCGCCGATCGTGTCCTCGATCGGCACCGCCGGGTCGAGCCGCGAGGGCCGGTAGATGTCGATGTGGTCGACGCCGAGCCGCTGCAGCGTGTGGGCGAGGAAGGATTTCACGGCGGCGGGGCGCGCGTCGTAGCCGAGCCAGCTGCCGGCCGGATCGCGCAGGGCGCCGAACTTGACGCTGAGCAGCAGCCTGTCGCGCGGCAGGCTGCGCAGCGCCTCGCCGATCAGCATCTCGTTGTGGCCCATGCCGTAGAAGTCGCCGGTGTCGAGCAGGGTCACGCCGGCCTCGACGGCGGCATGCAGCGTGGCAAGGCTTTCGGCGCGGTCGGACGGGCCATACATCCCGGACATGCCCATGCAGCCGAGGCCGATGGCGGAGGAAAGGGGGCCGGTGCGGCCGAGCCGGATCTGTTTCATGGGTGTCTCCTGCGCTCCCAAGGTGGGGATGCCGCGACTATCGCCGCTGGCGGGCCGTGCGATAATCCGGCATGACTTGCACGGGCTGTGCGGAATGCCGAACGATGAACGACCCCGACCTTGCCGATCTCGATGCCTTTGCCGCGGTGGCGCGGGCGCGCAGCTTTCGCGGCGCCGCCCATCTCCGGGGCGTGTCTGCCTCCACCCTCAGCGAGGCGGTGCGGCGTCTGGAGGCGCGGCTCGGCGTGCGCCTGCTCAACCGCACGACGCGCAGCGTGACCGCCACCGAGGCCGGCCAGCGCCTGCTCGACCGGCTGGCGCCCGCGCTCGGCGAGATCGCCGCCGCGCTCGATACCGTCAACAGCTTCCGCGACAGCCCGACCGGCACGCTGCGGCTCAACGTGCCGACCTTCGTCGCCCGGGTGATCCTGCCGCCGATCATTGCCAGCTTCATCAAGGCCTTCCCGGCGATCACCGTCGAGGTGGAGGCCGAGGACACCTATATCGACGTGCTCGCCGCCGGCTTCGACGCCGGCATCCGCTATGACGAGCGGCTGGAGCGCGACATGATCGCCGTGCCGATCGGCCCGCGCGTCCAGCGCTTTGCCCTCGGCGCCGCGCCCGGCTATCTCGCGGCAAGGGGCCGGCCGCTGCATCCGCGCGACCTGCTGGCGCACGCCTGCATCCGCCATCGCTTCGCCAGCGGTTCCACGCCGGCGTGGGAGTTCGAGCGCGCGGGCGAGATCATCCGGGTCGATCCGTCCGGGCCCGTGGTGGCGACCGTCACCGATCTGGAGATCGCCGTCGCGCTCTCCGGCCTCGGCATCGTCGCCAGCTTCGAGGAATGGCTCGCTCCGCACTTTCTTTCGGGAGGTCTCGAACCCGTCCTCGAAGACTGGTGCCAGAGCTTTTCCGGTCCCTTCCTCTATTTCCCCAGCCGCCGCCTGATGCCGGCGCCACTGCGCGCCTTCGTCGACCACGTGAAGGCGCTGCCGGCGGAATGAAGGCGCGGGTGAGAGGTTGATTCAGAGTCCGGAATTCATTGCAAACAGTTGAAATAAATAGCTTTGCGCGCGGACTGAATGTTCGGGAAGAGAGTCCGTTCATACGATTTAAGTGGATGGCCGCATGCGGACGTCCGGGGGCTGTTCGGCGTGGCTCCGTGTAAATAATTTGACCTTCAAACTCATGTTTCATAGGGTCCGCCGCCATGGATGGACCTGTTGCCCGGCATCCTGTCGCGCGGCCCCGGCCGGCTCGGCAGTTCGTGGCGCCGGCCATCCCGGACATGGAGCGCAGGGTGCGGATCTCGGGTGTGTTGACGATGCTGCTGCTGTCGCTGCTGGTGCTGGCCATGCCGGCGACCGCGCGCGACACTGCCTTTCCGCGCGTTGTCACCGATGTCGTCGGGCGGGAGGTGCGGATCGAGGCGGCGCCGCAGCGCATCCTGCTCGCCGAGGGCATCCAGCTGCTGTCGCTTGGCCTCGTCGCGCCGGACCCGACGGAACGGCTGGCGATGATCGGGCGCGATCTCGAAGCCTTCGATCCGGGGCTGCATGCGATGCTGCTGAGGGCCTTTCCGCGCCTTGGCGACCTGCCGACGATCGGCGACGACGGGGCGGGGCTTCCGATCGAGAGTGCGCTGGCGGCGCGGCCCGATCTCGTGATCCTCAGCCGCTGGCAATATGACAAGGCGGCGGGGCTCGTCGACGAATTCACGGCGCTCGGCGTGCCGGTGGTGGTGATCGACTTCTTTGCCGAGCCGATTGCCAACACGCCGAAGAGCCTTGCGCTGCTTGGCGACCTGCTTGGCCATCCGGAGCGGGCGAAGGCCTACACGGACTTCTACGGGGCGCATCTGGCGAAGGTGGGCGAGCTGACGGCCGGGCTCGACCGCCCGAGCGTGCTGGTCCACGCCTATCCCGGCACCTGGGCCTGCTGCTGGTCCGCCGGCCGCACCGGCTTCGGCGAGTTTCTGGAGATCGCCGGGGGGCGCAACATCGGCGCCGACCTGCTGCCGAACGAACTCGGCGGCCCGCTCGCGCCGGAATATGTGCTGGTCGCCGATCCCGACGTCTATGTGGCGACCGGAATTTCTGGCGGCGCCGGCTCCGACGGCGTGGTGCTGGGTGCCGGCATTGCGCCGGACGAGGCCCGGGCCGGGCTGGCGCGGGTCGCATTGATGCCGACGGTCGCCGACCTCAGGGCGGTGCGGAAGGGGCGGGCGCATGCGGTGTGGAACTTCTTCAACGGCTCGCCGCTGAACATCCTTGCCGTGGAGGCGCTGGCGCTCTGGCTGCACCCGGAGCTCGAGGGCAAGATCGATCCGGCCGCAACGCTTGCCGAGATCGACCGCCGCTTCGCGGCAACGCCGATCACCGGCACCTTCTGGACGTCGCTGGCCGCCGGTGCGGCGCCATGACGGCGGGGGCTTCGGCCGCGTCCACTTCCACGCCCCGCACGGACGGGGCCGGATGCGAGGCGATCGACGAGGTGCTCGCCCATCATCGCCGGCTGACCCGCCGGCGGGTGGCGATCACGCTGGCGCTCGGGCTTCTCGCGGTCGCGGCCTTCATCGTCGATCTCTTCTCCGGGCCCTCGGGTCTCTCCATGGCCGATGCGCTCACGGCGCTGGTCTCGCCCGGCAGCATGGACCCGACGACGCTCGCCATCGTCCAGAACATCCGCCTGCCGGCGGCGCTGACGGCGGTGCTGGTCGGCGCTGGCCTTGCGGTTGCGGGCGCGGAACTCCAGACCGTGTTCGACAATCCGCTCGCCGAGGGGCTGACGCTCGGCATCGCCCCGGCCGCGGCCTTCGGGGCGGCGCTCGCCATCGTGCTCGGCATTTCGGTCCCCGGCGTGCCGGCGGCGCTGATCGTGCCGATCAATGCCTTCGTGGTCGCCTTCGGCGCGACGCTGGCGCTGCTGGCCATGGCGCGGGCGGCCGGGGGCGGGGCCCAGACCCTGCTGCTGATCGGCATCGGGCTGGTGTTCACCTTCAACGCGCTGATCGCGCTTCTCCAGTTCGTCGCCTCCCAGCAGGCGTTGCAGCAGCTGGTGTTCTGGATGCTCGGCAGTCTGTCCGGTGCGCGCTGGCCGGCGATCGGGCCGCTGGCCTTGGCCGTCGTCGTGCTGGTGCCGCTGGCGGTGGCGCGGTCGTGGCAGCTGACCGCGCTGCGGCTCGGCGAGGAGCGGGCGCAGAGTCTGGGCATCGACCTGCGGCGGCTGCGGCTGATGTCGCTGATCCGGGTCAGCCTGCTCACCGCCGCCGCCGTCTCGGTGGTCGGCACGATCGGCTTCGTCGGCCTGATCGGGCCGCATATCGCCCGCATCCTTGTCGGCGAGGATCATCGCTTCTTTCTGCCGGCGAGCGCCCTGATCGGCGCGCTGGTGATGTCGCTGGCGGCGGCCGGCTCCAAGCTGCTGCTGGTCGGCGTGGTGGTGCCGATCGGCATCCTCACCGCGCTGACCGGCCTGCCGGTGTTCTTCGCGCTGATTCTCACGGGGCGGGCGCGATGACGGGGGCGCGCGATGCCCGGTCCGGCTGCCTGGAGATCTCCGGCCTCAGCGTCGGCTACGGCGCGGTTCCCGTGGTGACGGACATCGGTCTTTCGCCGCTGCGGCCCGGCGAAGTCACGTCGCTGATCGGGCCGAATGCCGCCGGCAAGTCGACCCTGCTCAAGGGGCTTGCCGGGCTGTTGCGCGCGCGGGGCCGGCTGGTGCTCGGCGGCATCGATCTTCTCGCCGCGAGTGTCGCCGAGCGGGCCGGCCTTGTCGGCTTCATGCCGCAATCGCTGCCGCGCGCGGTGCGGCTGACGGCGCTCGAAAGCGTGGTCGGCGCCTTGCGGGCCGGCGCACCGCCGCCGGGCACGGTCGTCGATCCGGAACGGCGGGCGGCCGAGGCGCTGGAGCGCTGCGGCGTGCTGCGGATCGCCAATGCGCCGCTCGACACGCTCTCGGGCGGCCAGCGCCAGCTTGTCAGCCTCGCGCAGGCGGTGGTGCGCGCGCCGCGCGTCCTGCTGCTCGACGAGCCGACCAGCGCGCTCGACCCGCGCCACCAGATGGAGGTGATGTCGCTGGCCCGTGATCTTGCCACCGAGGGGCGGATCGTCGTGGTCGTGCTGCATGATCTCGGGCTCGCGGCCCGCTGGTCCGACCGGGTCGCCGTGCTGTCCGGCGGCCGCCTCCATGCCGAGGGGACGCCGGAGACGGTGCTAGCGCCTGACACGCTGGCCGCGGTCTACGGCGTTGCCGCCCGCGTCGAACGCTGCTCGCGCGGCACGTTGCAGGTGATGATCGACGGGCCGTGGACCGGCTCTGCAGCTGACGCAGACCTGCGGGTGGATTAAACTTGAATATTCTACTCATGAATTTATCATCCGCCGGGAGACGAGGCCGCCTGACCGACCGGGCGCCTGCCAAGCCTGCCGGGTGGGCGCGCTGCCGATGACCGTTCCCGTGTTCCGACCCTGCATGACCACGCGGATCGAGGGCTTTTCCGTCGACGATCTGAAATGGCGGATGTTCGACGGCGTGTTCGCCGATCTCTGGTCGGTGCGCTGCGCGCCGCATGCGGGCGGCGACTATGTCGGCCGCGATCCGCGCGTGGTGGTGATGCTGGAGGCGCAGGGCGCCGGATCCCTGCAGTTCGAGACCGGCGACCAGCGCGGCCATCGCCGCAGCGGCAACGCCATGACCGTCAGCTACGTGCCGGCCGGGCTGCCGATGCGCGGCCACGTCGCCGGCCTCAGCCGGCTGCGCCATCTCGACCTCCATCTCGACACGGCTGCCTTGCACCGGCGCTTTGCCGGCGATCTCGACCCGGCCCGGCTCGATGTGCCGCGGATGATGCTCGACGACGAGCGCCTCGCGGCGATCGCCGGCCTGATCGCCACCGACATGGCGCAGGGCGAGCCGCTGACCGCGCTCTACGGCGAGAGCCTCGTCACGGCGCTGCTCGCGGCGCTGTTCGAGGTGCGGCCGGCGGCGACGGTCCGGGGCGGGGGGCTGACCGAGCGCACCCGGCGCAAGGTCTGCGACTATATCGAGGCCAATGCCGCGCGGACGATCCGCCTCGAGGATCTTGCCAGGATCGCCGGCCTGTCGGTCAGCCATTTCAGCCACGCCTTCAAGGCTTCGGTGGGCATGGCGCCGCACCGCTGGCAACTGCGGGCGCGGGTCCGCCTTGCGCAGGATCTGCTCGCCCGCTCGCCGACCTCGCTGGTCGATGTCGCCGCGTCCACCGGCTTCTGCGACCAGGCGCATTTCACCCGCGTGTTCAAGTCGGTGGTCGGCGTCACGCCGAGCGTGTGGATGCGCGGACAGCGCGCGGACGGCTGACACGGGTGGATGGGTGCGTCCTTCGGGACACAGTCCGGGCAAAAGCCCTTCGCCGGCGCAATTTCCTGCAAGAACCGCAGGAATCTTCAAGCCGCCGATGATTGTGGATAATAAAACTCAAGAAACTCGACTCCACATTCAGACCGGGCAGCGGCGCCCTGCCGCTGCCCTCTCCACGGGGCTGACCGACAGATGTCCATGCGTTCGATCGTCTTCCGCCGCCGCTGCCGCCTGATGGCGAGCGTGGTTCTTTCCGGCTCCGCCGGCCTGGGTCTCGTCACGACCGCCGCCGCGCAGGAGGCGTCCGGCACGGTCCTGCTCGACCCGATCGTGATCGAGGGCGAGGGCAGCGCGACCGGCGCGGTCGACGGCTATGTGGCCAAACAGACGGCGACCGGCTCCAAGACGGCGACGCCGATCGAGGAGATCCCGCAGTCCGTGTCGGTGATCGGCCGCGAGGAGATCGACGACCGCGGCGCCCAGAAGGTCGACGAGGCGCTGGCCTACACGCCGGGCGTCTTCGCCCAGCCCTTCGGCGCGGACAGCGACACCAACTGGCTGTTCATCCGCGGCTTCCAGGCCACCCAGACCGGCATGTATCAGGACGGGCTGCAGCTCTACAGCTACGGCTTCGGCGGCTTCTACGTCGACAGCTTCCTGCTGGAGCGGATCGAGGTGCTGCGCGGCGCGGCCTCCGTGCTCTACGGCGGCAGCAATCCGGGCGGCCTCGTCAACCTTGTGTCGAAGCGTCCGACCGGCGAGCGCATCCGCTATCTGGAGGCCGGCATCAACGACGCGGGAACCGGTTATGTCGGCTTCGACGTCGGCGATGCGGTGAACGAGACCTTCGATTACCGCGTGCTCGGCCGCGTCCTCGGTGGCGACGGCTACAGCGACAATCAGGACGACCTGCGCGGCGTGATCTCGCCGAGCTTCACCTGGAAGCCGGACGACGCCACCAGCCTGACCGTGCTGGCCAACTACACCCACATGGACCAGACCCACGGCGCCGGCAGCTTCCTGCCCTATGTCGGCACGGTGGTTCCGGCCGACTTCGGCTACATCGACCCTGACAAGAACTTCACCGAGCCGGACATCGACACCTATGTGCGCAAGCAGGGCTCGATCGGCTACGAGTTTTCCCACGAGCTGGAAAGCGGCTGGACCGTGCGCCAGAATGCCCGCTACGGCCACAGCGACCTGCACGAGATCTCGCTCTATCCCTATGGCTACCTCGGCTATGCGCTGGAGCCGTCCGATCCGGACAACCAGCTGACCCGCATCAATTTCGAGCACAGGACGGTGGTCGACACCTTCCTCGTCGACAACCAGCTCGAGGGCGAGTTCGACACCGGGCCGGTGACGCACCGGCTGCTCGCCGGCGTCGACTACAAGTTTTTCACCATGGACCAGGTGCAGTCGAGCGGCAGCGCCACGCCGATCAGCGCCACCGATCCGGTCTATGGCGAGGCGCAGGGTGACCGTTCGGCCTATATCGACCAGGTGATCGACCAGCATCAGCTCGGCCTCTACCTGCAGGACCAGCTGCGCTTCGGCGGCGGCTTCCTGCTGACCCTCAACGGCCGCTACGACTTCGTCGACACCGAGGCGACCGGCACGCCGAGCTATTCGGGCGATGCCGGCGAGTTCAGCTGGCGCACGGGCCTTGCCTACGAGTTCGCCAACGGCGTCACGCCCTATGTCAGCGCCTCGACCTTCTTCAACCCGCTGGTCGGCTCGTCCACCGTCACCGGTTTCTACGAGCCGGAGAGCGGCGAGCAGTATGAGGTCGGCGTGAAATACGCGCCGGACTGGTTCGACGGCGTGTTCACCGCCGCCTTCTTCGACCTCACCCGCCAGAACATCGTCACCGGCCCGTATCTGGCGGAAACCCAGATCGGCGAGGTCAACTCGCGCGGCGTGGAATTCGAAGCCAAGGCGAACATCACCGAGAACCTGCGCCTCACCGCCGCCTTCACGGCCTTCGATCTGGAAATCACCGACGACGCCGACACGACGATCATCGGCAACACGCCCTACATCGTGCCGGAGCGTCAGGCCTCGCTGGCGCTCGACTACACCTTCGGCAGCGGCCGGCTGGAAGGCTTCACGGTGGGTGCCGGCATGCGCTTCGTCGGATCGTCCTGGGTGGACAACGCCAACACGCTGAAGGTGCCGAGCTCGACCGTGTTCGACGCCAAAATCGGCTACGAGCAGGACAACTGGGGCGTCGGCCTCAACGTCACCAACCTCGCCGACGAGCGCTATGTGGCGAGCTGCCAGACCGCCTACACCTGCAGCTACGGCGAAGGCCGGGCCATCAAGTTCAGCGCGCATCTGCGCTGGTAGACACCGTCCCCGGCAGGGGCTCCGCATCCTGACGACCTTCAGCCGGCCGGATCCCGCGATCCGGCCGGTTCGCGTTTCAGCGCCCCTCGCGCCGGGCCATGAAGGCGAGGCGTTCGAAGAGATGGACGTCCTGTTCGTTCTTGAGCAGGGCGCCGTGCAGCGGCGGGATGATCTTGCGCTGGTCGGCCGCGCGCAGCGTTTCCGGGTCGATGTCCTCGTTGACGAGCAGGCGGATCCAGTCGAGCAGTTCGGAGGTGGAGGGACGCTTGCGCAGGCCCGGCGTGTCGCGGATCTCGAAGAAGGCGGCCAGCGCCTCGGCCAGCAGCTTCTTCTTCAGGTCGGGAAAGTGCACCTCGACGATGCCCGCGAGCGTGTCCGGGTCGGGGAAGCGGATGTAGTGGAAGAAACAGCGGCGCAGGAAGGCGTCGGGCAGTTCCTTCTCGTTGTTGGAGGTGATGATCACGACCGGGCGCCGGACGGCGCGGATGGTCTCGCCGGTCTCGTAGACGAAGAACTCCATCCGGTCGAGTTCGAGCAGGAGGTCGTTCGGGAACTCGATGTCGGCCTTGTCGATCTCGTCGATCAGCAGCACGGGCCGCACCGGCGCGGTGAAGGCGTCCCACAGCTTGCCGCGGCGGATGTAGTTGGAAACGTCCGCCACCTTCGGGTCGCCGAGCTGGCTGTCGCGCAGCCGGGACACGGCGTCGTATTCGTAGAGGCCCTGCTGGGCCTTGGTGGTCGACTTCACATGCCATTCGATCAGCGGCGCGCCGAGGGCACTCGCGACCTCCCGGGCCAGCACCGTCTTGCCCGTGCCCGGCTCGCCCTTGACCAGCAGCGGCCGCTCCAGGGTGACGGCGGCGTTGACCGCGACGACGAGATCGTCGGTGGCGACATAGGTGTCCGTTCCAGCAAATCGCATCCGCTCGTCCTTGTCCTCGTGAGGCGCCGCCCGCCGCGGGCCTGGCTGGCACCGGAACACCTTTCCACATGCCGCAGGGCCTGCCGGGAAAAATCTGCCGTGCGACGGTGTTTCTTGCCGGGGCCTTCTGGTCCGCGCACGGTTAATCTATCGTTAACCAGCTTGATTTCAAACGAAAAAACGGCCTGCCGCCAGATGGCACGCGCCTTGCGCTGTCATTTCCGAGCGCGGCCCGTGGTGGCTGCGAATTTGTCGAGCAAGAGGGTCATCACGTGGGCATCCTGTCAGCCATCAGCAAATCGGTGGGCGGCCTCAACGCCCAGTCCTTCGCCCTTGAGAACATCTCGGGCAACATCGCCAACACCCAGACCGTCGGCTACAAGCGGACGGAGACCAATTTCCAGACGCTGGTGCAGAGCGAAGGCGGCCGTGTCAGCGCCCAGGCCTCGGGCGGCGTGATGGCCTCGGCCCGCGCCACCAACGACATCGCCGGCTCGATCGAGCGCGACGACTCCGAAACGTCGATGGCGATCCAGGGCGATGGCTATTTCGTGATCCGCGAGAAGACCGGCGAGGTCGACACGACCGCGACCTTCTCCACGGAAAACGTCTACACCCGCCGTGGCGACTTCACCCTCGACAAGGACGGCTACATGGTCAACGGCTCCGGCTACTACCTGGCCGGCCTCGAGCTGGACCCGTCGACGGGCAGCGCCGTCGGCGACGCGGTGGAGCTGATCAAGATCGACAACGACGGCATCGGCGCCGAGGTGACGAGCGAGATCGACTACAAGATCAACCTGCCGAGCTATCCGCTGACGGCGAACGCCGACGAGGACATCGAGGGATCGGAACTGTGGACCGGTACCGAGGCCGGCAACGCGACGATCACGGCCGACTCCAGCGACGAGTTCCTTGAAAATTCCGTCTCCGGCGGCGCCGTGACGGTCTACGATGCGAACGGCACGCCCGTGAACGTCCAGTTCCGCTGGGCGAAGGTGGAGGTTCCCGCCGGTGCGCCGGCCGGCACGACCGACTCGTGGGTGGGCTACTACCTGTCGGACTCCACGGCGACCGGCACCGACGAGATGTGGACCAGCCTCGGGCAGACCTACAACTTCTCCGAAGACGGCACGATCAACGGCTCCGCCACCGAATACACGATCTCGAACCTGACCGTGAACGGCAACGCTCTCGGCGACATCACGATGAACCACACCGCCACCGGCATCACGCAGTATGACGACTCCAACGGCGTGACCAAGGTGACGACGCTGACCCAGGACGGCCTGCCCGCCGGCGATTTCGTCGACCTGTCGATCTCCAGCGAAGGCAAGCTGGTGGCCAACTATTCGAACGGCAAGTCGGTGGCGCTCTACGAGATTCCGCTCGTCAATTTCGCCGGCGACTCGGCGCTGCGCCACCTCGATGGCGAGGCCTTCTCGGCGACCAAGGAATCGGGGCCTGCCGTCTACGGCGCGTCGGGCTCGATCGTCGGCCAGTCGCTGGAATCCTCCAACGTCGACCTCAGCGACGAGTTCACCAAGCTGATCGTCACCCAGCAGGCGTTCTCGGCCAACTCGCGGGCGATCACCACCGCCAACGACATGCTGTCCGAGGTCCTGAACATCGTCCGGTAATCGCACTTACCCTCCGCCGCCCACGCGCGGCGGAGGGCCGGTCTTGCGCTCTCGGGAGCGCTTCGGAGAGGCAGGCCGAACGGGCGTGCCTCGGGCCGGGCGAACCGTGGGGTTCGCCGTGGGGGATGAATGAGCATCACAAGCGCCTTGCGGACGTCGCTCTCCGGGCTCAGCGTGAACCAGCGCGAGCTGGAGGTCGTCGCCAACAACATCGCGAATGCGAGTACCGTCGGCTACACCCGCAAGACGCTGGAGACGTCGGCGAACGTCTCCGGCGGCAAGACCTATGGCGTCTCCGTCACCGCGCTGAACCGGGAACTCAACGTCCAGGTCCAGAAGCAGTGGCGCACGTCGGTGGCCGCCAGCGAGTATTCCGGCATCCGCTCCGACATGATGACGCGGCTCGACGCGCTCTACGGCGAGCCGGGCAGCGAAAGCTCCATGTCGGCGATCTTCTCGGCCTTCACGTCCTCGATCGAGGCGCTGGCGACATCGCCCGAAAGCACGACCACCCGCACCACGGCGGTGGCGGCCGCGGGCAATCTCGCCACCTCCATCAACCAGCTGTCCGACCAGATCCAGTCGCTGCGCAACGAGGCCGAAAGCGGAATCGCCCAGGCGGTGGAGGAGGCGAACGCCCTCCTGCAGCGGATCGAGACCCTCGACAAGCAGATCGTGGCCGCCAGCGCCGGATCGCTGTCGCCGGTGGCGCTGATGGACCAGCGCGACGCGGCGGTCGACAGCCTGTCGCGGCTGATGGACGTCCGCGTCTCCGAGGAAGCCAACAACAAGATCACCATCTCGACGATCGGCGGCGCCCAGCTCTACGGCGCCGAGGCCGCGACGCTGAAGTTCGACCAGCACGGGGTGATCGACGCCAAGTCGACCTGGAGCGCCGATGCGGACGAGCGCACCGTGGGCACGGTGACGCTGGTGGGCAACGACGGCTATTCGGTGGATCTGTTCGCCGACGGGGCGATCCGCTCCGGGTCGATCGCGGCCTACAAGTCGCTGCGCGACGACACGCTGGTCGAGGCGCAGACCCAGCTCGACGAACTGGCCAGCCAGATGATCCTGGCGCTGTCCAACCGCACCGAGGCGGGCACCGCGGTGACCAGCGGCGCGCAGGCCGGCTTCGACCTCGACACATCGGCCCTCCTCGAGGGCAACACGATGACGCTGACCTTCGACGACAACGGCACGGCCCGAACGTTCAGCTTCGTGGCCACGGACGGCGCTGCGACGGTCGACAACGACTACACTGCCGATCCGTCCGATACGGTGGTCGGCATCGACATCTCGGGCGGTGCCGGTTCGATCGCCACCCAGATCGCCGCCGCGCTCGGATCCTCGTTCACCGTCTCCAATCCGTCCGGCGACACGGTGCGGATCCTCGACGACGGGGCGGCCGACACGATCGACATCACCGGCTTCGATGCGTCGGTGACGGTGACCGACGAGCAGTCGGGAGACGCGGCCTTCGCGCTGTTCGTCGACGGCGGGGCGAGCGGCGGGGCCTACACCGGACTGATCGACGGCGAGGATCAGCGACAGGGGCTGGCCGCGCGGCTGAGGGTCAATTCCGCCGTGCGCGCCGATCCGGCGCTGATGGTCAACTATTCGGCGACCACCGCGCCCTCGGATTCGACCCGCCCGGCCGCGATCCTCGAGGCGCTGACCAACACCAACGTCACCTTCTCGGGGGAGGGGACGGGCATCGGCTCGAAGTCGACGCCCTTCGTCGGCACGATCGACGACTATCTCGCCCAGATCATCTCCACCCAGGCGCCCAGGCCAGCCAGGCCCAGAGCATCGCCGACGGCCAGTCGATCGTCACCACCAACCTCGCCGAGCGCTACGACGATTCCAGCAAGGTCAACGTCGACGAGGAGATGGCGCGGCTCGTCGAACTGCAGATGGCCTACCAGGCCAACGCCCGCGTGATGAAGGCCGCCCAGGACATGCTCGACGCCCTGTTCGGCATCTGAAGGATCATCCGATGTCCGTCACCGCCCTTTCCGCCACAACCCTCGTCTCGCGAATCTCCACGATGCGCCAGCAGATGGAGGCGCTGCAGATCCAGCTCACGACGGAGAAGAAGTCGACGAGCTATGCCGGTCTCGGCTCGGGGCGGATGCAGTCGGTCACCTTCCGCCAGCAGATCGCCAATCTCGACGCCTATTCCTCGACGATCGATCTCGTCTCCACGCGCATCAAGCTGATGGACACGGCGCTGACCCGGATCGGCGAGATCCCGAGCGACGTGAAATCCGCGATCGATCCCAACGCCTTCGTGGTGCTCTCCGACGGCAAGACGGCCGCGCAGAAGACCGCCCAGGTGGCGCTTCAGGAAACCATCGGCCTGCTCAATTCGGACGCCGCCGGCCGGCATCTCTTCGCCGGCGACGAGACCGACGCCGCGCCCGTCGTCGACTACGACACGATGATGAACGGCGACGGCACGCGGGCCGGCTTCCTGCAGTATACCGAGGAACGGCGCATGGCGGACCTCGGCGCCGATGGTCTCGGGCGCCTTGCCACGGCGCGCACCGGCTCGACGGTGACGCTGCGCAAGGACACGCCGGTCACCACCACCTTCGGTTTCGACATCACCGGCGTTTCCACGACGATGACCGGCGTCACCGCGTCGGTCTCGGGAAGCCCCGCGCAGCTGTCGGTGAACTTCACCGGCCAGCCCGTGTCGGGCCAGACGATCGCCATCGAGCTCACCAATCCGGACGGCACCACGTCCACGGTCGAACTGCAGGCGACGACCGGTCCGGAGGTGGAGGATGGCCAGTTCCTGATCGGCACCACCTTGAACGCGACCGCCCAGAATTTCCGGGTCGCGATGTCGGCCGGCGTGGCGGCGGCGGCGGAGACCGACCTTGCCGCCGCCTCGGCCATGGCGGCGGCCGACGACTTCTTCGACACGGCCGGCGGCGCGCTGCCGCAGCGGGTCGACACCTCGGGCGGCTCGGCCTACGAGGCGGTGGGGCTGGTCGATGCCGATCCGGCGTCCTCGGTGATCTGGTACACCGGCCAGAACGATGCCTCGCCCGCCCGCAGCGGCGCGAGCGCGAAGGTCGACAGCAACATCACCGTGGACTACGGCGCCCGCGCCAACGAGGAAAGCCTCGTCAACGTCGTGAAGAACCTCGCGGCCATGGCCGCGGCCAGCTTCGACGAGAGCGTGGCGACCGACGAGGCCCGCTATGCCGCGCTCGCCGAACGGGTCGACACCGCGCTCGACTTTCCCGATGGCGCCCCCAATCCGCAGGATCTCCACGCCGAGATCGCGGTGGCCGCCGCCACCATCGAGGCGGCCGACGACCGGCACGTCACCAGCAAGGCGGCGATGCAGGATCTGGTCTCGGACGTGGAAGGCATCGACAAGTTCGAGGTCAGCGCCCAGCTGCTGCAGCTCCAGACCCAGCTCGAGGCGAGCTACCAGACCACGTCGATGCTCTACCAGCTCTCGCTGGTGAACTACCTCTGATCAGGGCAGGCGAGGGATGCGCGGGTCGGCACGTGACGCGGTGGTCTTGCCGCTGGCGTCCGGCGCGGCGCTATGGCGTCCTCACCCGCTGGGGCTTTCCCTCGTCCTTCGAGACAGGCGCTTTGCGCCTTCCTCAGGATGAGGGAAAGCGCAACTCATTGATCAAGAAGAAAAGTATTCCGAATGCCTCATCCTGAGGAGGCCCGGGAGGGCCGTCTCGAAGGACGAGGCCGGGCACCCGGATGATCCGACGTGGGAATGATGCCGGCTGAAACCGGCAGAGACCTTCGAGCCCGGCCTCAGCCCGCAGCCGGGGCCTGTCCGGCGGCCGCGGAGGCGCGCAGGCCGGCGGCGATCTGACGGTTGATGTTGATCAGCGTCGTCAGCTTTCCGGGTTCGGGCCGGATCAGCGTCTTCATGGTGTGATTGAAGATGAACACACCGAGATTGGCGACATTCTGCTTGATGTCGGCGGGCAACGGATTGTCCACACTGGTCGCCGACGTGGCGAGAATCGTCCAGAGCCGCCGATTGTAGGTCAGGGCCTCGTCAGGTCGGCAGAGCGCTGCTTCTCCTCGACCTCGTCCCAGTTGTCCTTGATGGCCTGGAGTTTTGCCGCCGCCTTGATGAGAAGGGACG
>NZ_MCRJ01000041.1 GCF_001720135.1 Methylobrevis pamukkalensis
CCGCACCGACCCGCTCCGCAACAATCCCCTTTTCCGCCAGGAACGCCTGCACGCTGTCGCGCCGGCGAGGTGGGCGGCGCCGACGGCGATGAAGAGGGTGCCGGAGCCGTCCATCAGCCGCTCGATCTCGTCGGCCCAGCGGCGGTTGCGGTCGGTCAGGATCTTCGTCCGGAAACCCTCGTCGACGATCTCCATGCTGTCGAGGATCAGGGTCATCAGACGCTCGTCCTCTCCGTCCACCCAGGCCGAGGCCATGGATTCAAGGAGGGCGGGGAAGCGGTCCATCTCCTCGATCGAGCCCATCAGCATCTCGACCTGCCGCGCCTCCGCCTCGCCGGAGAGAAGCGCCACCTGGTCCTGCGCGGTCTCGAAGCCGCGGATCGGCTTCTTGCCGAGCATCGCCCGGCGCATCAGCTGGATGTCCGCGCCCTCGAGGCGGTAGCCGGCCTTCTCGGTCGCCGCGGTGCTGAGCGCGATCATCGCCAGCCAGGGCCGCAGCGGATCGATCTGCGCGAAGTCCACGCCGAGACTGTCGGCGCTGGCCTTCACCGTGGCGAGGTCCTCAGGGTCGAGCGTCGTGGTCAGCGGCCGGTCCGGGTCCTTGCCGTAGCTCTCGACGAGGTCGCGGGACTGGCCGCGGATGTCGGTTTCCAGATAGAGGGCGTCGCTCTCGTGCAGCTTGCGCAGCACATCCGGCGTCAGCCAGCGCAGACCCGGCCGCAGGATGTGGATCGTGCCGAACAGGTAGACCGTGCTGTCGGCGTCGCGCGCCACCCAAAGCGCCGGGTCGGCGGCGGCGGGGGTCGTGGCGGTCGCCAGCATCACGCAGGCCGCAAGGCCGCGCTGCCAGGCACCGGCCAAGCCACGCCCCGGGTCTGGCCGGGTTCTCCCCTCAGGGTCCGGTTGCCGCGCCATGGTTCGCTCCTGCCCCGTTGTCCGATCAGCCGGTCGTCTGCCGGCCCGAACGGAATACGCGGCCGATGGGTCCGAGGATCATCGCATATCGTGGTGTCGTTGCCCTATTTTCGCCACGTCCGGTTGACCGTCGCGGTGCGAAGATGCCAAACCGTAAGGCATCCTATCGATCCACCGATCCTTCGCCGGCTTTTGCGCGGGAGGATCCGTTCCGCGCAGGATGCGATGTCGATCACCAGCACGCCCCCCGTTGCCCCGGACACCTCCGAAGCCGAACGGGAGGTGGGGCTGCCGGCGCTGGTGTTCCTCGCCTTCGTGGTGGGCTGCGTGGCGGCGGTCGGAGCGATCGTGTTCAAGTATCTGATCGCGCTGGTCCACAACCTCGCCAACTACGGCGTCCTCTCGTGGGAGATGGACCCGAACCTCTACGGGCCGGAAAGTCCGTGGGGGCCCTTCGTCATCCTCGTGCCGGTGATCGGCGGGCTGATCGTGGTGTTTCTCGTGCGCCGCTTCGCGCCGGAGGCCAAGGGCCACGGCGTGCCGGAGGTGATGTACGCGATCTACCACAAGAACGGCGACGTGCGCGGCATCGTCGCGGTGGTCAAGTCGCTCGCCTCGGCGCTGTCCATCGGCACCGGCGCCTCGGTCGGCCGCGAGGGGCCGATCATCCAGATCGGCTCGTCCTTCGGCTCCACCTTCGGCCGCATGCTCGGCCTTGCCCGCGCCCAGAAGATCACCCTGCTTGCCGCCGGGGCCGGCGCCGGCATCGCGGCGACCTTCAACACTCCGCTCGGCGGCGTGCTGTTCGCCGTCGAGGTGCTGCTGCCGGAGGTGAGCACCCGCACCTTCCTGCCTGTGGTGGCCGCCACCGCCACCTCCACCTACATCGCCCGGCTGGCGCTCGGGGTGGAATCGGCCTTTCTCGTGCCGATCGCCGAGATCCCGCAGCTCGAGACTGTCAACGTGCCGGAGCTGCTCGTTGCCGCCGCGGTCGGTCTTGCCATGGGGGTGGCCGCCTTCGCCTTCGTGCGGGTGCTGGAATTCTGCGAGGACCTGTTCGAGAAGATGCCGGTGAACCCCTATGTCCAGAACGCCCTCGGCATGTCGATGGTCGGCCTCATGGGCTACGGCTTCCTGCACTGGACCGGCCACTACGAGGTGATGAGCGTCGGCTACGCCACGATCCAGTCGGTGCTGGCGGGCGAGAAGACGGTGTTCGTCGTCCTGCTCGCCCTGTTCGTCGCCAAGATGCTCGCCACCTCGATCAGCCTCGGGGCGGGGGCGTCGGGCGGCATCTTCTCGCCGAGCCTGTTCATGGGCGCGACGCTTGGCGGCGCCGTCGGCATTCTCGGCATGACGGTGTTTCCCGATGCCGGGCTCAACGTGCCGACCTTTGCCGTCATCGGCATGGGCGCCATGGTCGGCGGTGCCACCAGCGCGGCGATGACGGCGATCGTGATGATCTTCGAGATGACCCGCGACTACGACATCATCGTGCCGCTGGTGCTGGCCGTGGCGATTGCGGTCGGCGTGCGCCGGGCGCTGGTCGTCTCGGACATCTACACGATCAAGCTGCGCAACCGCGGCAAGCCGATCCCGACCGACCGCTCCACCAACATGTTCCTGGTGCAGCCGGCGCGCGAGGCGATGAGCGGCGCCTTCTCGGTGTTTGCGATCACCACCCCCGTCGCCGAGATGCTGGCGGCCCTGCCCGGGGAGGGGCGCCGGCACGTGATCGTCGCCGACGGCGCGCGCATCGCCGGCTTCGTGCGGATCGCCCGCATTCCCTACCAGCCGGACCGCTTCGCCGGCCAGACGCTCGCCGACATCGTCTCGAAGGACTTCGTGGTGGCGGCCGAGGACAGCACGCTCAACACCGTCGTCACCCGCATGAGCAAGCGCCAGCGCACCTTCGCCGTGATCATCCGGGAAGGGCCCGGCGTGCCGCGGCCCGAGGACGTCGTCGGCGTCATCGACGAGCCCGAACTCGCGGGCGCCTGGTGAGGAACCACTACGGCTGAGGATGCCGCGCGCGTCGGGACCGGGTTCGCACGGCCTGCGGCCGCGGGGCGCGTCAGTCCGGCCGCTTCAGCGCGATGTTGCGCCCGGCGCGCTCGGGTACGGGCAGGCGGCGGTGGGCGAGCTTCATCTCGTCCACCTTGTTCTGGATGTCGGCGGGGAACTCGCAGGCCCTGCGCCGCACCAGATCGACGTGAAGCGAGAGCTGCTCGCAGGTGGCGTGCAGGGTGCCGCCGGTGAAGCTGCGCATCTCGTGGAAGAAATGCAGGCGCTTGCGGTCGGCGGCGAGCAACTGCGTGATCACCTGCACTTTGGCCTCGGACGGCACCTCGGCGAGGTAGCAGGTATGGGTCTCGACCGTGAAGGTCGACAGCTTGCGCAGCGAGGCATAGCCCGGCCCGAGCCCGAGCGAGATCAGGACATCGTCGAGCGCTTGGTCGAAGACGACATGATAGTAGGCCACGTTGAGGTGGCCGTTGTAGTCGATCCAGCCCGCCTCGAGGCCGAAGGGCGGGGAGACATAGGGCACGGACAGGTTCACGGGCGGTCCTCGGCTTTCTTCGGATGCAGGCTGCATTTCATCATGTTTCGGCGCGTGCGGGCAGGGCTTTCGGCAGATTCCCTTTCGCCAACCGGATTTGCAGGCAACGGAGCCCGAAATCGCCGCTGCATCGCCCTCGATCATCCCGCAGGGCAGCGTAAAGCTTTTTGCGAACGGCTGCGCATTTGATAGGTTCCCTGTCGGCTGGCAGATCGGGCCGATGGAGTGCGTGTGCCGTGGAGTTTTCGCAGATGAGCGTGACGGAGGCGACGACCGGAGGCGATGACCGGCGCGCCCAGGCCTTCGACGCCCTCGCGGCGCAGTTCGGCGATCGCTTCAGCCGGTCCGAAGCGGTGCGGCTGCAGCATGGCCACACCGTCACCCTGCTGGCGAATCAGCCGCCCGAAGCCGTCGTCTTCGCCGAAAGCACGCAGGATGTGGCGTTTGCCGTGCGCGTCTGCGCCGACGCCGGCGTCCCGGTGATCGCGTTCGGCACCGGCACTTCGCTGGAGGGCCACGTCAACGCGCCGCGCGGCGGTGTTTCCATCGATCTTTCCCGGATGAACCGGATCGTCGAGATCAATCCCGACGACCTCGACTGCACGGTGGAGCCCGGCGTCACCCGCAAGGCGCTCAACGCCCATCTGCGCGACACCGGCCTGTTCTTCCCGATCGATCCCGGCGCCGACGCCAGCCTCGGCGGCATGACCGCGACCCGCGCCTCGGGCACCAACGCCGTGCGCTACGGCACGATGAAGGACAACGTGCTGGCGCTGACCGTCGTGCTGCCGTCGGGCGAGGTGATCCGAACCGGCAGCCGTGCGCGAAAATCGTCTACAGGCTATGATCTCACCCGGCTGTTCGTCGGCTCGGAGGGCACGCTCGGCATCATCACCGGCATCACCCTCAAGCTGTTCGGCATTCCCGAAGAGATCGCGGCCGGCGTCTGTCCGTTCGAAAGCGTCGACGGCGCCTGCCGGGCGGTGATCGCGACGATCCAGAGCGGCATTCCGGTCGCGCGGATCGAGCTGCTGGACGCCGAACAGGTGGCCGCCTGCAATGGCTATTCGAAGCTGACGCTCGCCGAGGTGCCGACGCTGTTCGTCGAGTTCCACGGCACGAAGGCCGGGGTCGCCGAACAGGCGGATCTCTTCGGGGCCATCGCGGCCGACAACGGCGGCGGCGCCTTTGTCTGGGCGACGCGGGCCGAGGACCGCTCGCGCCTGTGGCAGGCGCGCCACGACGTCTACTGGGCGACGCAGGCGCTGAAACCCGGCTGGCGCGTCACCGCCACCGACGTCTGCGTGCCGATCTCGCGGCTCGCCGACTGCGTGGTCGCGACCGCCGCAGATGTCGCCGACAGTGGCCTGATCGCCCCGATCGTCGGCCATGTGGGTGACGGCAACTTCCATCTGACACTGCTCGCCGACCCGGCCGACCCGGAGATGCTGGGCCGCGCCTCCGCGCTGATCGGCCGGCTCAATCTCCGGGCGATCGAGATGGGCGGCACCTGTTCGGGCGAGCATGGGGTCGGCCAGGGCAAGCTGAAATATCTCGAACGCGAGCACGGTCCCGGCGCCCTCGACGTCATGCGGCGGATCAAGCATGCGATCGACCCCGACGGCATCATGAACCCCGGCAAGATGCCGGGATGACGGCGCACGGAACGCGAGCGGAGGCGGGATCCTGAACCAGCTCTATTTCGGCATCGGTGTCGCGATCGTCCTGGCGCTGCTGACGGCGCTGGTCGGGCCGTTCTTCGTCGACTGGAATGCCTTCCGCTCCAGTTTCGAGGCCCAGGCCGAGGCGGTGATCGGCCATCCGGTTCGTGTCGACGGCACGGCGGACGCGCAGCTGCTGCCGCTGCCGTCGCTGACCTTCACCGACGTGCGGATCGGCGAGGCCGGCGTCGCGCCGCTGATGACGGTCAAGCGCTTTGCCGTGCGCGTGGAGCTGTTTCCGCTTCTGACCGGCGAGGTGCGGGTCGTCGAGATGGCGCTCGACGAACCCTCGGCCAACATCCGCATCACCGAGGAGGGCGGCTTCGAGTGGCTGTCCGCCCGCGAGGACGGGCCGATCGATCCGAGGCGCGTGGTGCTGGAACGGGTCGACATCCGCAACGGCCGGGTCAGCGTCGTCGACCTGCGCCGCAAGGCCGAATATGTGGTCACCGACATCGACGCGCTCGTCGATGCCCGCTCGCTGGCGGGGCCCTACAAGCTCGACGCAGCGGTGTCTTCGACGGCGTGCCGGCCCGCATCCGCGCCTCCTCCGGCGAGCCGGACGAAGCGGGCGCGGTGCGGCTTTCCGCGGAAATCCTCCCCGCCGACCGGCCGCTGTCGGTGACCGTCGACGGCAAGCTGTCGGTGGAGGGCAGCGTGCCGAACTACGCCGGCACGATGGCGCTGACGCGGGTGATGCCTGCGGAGCCCGGCGACATCCAGCCGTTCCACGTCACCGCCGCCTTCGACCTCGACCCCTACCGCTTCCTGCTCAAGGACGGCGAGTTCCGCTACGGGCCCGAGGACCGGCCCTTCGTGGTGACCGGGGCGGCCAACGTCACCTTCGCCGACGCGCCCTTCTTCGACGCGGTGCTGTCGTCGCGGCAGATCGACGTCGACCGTACGCTCGGCGGCGGCGCCAGCAGCCCCGTCGCCTTCGCCGACGCGCTCGACGGCTTTGCCGCGGCGCTCTCCGCCCTGCCGCGCCCGCGCATTCCGGGCCAGATCGGCTTCGACATTCCCGGCATCGTGATTGGCGGCGACCTGATCCAGGACGTCCGCTTCGATGCCTCCACCCGCGACAACGGCTGGCGCATCGACCAGTTCGAGGCGCGCCTGCCGGGCCAGAGCGAACTGGCGGCGACCGGCGAGATCAAGACCGGCGGCGCCGACACCGCAGGCAGCCCGCTCGGCGGCCTCGCCTTCACCGGCCATGCGGCGCTCGCCTCGCGCCAGCGGCCACGCTCGTTTCCTGGTGGCGGCCGGGCCGCGACGCCGGGCGACTGTCGGCCTTCTCGCTGGCCGCCGACGTCTCGGCCTCGGGCGAGGGGATCACGCTGCGCGACCTTGCCGCGACCATCGGCGAGGCCGAGATTTCCGGCACCTTCGACTACACGCCGGCGGCCGGCGCGCGCAGGCCCCACCTCGCCGCCGATCTCGACGCCGGCCAGCTCGACCTTGGCGCGGTGCGCTCGCTCGCGGCGCTGGTCGCCGGCAACGACCCGGCAACGAGCCTTGCCGCGTCCGACTTCGCCCTGAAGCTGCGGGCCGAGGCGGTGGATTTCGGCACCGTGACCGCCGGCGGGGTCGATGTCGATGCCCGCCTCGAAGGCGGCACCCTCGGTCTCGACCGCTTCCGGGTCCGGGATCTTGCCGGCGCGGCGATCACCGCCTCCGGCCGGATCGTCGACGTGGCCCGCGCCCCCGACGGCCGGATCGAGGCGTCGGTGTCCGTCGAGGACGGAAAGGCTGCGGCGCAGCTGGCCGCCGATCTTCTCCCCGAAAGCCGGACCGCCGCCCTTGCGGCCGTCGCCGGTCCGGTGGCGACCCCGCTGCGCCTGCGCGTCGAGCTTGACGCCCGCGCCAAGGGCGAGGGCACGGTGGCGGCCGCGGTGCTGTCCGGCACGGCCGGGGCAACCCAGATCGAGACCCGGATGGCCTTCGAGGGCCGGGTCGACCGCTGGCGCGACGCAGCGTCGATCTCGATGCCCGGCTGGAGGGGCCGAACGGCGCCCGGCTGATGCGCCAGCTCGGCTTCGATGTGGACGACGGCGGTACTCCCGGCGCCGGGCAGGTCACGCTCAAGGCCGGCGGCGTGCCGGAGCGCGCGCTCACCGTCGCCGCCGACGCGACCCTCGGCGGCACATCCACCAGCATCGAGGGCACGATCGCGCTGCCGGCCGTTGCGCCCGTCACCGCCGATCTCGCCGTCCGCCTCGGCAGCGACGACATCGGCCCGGTGCTGGCGCTGGCGGGACCGCGCCTTGCCAGCCTGACGATGAGCCTGCCGCTCGATCTCTCCGCGAGGGTCACGGCGGCCGGAAACCGCATCTCCGCCACGGACATCGCCGGCAGCTTCGCCGGCACGCCGACGGCCGGCGCGCTGTCGCTGGATCTCGCCCCGGCGCGGCCGGCGGTCGGCGGCGAATTGTCCTTCGGCGAACTCGAGGCCGCCGGCCTTGCCGAGATCGCGCTCGGCGCCGGCACGCTGGAGCCGCCGATCGACGCGGCGACACCCTGGCCGGAAATCCCCTTCGGCGCCTCGATCGCGGACGGGCTCGACGGCGACGTCGCGGTGCGCGTGCGACGGGTCGGCATTGCCGAAGGGCTCGACCTCGACGACGTCACGCTGCACCTGCGTTCCTCGTCCAACGCGTTCGCCGTCGACGACATCTCGGGCGTCTTCGCCGGTGGCCGGGCGACCGGCAGCCTTGTGATCAAGCGCGGCGGCAACGGCACGGCCGACATCGCCCTGCGTGCGCAGGTCGCCGGGGCGGCGCTGGACGACATCGTCTGGCAGCGGGCCGGGCGGCCGGTGGCCACGGGCCGCTTCGATCTCGATCTGGACGTGGAGGGCGTCGGGCGTTCGCTCGCCGGCGTCATCTCCGGCCTTGGCGGCGGCGGCAGCTTCAGGGCCACCGACGGCGTGCTGCGCTCGTTCAACCCGGCCGCCTTCGGCGCGGTGATCCGCGCTGCCGATGCCGGCCTCGACCTCAACGACGCCGAGATCGCCCGCGCCTTCACCAGCCACGTGGACGCCGGCGATCTGGTCTTTGCCGGCATCGAGGGCTCGTTCTCGCTGGCGGGCGGCACGTTGCGGGCGCCGCGGCTGGAGGTGTCCGGCAGCCGGGCCGAGACGGTCGGCTCCGCCGTCGTCGATCTCACGCGCGGCACGCTGTCGAGCGACTGGAGCCTGTCGATCGACCCGGGCGCGGACGCGGTGACCGGTGCGCAGCCGCAGGTCGGCATCCTGTTCCGCGGCCAGGCGACGGCGCCGGAGCGCACGATCGACGTCACCGCCTTCACCGCCTACCTGACCCTGCGGGCCTTCGAGCGCGAGGTGCGCCGGGTCGAGGCGATGCAGTCCGACATTCTGGAGCGCGAGACCTTTGCCCGCCAGGTGAAGCGGATCCGGCAGGATCGCGAGCAGGCGCTGCGCGACGCGGAAGCCGCCCGGATCGCGGCCGAACGGGCCGCCGCCGAACGGGCGGCCGAGGAACGCGCCGCGCTGGAGCGCGCCGAGGCCGAGCGGGCGGAGGCGGAACGGGCAGCCGCCGAGCAGGCGGCCGAGGAGGAACGGGCTGCGGCCGAGCGCGCGGCACAGGAACGGGCCGCGGAGGAGGAACGGGCACGACAGCCTGCGGAAATGGACCTCCTGCCCGGCGTCTCGCCCGAGGTCCAGCAATTTGCCCCGCAGACAGGCGGGCCGGGTACAGACACGGCTCCGCCTGCGGAGGACGACTTCGGCGACCTGATCCGCCAGAAGCTCGAACAGTTGCCGCTGGAGCCCCTGCCACCGCCCATCGACGTCGGCCCGTCGCCGGGTGGGGGGTGAGGGGGGCATTAAGCGGCGCGTTGGCTTTGGCGGTGTCTGCCGCTGGCCGAGAAGGCCTCTCCATCGTCATTCCCGCGAAGGCGGGAACCCATCAGTCGGCAGGATCAACATCGAGATTCGGAAGAAAATCTGCTGATAATACAACGTTCTGTCCGGCGTTGCGCCCGGAGATGGATGGGTTCCCGCGTTCGCGGGAATGACGATGGAGAGGTGGTTGACTTTCCGCGTCAGTCTGAAGACATCGCTTGCCCCGAGGCCGCAGCCTCCACCCGTCTCAGCACCGTCACGCGCAGGGCCGAAGCCAGATTGCCCTCGCCCCGTCCGCGATCGACCGAGGCGACGAAGGCGGCGAGGCTGAGGCCGTCTTCGGCGGCGAGACGCTCAACGGCAGTCCAGAATTCCGGCTCGAGGGCGACGCTGGTGCGGTGGCCGGCGAGCGAGAGCGAGCGCTTTTCCATGGCTGGGACGGTTCTCACGTCGATGGCCTGTCACGGCGGATGACAGGGCGGGTCTGCGGCTCGGGTCGGCAGAGGTGGCATCCGGCGGGCGAGAATCGTGGCACGACAGGCGCCGTTAGGTGGGCCGGCTGCGGATCAGGTCCGCCGCGGACCGGCGTCGCCGGATGGCTGCGGCGCATCGGGCGCGGAGGACGGGGCGACGAAATCACCCGCAGCCCGATCAGCCCGACCCGTGTTGGCATCGTTCCGGTCGGTCGCCACCCGGCCGGCCTCCAGCCTATGACCCTCGAGCCGGCTGGACTCGATCCGCTCCTGCGCCGCGATCCGGTCCTTTTCCGCACGGGTGCGGCCGAACTTCACCCGGTTTTCGGCCGCCTGCGCGTCCTTGTCGGACCGCGCCTTGCGCTTGCGGGCAAGACGCAGGTTGACGACTTCGCCCATCGCCGCGCCTCAGGTCTTCTTGCGGAATGCGTCGAGCGACACGACGGCGGCGCCCTTGGCGGCGTCGTCGGCCGGCTCGGCGGCGGTTTCGTCGGCAGCCTGAGCGGCGACGGGAAGCTTGGCCGCCGGCGCTTGGCCGGCTGCGGTGCCGGGAAGGCCGCGGGCGCGCCGGGTTCGGCCGGCGCCGGCGTCGCGGCTTCGGCCGCCTCGTCGACGGGCACCTCGAAGCGGACGCCGAATTCCACGGACGGGTCGAAGAAGCCCTTCAGCGCGGTGAAGGGCACATGCAGCCGCTCCGGCACGCCGCCGAAGGCGAGGCCGACCTCGAAGGCGGTCTCGGTGACGGTCAGGTCCCAGAACTGGTGCTGGAGGACGATGGTCATCTCGTCCGGATAGCGCTCGCGCAGGCGCGAGGAGATGCGCACGCCCGGTGCGCGGCTGTCGAGGGCAATGAAGAAGTGATGCTCGCCGGGCAGGCCCGCGCGGGCCACCTCGCCAAGCACCTTCTTGACCACGCCGCGCAGGGCGTCCTGGGTCAGGACATCGTATCTGATGAGATCTTCCGCCATCAACTCGTTCCATCGCCCGGCGGATGCCGCAGGATCCGGGGCTCGTCATAGGGTTTGGTCGTCGGATGCGCGCCGCACCGGGATCATGACGATCCGCCGAAGGACGACTTTCGCGTCGCCGCGACCATTGCGGCAATCCTATCCGAACATCGCCCGGCGCGGAAACGCTTTTCCGGCAAGGCTGACGCGCCGCCACCGCGAAAGATCGCGGCAATCGCCCGCGCGGCAGCGCAGGGACGGACAGGCAGAAACAACGAAAGCAGGGAAGTGGAGGCTTCTGTTGCCAGGTGCCTCCGGACCCCGCCTGAAAGTGCTACCCCTCAGGACTTGATTTCGGTTACCGGCACCGCATTACGCGGCGACAGCGACCGGAGCATAGTTGTCATTGGCAACTACAATTTTAGCCCGATAACGGCGGTACCATGCCGAGCGAAAGAAAGACCTTTACACCCTCGTCGATCCTGTTTCGCCCCCGCCGGAGCCCGCGTCTGATCCGCATGTGGATGCGGGCCGCGGGCTCGGGTGGAGGCGCCGGGTACCGCCCCCGGGTCCGATAGGTTTATTACGTCACCCATTTATCGCCATAGCCGACTTGCGCCGGCACCGGGAATATAGGGATGGCGGATCGCTTTGCAAAGGCGGTTGTCGGATGGCCCATGACGAATTCGGCCGCGCGATTTCATGCGCCGCGTTCGGATGCGGGGCGGCTGCCGATTTCGGGGGACGATCGACATCGTGACTTGATCGGGCGACGATCGACGGGAATCAATGCCGGGCGGCGACGCCGGGCGCCGGGACTGGAGTGGCCCATGAAGACCTATCACGACCTCCTCGAGCGCGTGCTGCGCGAGGGAACGTCCAAGGAGGACCGCACCGGCACCGGCACGCTCTCGGTCTTCGGCCACCAGATGCGCTTCGACCTTGCCGACGGCTTTCCGCTGGTGACGACCAAGAAGGTGCATCTGAAGTCGGTGATCCACGAACTGCTGTGGTTCCTTGCCGGCGACACCAACGTCGGCTACCTGCGCGACAACGGCGTCACCATCTGGGACGAATGGGCCGACGAGCGCGGCGACCTCGGCCCGGTCTACGGCGCGCAGTGGCGCTCCTGGCCGGCGCGCGACGGCAGCACCATCGACCAGATCGCCTGGGTGGAGCGGGAGATCCGGCGCAATCCCGATTCGCGGCGCCTGATCGTCTCGGCTTGGAATCCGGCCGACGTGGAGGCGATGGCGCTGCCGCCCTGCCACTGCCTGTTCCAGTTCTATGTCGCGCGCGGAAAGCTCTCCTGCCAGCTCTACCAGCGCTCGGCCGACATCTTCCTCGGCGTGCCGTTCAACATCGCCGGCTATGCGCTGCTGACCCAGATGCTGGCGCAGGTGACCGGGCTGGAGCCGGGCGACTTCGTCCACACCCTCGGCGACGCCCATCTCTACCGCAACCACATCGAGCAGGCCGAACTCCAGCTGTCGCGGGCGCCGCGCGCGCTGCCGCGCATGCGGCTCGATCCGTCGGTGCGCAGCCTGTCGGAGTTCCGCTACGGGCATTTCACGCTCGAAGGCTACGATCCGCATCCGGCGATCCGCGCCGAAGTGGCGGTCTGACGGCAACGGGTGCTCCGCATCATGACCCTTTCGATCCGCTCCGCCACCGCGGCCGACGCCGCGCTCGTCCACACCCTGGTGCGCGAGCTGGCGCTCTACGAAAGCCTCGAAGGCGAGATGACGGCGAGCCCGGACGATCTTGCCGCCGCCCTCGGCGCGTCGCCGCCGCATGTCTCCTGCGACATCGCCGAGGAGGACGGCGCGGCCGTGGGCGCCGCCGTCTGGTACTACACCTTCTCCACCTTCGTCGGCCGGCGCGGGATCTTCCTCGACGACCTGTTCGTGCGGCCGGCCCACCGCGGCAAGGGCGTCGGCAAGGCGCTGCTGGTGCATCTGGCGCAGCGCTGCGCGGCGGAAGGCCTCGGCCGGCTCGACTGGTACGTGCTCGACTGGAACGCACCGGCGATCGGCTTCTACGAAGCGCAGGGCGCCGAGATCCACCGCGAATGGCTGCCGGTGCGGGTCAGCGGCGCGGCGCTGGCCAGACTTGGCGCAGAGGCAGCAACATGAGCGAACCGATCCTCTCCCTCGTCGTCGCGGTCGCGGCCAACGGCGTCATCGGCGCCGACGGCGACATGCCGTGGAAGCTGTCCTCGGACCTGAAGCGCTTCCGCCGGCTGACCATGGGCAAGCCGGTGGTGATGGGCCGCAAGACCTTCGCCTCGATCGGCCGGCCGCTCGACGGGCGGACCAACATCGTCGTCACCCGCGACGACGGCTTCCGGCCGGAGGGTGCCACGGTCGTCTCCGACCTTGCCGCCGCGCTGGCGGCGGCGCGGCTTTCCCCGGGCGGGGACGGCGAGATCATGGTGATCGGCGGCGGCACGATCTACGGCCAGTTGATCGGCGACGCGGACCGGCTCTATGTCACCCATGTGGACGCGGCGCCCGCCGGCGACACGCGGTTCCCGGCGATCGACCCGGACGTCTGGGCGGTGGTTTCCGAAGAGCCGATCCCGCGCACCGAACGCGACAGCGCCGAGGCGCGGTTCGTCGTCTACGAGCGGCGAGGCGGTTGACGCCGGCTGCATGAAGGCTGGAAGGAGAGGGCGGTGACGGATTTCGACGTCGTGGTCGTCGGCGCGGGTGCGGCGGGATTGTCCGCCGGGCGCCGGCTGATGGAGGCCGGGCTTGCGGTGCAGGTGGTCGAGGCCGCCGGCCGGCGCGGGGGACGGGCCTTCACCGACGCCGAGACCTTCGGCATGCCCTTCGACCGCGGCTGCCACTGGCTGCATTCGGCCTCGGTCAATCCCTATCGCCGGATCGCCGACGAGCTCGGCATCGCCTACGAGAGCCGCCGCAGCCGGCGTTCGCTGAAACTCTGCATCGACGGCGCGCCGGCGCCCGAAGAGGTGCGCCAGGCGGCGATGGACGCGATCGAGGCCGGCTTTGCTGCCGCGGATGCGGCCGGCGAGCGCGGCGAGGACGTCTCCGCCCTGTCGGTGCTCGACCCCTCCGACCGCTGGTTTCCGCTGGTCGATCACTGGATGCGGCTGTTGTCGGCGCTCGATCCGGCGCAGATCTCGACGCTGGACCTGTCGCGCTACCACGACACCAACGAGAACTATCCGGTCGAGGACGGCTACGGCGCGCTGGTGCTCGCCCATGGCGCTTTGGTGCCGGTGACGCTGTCCTGCCCGGTGTCGGCGATCGACCTCACCGGGCCGATGGTGCGGATCGAGACCGCGGCCGGCACGCTGCGGGCACGGGCCGTGATCGTCACCGTCTCCACCTCGGTGCTGGCCGCCGGAGCGATCCGCTTCACGCCCGAGCTTCCGGCGGTCACCCAGGAGGCGATCGCCGCCTGTCCGCTCGGCACGGCCGAGAAGGTGGTCTACGTCTTCGACCGGCTGATCGAGGACCTGCCGGCCACCAGCTATGTCGAGACCTTCGATCCGGACCGTCCGGAGCGAAAGCCGATCAACTTCACGGTCAATCCCTTCGGCCGTCCGATGGCGATCGGCCAGCTCGGCGGCTCGCACGCCCTCGGGCTGGAAGCGGACGGCGAGGCGGCGATGCTGGATTTCGGGCGCCAGGGCCTCGTCAACGCCTTCGGCTCGGACATCGCAAAACGCATCGTCGGGGCGACGGCCACCCACTGGGTGTCCGATCCCTTCGTGCGCGGCGCTACTCCTGCGCGCTGCCGGGCAAGGCCGACCTGCGGCGGCATCTTGCCGATCCGGTCGGTGACCGGCTGTTCCTTGCCGGCGAGGCGGTGTCCGACCACGCCTTCTCCACCGCGCACGGCGCCCATCAGAGCGGTCTCGATGCGGCGGGACGGGTGATTGCGCTTCTGGCCGGGTCCACGCGGGAGGCAATGTCGTAAGGCTGCCTGCAAGTCGTTGAACTTGCGGGCGCCGGACCCTACTTCATGCGTGGGTGCGTAAAGCATATGCCACCTTGACCGGGGCCGCGGGGCGCCGGTTTCGTTGAATGGCAGGCCGCTTGCGCCTATAAGCCTCCACGAGAGCCTTTACCGAAAATGATGCCGGCCCCTCCTGAGGGCTGCGAGAAGAGGATCGGGAACACATGCCTTGGAGCAACCAGAGTGGCGGCGGTGGCCGTGGAGGTGGCAATGGTCCGTGGGGGCAGCCACCCCGTGGCGGCGGCTCGGGCGGCGGTCAGCAGCCCCCGGATCTGGAGGAACTGCTCCGGCGCAGTCAGGACAAGCTGAAGCAGATGATGCCGGGCGGCGGCGGGTCGTCCGGCTCGCTCGCGCTTCTTCCGCTGATCCTCGTCGTGGCGGTGGGCTTCTGGCTCTACCAGAGCGTCTACGTCGTCCAGCCGGACGAGGTCGGTGTCGAGCTCCAGTTCGGCAAGGTCAAGCCGGACACCAATCCGCCCGGCATGCACTTCATCTTCTGGCCGTTCGAGACGGTCGAGAAGCCGCAGGTGCTCAAGGAAAACCAGGAGACGATCGGCGTGAACCGCGCGCCGGCCGGGAGCCAGGGCAACATCATGCTGGCGAGCGACCAGAACCTCGTGGACATCAAGTTCACGGTGAACTGGAAGATCAACGATCCGATCAAGTATCTGTTCCAGATCGCCAATCAGCCGGATCTCGTGCGCGTGGTCTCCGAGGCGGCGATGCGTGAATACGTGGCGGTGACGCCGGCCGAGACGGTGCGTACCGCCGGTCGTACCGCGGGCAGCCTTGCGGTCGAGGACATCATCCAGAACGTGCTCGATTCCTACGACGCCGGCATCCTCGTGACCTCGGTCAACATGGAGCAGGCCCTGCCGCCGGCCGACGTCCGCGACGCCTTCGACGAAGTCGTCCGCGCCGGTCAGGACCGCGAACGCTTCCAGCAGCAGGCGATGGAATATTCCAACAAGCGGCTCGGCGACGCCCGAGGCGAGGCCAGCCAGATCCGCGAAGCGGCGCTCGGCTACCGCGACCGCGTGATTGCCGAGGCGACCGGTGAGGCCCAGCGCTTCGACGCCGTCTACGAGCAGTATCGCCTCGCGCCGGACGTGTCGCGCAAGCGCATGTATCTGGAGACGATGGAAGAAGTGCTCTCGAAGTCCAAGAAGGTCATCATTGACCAGGGTGCCGGCAGCGGGGTCGTTCCCTACCTGCCGCTTCCCGAAGTCGACCAGCGCCGCCAGCAGGGGGTGAACTGATGCGTGGAGCTGCTTTCCCAGGTGCCGTGATCGTTCTTCTGATCGCGGCCTTCGTTGCCTATTCCTCGATGTTCATCGTCAACCAGCGCGAGCAGGCCATCCAGCTCCGCTTCGGCGAGATCCAGCGGGTGATCCAGGAGCCGGGCATCTACTTCAAGCTGCCGACCAGCGCGGTCGACAGCGTGCAGTATTATGACCGCCGGCTGCAGACGCTCGAGCTGAACGGGATGGAAGTCCTGTTCCGCAACGATCGCCGGTTCATCGTCGACGCGTTCGCCTCGTACCGCATCCTCGATCCGCAGGCCTTCCGCGAATCGGTGGGCGGCAACATCCAGCTGGCGCAGGAGCGCCTGCGCACCCGCATCGACTCGCGCCTGCGCGAGGTCTACGGCCAGCGGTCCTACGAGGAAGCCTTCAGCAGCGAGCGCGCCGACATGATGCGTCAGGTCCGCGACCTGATCCGTCCGGACGCGTCGAGCCTCGGCATCGGCGTGGTCGACCTGCGCATCCGCCAGACCGAGCTCCCCGCCGACGTGCGGTCGCAGACCTACGAGCGGATGCGCTCCGAGCGTCTGGCCGTCGCCGCCAAGGAGCGCGCGAACGGTACGGAAGCGGCGCTGCGAATCCGCGCCGAGGCCGACCGTGAGGCAACGGTGCTCGTCGCCGAGGCCCAGCGTGACGCGAGGTGCTGCGCGGTACCGGTGACGCCGAGAAGAACCGGCTGTTCGCCGCCGCCTTCAGCAAGGACGAGGGCTTCTTCGAGTTCTACCGGTCGATGCAGGCCTACCTGACCGCGCTGGAAGCAGGCGACTCGCAGCTGGTGCTGTCGCCGACGTCGGAGTTCTTCCGCTACTTCGGCTCGTCGGAAGCATCCTGCCGGGGGCGACGCCGTCCGAGCCTGCCGTGCCTGCGCCGGCTGCACCGGCCGCCGCCGCCGCGCCGCAGCCCGCGACGCCGTGAGTGATCTCTTCGCGGCACTCGGCCTTGCGGTCGCGCTGGAGGGGCTCCTCTACGCGGTCGCGCCGGGTGCCGTGCGACGATACCTGCAGTCGCTTGCCGTCCTCAACGACACGCGGCTGCGCACCGCCGGTCTGTTCGCCATGGCGCTCGGCGTGGTGGTCGTCTGGCTGGTGCGGGGATGAACGGGCGCGGGGTTACCCGCGCCCTTCGCCTGCGCGTCACGCCCTCGAAATGCCGGGATCGTGATGTCGCATGGGCCGAAATTCGGCTGCCGCCGGCGCGGCCTTGCCGGATACTGTGCGAAGACCACATTGCAGGGGAGCCAGGCTTCGGTGCCTGACCCCGATGCCGGAGCAGCGCCGGAAATGCTGATGCGAACTGGAGGAAAGCGGCCGATGGCCAGCCAGCCCAATGTCCTGAACCGCTTCTGCCGGGGTGCCGGAACCGCCGTCGTCGCCGTCGCCCTCCTTGCCGGCGCGACGCTCGGGCCCGCCCATGCGCAGCAGGGCCCGGCCTCCGTTGCCGATCTCGCCGAAGGCTGATCGACGCGGTCGTGAACATCTCCACCTCGCAGCAGGTGGTCGGCAACAACCGGCCGGTCCCGCTGCCGAAGGTGCCCGAAGGCTCGCCCTTCCAGGAGTTCTTCGACGAATTCTTCGACAACCAGAATCGCGGCGAGGGCGGCTCGCGCAAGGTGCAGTCGCTCGGCTCGGGCTTCGTGGTCGACGCCTCCGGCATCATCGTCACGAACAACCACGTGATCGAGGATGCCGACGAGATCATCGCCAACTTCAACGACGGCTCCAAGCTCACGGCCGAGCTGATCGGGCGCGACGAGAAGACCGACATCGCCGTGCTGCGCGTCAAGCCGGACAAGCCGCTCACCGCCGTCAAGTTCTCCGAAACCGAGCAGATCCGGGTCGGCGACTGGGTGATGGCCATCGGCAACCCGTTCGGCCTCGGCGGAACGGTGACGGTCGGCATCGTGTCGGCGCGCAACCGCGACATCAACTCCGGCCCCTACGACAACTACATCCAGACGGACGCGGCCATCAATCGCGGCAACTCCGGCGGTCCGCTGTTCGACATGAACGGCGCCGTGGTCGGCGTGAACACGGCGATCATCTCGCCGTCGGGCGGCTCGATCGGCATCGGCTTTGCCGTTCCGTCCGAGATCGCGCGCGGCGTGGTCAACCAGTTGGTCGAATTCGGCGAGACCCGCCGCGGCTGGCTTGGCGTCAACATCCAGCAGGTGACGGACGAACTCGCCGAGAGCCTCGGTATCGGGGCTGCGCGTGGCGCCCTGGTCGCGGGCGTGGCCGACGACGGTCCTGCCAAGGCGGCCGGCATCCGTCCGGGCGACGTGATCGTGTCCTTCGACGGCCAGCCGATCACCCAGATGCGCGAGCTGCCGCGGATCGTCGCCACCACCGACATCGGCAAGGCGGTCGACGTGACCGTGCTGCGCCAGGGGGCCGAGGAAAAGCTTCAGGTCACCCTCGGCCGGCTGGACGAGACCCAGGCCGCCCAGGCCGACACGACGGTGGAGGAGCCGGACGCGCCGGCGCCCAAGCCCATGGAAAAGGTGCTCGGCCTGTCGCTGTCCGTCCTTGACGACGCGGCCCGCCAGCAGTTCAGCATCGGCGCCGACATCCGCGGCGTGGTCGTCACCGCGGTCGATCCGAATTCGCCGGCCGCCGAAAAGCGGGTGACCGCCGGCGACACGATCGTCGAGGTGGCGCAGGAGGCCGTCTCCACGCCGGAGGACGTCGCCTCGGCGGTGGCAGAGCTGAAGAAGATCGATCGCCGCTCGGCGCTGCTGCTGATCGCCAATCCGCAGGGCGAGCTGCGCTTCGTCGCGCTCCGGATCGACTGACCCGGCTCATCGGCTGATATCGAGACCAACAGGCTGCGGCCGGGCATTGCCCGGCCGTTTGCGTTCAGGTGGTCCGTGTGGTGCCGGGCGCGCGATCCGCCACAGGCCGTGACGGCCGAGCCGGTGTCCTGCCGGCAAGGCGGGGTGGTCGAAGTCGGCAGCAAGGTCGCGCGACATGCCGATCCGTTCCATCACCGCATGCGACTTCACATTTGCCACATGGGCGACGGCGACGATCTCGGTCAGCCCTTCGGAAAAGCCATGGGCAAGGCAGCCGCCCGCGCCCTCGCTGGCGTAGCCCTTGCCCCAGTGGGCGCGGGCAAGCCGCCAGCCGACCTCGACGGCCGGGGTGAAGGCGGCGTCGTAGGGCACGCGCTGCAGGCCGATGACGCCGACGAAGTCGCCGGTCGCGCGGATCTCGGCGGCCAGCATGCCGAAGCCGCCGTCGCGGCGGCGCTGCTCCAGCCGCGCGATCACCGCCTCGGTTCCGGCCAGGTCCAGCCGGTCGGGAAAGAATTCCATGACCTCGGGGTCATCGCACATCGCGGCGAAGGGCAGGAGATCGCGCGCCTCCCAGGGCCGCAGGATCAGACGATCCGTCTCGATCCGCGTCATTCGACGAACTCGGCGCGGCTGTAGCCCTGGATGTAGAGGAGGGCGGTCAGGTCGGCATGGTCGATGCGGGCATGGGCGGCCGCGGCCACCTTCGGCTTGGCGTGATAGGCAACGCCGAGACCGGCGGCGCCGATCATCGCCAGATCGTTGGCCCCGTCGCCGACCGCCATCGTCGCCGTGTCGGCAAGGCAGAGGTGGTCGCGCAACTCCACCAGCGTCTGCAGCTTGGCCTCCCGGCCGAGGATCGGCTCGGCGACCTCGCCGGTGAGCCGCCCGTCCTCCTCGACCAGCAGGTTGGCGCGGTCCTCGTGAAAGCCGATCAGGGCGGCGACCGGGCCGGTGAAGACCGTGAAGCCGCCGGAGACGAGCGCCGTGTAGGCGCCGTAGGCGCGCATGGTGCGCACCAGTTCCGGCCCGCCGGGCGTCAGCCGGATCCGGCTCTCGATCACCCGGGTGACGACCTCGGAGGGCAGGCCCTTCAGCAGGGCAACGCGCTCGCGCAGCGCCGGCTCGAATTCGATCTCGCCGCGCATCGCCCGCTCGGTGATGGCCGAGATATGGTCCTTCAGCCCGACCTCGGCGGCGAGTTCGTCGATGCATTCCTGGCCGATCATGGTGGAATCCATGTCGGCGAGAAACAGCGCCTTGCAGCGGGTCGCCGCGTTCTGGACGACGACGTCGACGGGAGCGTCGCCGATGACGTCGCGCAGGCTCTGCCTGCTCGTCGCCGCGTCGGCACCGGACGGGAGCAGGAGATCGACGGCGATGGCCGGTGCGAGCACGGTCGTCGCCTCGGCCTTGACGGCGCGGGCCGCGGCAGCGATCAGACTGTCGGTCACGGCCGCCGTGTGCGGCGAGGCGACGAGGGTTGCGACGAGCGGCATGGCGGTTCCCGGATGGACCCGCCGGCAGGCGGCGGATGACGGATGGAAGCGATGGCGGGAGAACTCCCGGATGCGATCCTGATAGCGGGGCCGACGGCGAGCGGCAAGACGGCGCTGGCCGTGCGGCTGGCCCGTGCCCTTGGCGGCGAGATCGTCAATGCCGACGCGATGCAGGTCTATGCCGAGCTCTCGGTCCTCACCGCCCGGCCGCTGCCGGAGGAAACCGGCGGCGTCGCCCATCACCTGTTCGGCCACGTGCCGGTGGCGGAGGCCTACACCGTGGCCCGCTGGCTGGCCGATGCGGTGGCGGCGATCGAGGCGATCCGCCGGCGCGGCGCGGTGCCGATCGTCACCGGCGGCACGGGGCTCTATTTCACGGCGCTCACCGCCGGACTGTCGCCGGTGCCGGCGATCGATCCGGCGATCCGCGAAGCGTGGCGGGCGCGGGCGGCGAGCGCGCAGGCCGGCGAACTCCACGACGAACTGGCGCGGCGCGATCCGGCCATGGCCGAACGGCTGCGTCCGGCCGACAGCCAGCGGATCCTCCGGGCGCTGGAGGTGATGGACTCGACCGGCCGGTCGCTGCATGCCTGGCAACAGGTGCCCGGCGAGCCGCCGCTCGCGCCGGGGAGCTGGCGCGGCCATGTGCTGGCGCCGCAGCGGGCGTGGCTGCACGGGCGGATCGCCCGGCGGTTCGAGGCGATGGTGGAGACGGGCGGGCTGGAGGAGGCGGCCCGCGTCGACAGCCTCGGCCTCGATCCGGCGCTGCCCGCGATGAAGGCGATCGGCGTGCCCGAGATGGTGGCGGCCGCGCGCGGCGAGAGGGACCTTGCCGCGGCGGTCGAGGCGGCGGTGACGGCGACCCGGCGCTACGCCCGGCGGCAGGAGACATGGTTCCGAAACCAGTTCGGGACGTGGCGGCGCCATGATCCGCAGCGGATCGAGGCCGACGAGGCCGCGTTTCTGGCGTCCTTCATGCTGTGATCAGGCCGAGGGCTGCGGGGCCTGCGTCAGATCTCGATATCGAGACGGTTGCGGCCGTTTGCCTTGGCGCTGTAGAGCGCCCGGTCGGCCCGCGAGACCACCGCATCGACCGAGAATTCGCCGGCCCGGCGCAGGGTTGCCCCGAGGCTGACGGTCACCGGGATGCTGGCGAGGCCGGTGATGAACGGGGCGTCCGCGATGGCGGCGCGCACGCGTTCGCCGATCTCGCGAACCTCCCGCTCGCTGGCATCGGGCAGCAGCACCACGAATTCCTCGCCGCCGAGGCGGGCGAACAGGTCGTCGCGGCGGATCGCCTCGCGGCAGCGGCGGGTGAATTCCTCCAGCACGATGTCGCCGTCACCATGGCCGTGGTTGTCGTTGATGCGCTTGAAGTGGTCGATGTCGAGCAGCAGCATCGCGATGTTGCCGTGGCCGTCCGGGGACGTAGCGAACAGGCGATCGGCTTCCTCGAAGAAGCGGCGGCGGTTCATGATGCCGGTCAGCGGATCGGTGTCGGCCAGCCGGCGCAGTTCGCGGGCGTAGGCCCGTTCCTTGGTCACGTCGAGAAACAGGTTGACGTGCAGGTCGAGCAGCGTGCGATGCCGGAACTGGATCGTGCGGCGCGAGCCGTCCTTGGTGGCGACCTGAAGCTCGAAGGGCGTCATCTCGCGGTTCTCGGCGCGGGCCTCCTCGACGGATTTTTCCCACAGGTTGCGGGCAAAGCGCCGGTAGTCGGGGTCCGGATAGGCATGCCGCCACCAGTCCTCGCTGGTCTTGAGTTCATATTGCTCGAAGCCGAACAGCTCGTGGAAATGGGCGTTCACGAACTGGGCCTCGTCTGCGAGATTGGTGATCTCGAGCCCGAAGGGCAGCCAGTTGAGCAGGGCGAGGAGATTTTCCTGCCAGGTTGCGATCGCGACGGAGCCGGGGGGCGGGGATTCGCTGATGGTGAACAGCCGCATCGCCGTGCCGTCGACGACGACAGGTGCGATGGTGACGAGCATGACCCGGCAATGATCGCCGAACTGGCAGCGCACGAGGATCGGCTCGCCGATCATGCCGACACGGCCGACGCTCCAGGTCTGGGCCAGCGTGCGGGCCGCCTCGATGCCGACGAGGTGGTCGATCGGGCAGGGCAGGCTGATGTCGGCGCCGAGGCGGAACATGACCCCGGCGCTGCGGTTCATCGCCCGCACCACAAGCGCGTCTTCCTCCACCACCAGCACGGGGGTGCCGAGGCAGTTGATCCAGAAATCCATGTCGAAGAAGCTGCGGCCGGGCTCCACGGCCGGCGCGCTGCGCGGCGCGGCGTCCGGATCGATCCGGTGGGACGCCTTGACGACGTTCATCGCACGGGTCTCCCCTGGGTCCGGACAGCAGACGGCATGAGGCTGCGGCATCCGGGGGATACCGCAGCCGTGCCAGCACCAGTTGCAGAGACGAGATCGACCATGCACCCTTCGTCCACCTCGGCGAACGAGGCAGGACCCTTTCCGGAGAGGGCGGAATACCAGGGTCACACTAGGACGGGGACGTAAGCATTTCGTTTATTTGCATGTTGGATTTTCGTGGAATTCGTCCGGAATTCCGGGTTCTGTGGCTCAGGAATTGCGGTTTTGATGCCCGATTCCCGGCCCGCGGCTCACGACGACGTGCCAAGAGCCTTGGCGATCTCGTCGACGTTGTGGCGCAGCATCTTCAGGTAGGTCGGCGCGGGGCCATCCGGTCCCGACAGGGATTCCACATAGAGTTCGCCGCCCGGCTGCGCGCCGGTCGCCTCGGCGATCTGGCTGACAAGGCGGGGATCCGACGAGTTCTCGACGAAATAGGCCTTCACGCCCTCGGCGCGGATCTGATCGATCAGCTTCGCGACATCGGCAGCCGAGGCCTCTGCCTCCGTGGACAGGCCCACAGGCGACAGCAGGGTGACGCCATAGGCGGCCCCGAAATAGCCGAAGGCGTCGTGGCTGGTGAGGATCTTGCGCCGCTCGGCCGGCACCGCACCGATGGTCTCGCGGGCATAGGCGTCGAGGGCCTTCAGTTCGGTCACGTAGGCGGCCGCATTGGCGGCGAATGTCGCGGCGTCCTCGGGATCGGCGGCCGCGAGTGCCTTCTCGATGTTGGCGACCCAGATCTCCACATTCGCCGGATCGTTCCAGACATGGGGATCCTGCTCGCCATGGTCGTGTTCTGCATGGGCGTCATCAGAGGCATGAGTGTCATGTTCCGCGTCGGCGTCATGCGCGTCATGGTCGGTGTGGCCCTCATGCGCGTCGTGATCTGCCTCCTCCATCTCGCGCGGCCTGATGCCTTCCGAGGCGACCACCGGGGTGCCGCCATAGCCGGAGGCGGAAATCAGCCGCTCCATGAAGCCTTCGAGCCCGAGGCCGGACATGAACACGAGGTCGGCGGCCTTGAGCCGGCTGGCGTCGGCCGGGGAGGGCGCGAATTCGTGGGCATCGCCGTTCGGGCCGATCAGCGTCGTCACCGTGACCTTGTCGCCGCCGACGGCCTTCACCACGTCGCCGAGCACGGTGAAGGTGGCAACGACCTGAAGGTCTTTCGCAAAGGCGGAGCCGGAGACGAGGGCCGAGAGGGCGAGCGCCATCGTTCCCGCAAGCAGGGTGGGTCGTGTCATCGCTATGGTCCTTTCGAGGAAGCGCGTCGTCCGGGGTCCGGGAGGCCGGAAGGCACGCGGGGGCCGGCCGGCGCATGGCGCCGACGCGGCGGGTCAGCCCTTGAGATGCGGGCGGGGGATCAGGCGCCACACCGCGCCGGCGGGCGCCAGCAGCAGCGAGGCGCCGTAGATCGCGCTCGCCGTCAGGATGATGGTCGGCCCGGAGGCGACGGCGTGGTGATAGGAGACGAGCAGGCCGACGAAGCCGGAGAGCGCGCCGGTGCCGGCGGCGATCACCATCATCAGCGGCAGGCTGCGGGTCCAGAGCTGGGCGATGGCGGCCGGCAGCATCATCAGGCCCACGGCCATCAGCGTGCCGAGCGCCTGGAATCCGGCCACCAGATTGAGCACCACCAGCAGCAGGAAGGCGAGGTGGTAGACCGATCCGCGACCGCCGACGGCGCGCAGGAAGCCGGGGTCGAAACACTCCACCACCAGCGGCCGGTAGACGAGGGCGAGCACCACTAGCGTGAAGGAGGTGATCGCCGCCACGAGGTAGAGCGCCGCGGCGTCGATCGCCAGGATCGTGCCGAACAGCACATGCAGCAGGTCGATGTTGGAGCCGCGCAACGACACGATCAGCACGCCGGCGGCGAGCGAGGTGAGGTAGAAGGTGGCAAAGCTCGCGTCCTCGCGCAGCACCGTGGTGCGGGTCACGAGGCCCGACAGCAGCGCCACCGCAAGGCCGGCGATCAGCCCGCCGATGCCCATCGCCGTCAGCGACAGGCCGCCAGCCAGCAGGAAGCCGATCGCGGCGCCGGGCAGCACCGCATGGCTCATGGCGTCGCCGACGAGGCTCATCCGCCGCAGCATCAGCAGCACGCCGACCGGGCCGGCGCCAAGCCCGAGCGCCACGCAGGCCACCAGCGCGCGGCGCATGAAGCCGTAGTCGAGGAACGGGTCGAGGACGAGGGCCGCGAAGGTCATGCCGCCGCCCCGCCGCGCCGGCTGCCGTGACCGTGATGATCGTGGCCATGGTGATCATGACCGTGATGATCATGGCCATGCGGGCCGTCGTGCGGATCGTGGCCATGCCCGTCGCCATGGCCACGGCCATGGCTGTCGCAGGCATTGGCCTCGTCGTCCCAGCGCTCGGCCATCGCCCGGGCGGCCAGAAGGTTCTCCGCCGTCATGGTCTCGCCGGTCGGCCCCCAGCCGATCTGGCGGCGGGCGAGCAGCAGCGTGTCGGGGAAATGGGCGCGCACCTGGTCGAAGTCGTGCAGCACGGCGATCACCGTGCGGCCGTCGCGATGCCAGCGCTGGACGATGTCCAGGAGGTCGCGGGTGGTGCGGGCGTCGATCGCGGTGAAGGGCTCGTCGAGCAGGATCACCTGCGCGTCCTGCAGCAGGAGGCGGGCAAACAGCACCCGCTGGAACTGGCCGGCGGACAGGGTGCCGATCGGCCGGCGCTCGAAGCCCTCCAGCCCGACGGAGGTCAGCGCCCGGCGGGCGTCGGCCACGCAGCTGCGGGAGAAGGCGCGGAAGGCGCCGTGGCTGCGCCAGGCGCCGAGCAGCACCGTGTCGGCGACGGACAGCGGGAAGCTGCGGTCGATGTCGGCGGCCTGCGGCAGGTAGCCGATGTCGCGGATCGACAGGCCGCCGCGGTCGATCTGGCCTTCCGACACCGGCATTTCGCCCATCAGCGCCTTGAGCAGCGTCGACTTGCCGGCGCCATTCGGACCGGCAACGGCGGTCAGGCTGCCGGGCGCGAAGCTGCCCGAGAGGTGATGCACCGCCGGGTGGCGGTCATAGGCGACGGTCACGTCGCGGAAGCGGATCTCGCGCGGCATCATGGCAGCACCACCGCCCACCAGACGGCGAGCCACAGCAGGGCGAGAATCGCCGCGACGCCGACGAGGCGTTCGGCGGCCGAGCGGGCCATGAGGGAAGAGACGAAGGGGTCGCGGGATGTCATCTTGGCCGTCCAGGTTCGCCGAAAGCCATAAACGTTATGATATAACATTTCAATCGGAAAAATGTTCGCGACCGGCGGTCCTCCGCCCACCTTGCCGGCCGGCGCAAGGCGCAACGCTGGCGCGCGTGCGTTGCGAAAACGTCACGCTGGCGGACTCCTTGGCGGTCTCGCGTGAAAGTGACCTGCCGCGCCCTTTCCAAGCGCGTAGATTCGGGGCTTGTGGACATCACCTCCTCCCAGACACATCCGATTGCCGCGAGTTGCCATGACCGCCTTTTCCCGTCGACGCTTCCTCACCACCGCCCTGCAGGGCGCCGCCCTCACGGCGCTCGGTGCGTGTGCCAGCGTGCCGATCACCACCGTGCGCCCCAATTCCTGGACCGCCAGCACCGCGCCGATGGCGCCCGGCCTCGAGCCGGCCATCCAGCCGTTCTTCGTCGACCCCGGCCTCGACAACGCGCTCGAGGGCGATCCCGACTACATCGCGATGTATGCGCCGATCAGCACCGAGCCCTTCCCGGTGCGTGCCGTCGATCCGCTGCGCTTCGACCCGAAGTTCCTGCGCCAGCGCGTGCGCTACTCCACCGACATGCCGGCCGGCTCGATCGTGGTCGATCCGACCGCGCATCTGCTCTACTTCGTGCAGGACGGCGGCTGGGCCGTGCGCTACGGCGTCGGCACCGGCAAGGCCGGCTTCACCTGGAGCGGCGAGGCCTACATCAAGTTCAAGCGCGAATGGCCGGACTGGTATCCGGCGCCCGAGTATGTCGCCCGCCATCCGGAACTGCCGGCCAAGCTCGCCAAGCTGCAGAGCGGCATGGGCATCGAGGGCGGACCGCGCAATCCGATCGGCGCGCGCGGCCTCTACCTCTGGCAGGACAACGTCGACACGCTGTTCCGCATCCACGGCACGCTGGAGCCCTATTCGATCGGCACCAGCGTCTCGTCGGGCTGCATCCGGATGATCAACCAGGATGCGATCGACCTCTACAAGCGCGTCCAGGAAGGCGCCCGCGTCCGGGTCATCGGCCCGGGCGAGGGCACCCAGGCGATCGCCTCGATCTGAGATCGGGCTGAGGCCGGGCCTCCTCCGGAACTCCCCCGCCACGGACGCGTTCGTGGCGCAGGGGGGCCGGAGGGCAGGGGGAGCCGGAGGAGAGAGCCATGCCGAAGGGTGACAAGTCGGCCTATACCGACAAGCAGAAGCGCAAGGCGCAGCATATCGAGCAGAGCTACGAGGACCGCGGCGTCGATCCCGACGAGGCCGAGAGCCGCGCCTGGGCGACCGTGAACAAGGAGAGCGGCGGCGGCAACAGGAGCGGCTCGGGCCGCGGCACCCCTGAGACCCACGCCTCCTCACGACGCGGCGGCCGCATCGGCGGCGCCGCCTCCGCCTCGCGCAGCCGCGAGGACCGCTCCGCCGCCGCCCGCAAGGCGGCTGCCTCTCGCACCCCGGAACAGCGCTCGGCTTCCGCCAAGAAGGCGGCGGCGACCCGCAGGCGGAAGACGGACAATGCCTGAATTCCCGGCTTCCACATCGGCATCTTTGCGCCTCATCGAAAGCCTGCGAGCCGAGCCGTAAGCCGTGTCGTCTCTCCGCCCCCACCCTGAGCCTGTCGAAGGGCGGGGGCGCCTCGCCCTTCGAGACAGCCGCTTCGCGGCTTCCTCAGGACAAGGCCGAGCCGCAGAGAGGGTCAGTCGATCGCCATCACCACGCGGCCGTCGATCTGGCCGGCCTTCATGCGGGTGAAGATGTCGTTGATGTCGTCGAGCTTGCCCCAGCTGTAGTGCGACTTGACCTTGCCCTCGGCGGCAAAGTCGATGGCCTCGGCGAGATCCTGACGGGTGCCGACGATCGAGCCGCGGATGGTGATACGGTTCAGCACCACGTCGAAGATCGGCAGCGGGAAGTCGCCCGGCGGCAGGCCGACGAGGGCCATGGTGCCGTGGCGGCGGGTCATGCCGAGCGCCTGGGCGAAGGCCGGGCGGGAGACGGCGGTGACCAGCACGCCGTGCGCGCCGCCATCGGTGGCCTTGCGCACTTCGGCGACGGGGTCGCCATGCAGGGCGTTGACGGTCGCGTCGGCGCCGAGGTCCCTTGCCAGCGCCAGCTTGTCGTCAGAGACATCGACCGCGAGGCAGTGGAAGCCCATGGCCTTGGCGTATTGCACGGCCATGTGGCCGAGACCGCCGATGCCGGAGATCACCACCCACTGGCCGGGGCGGGCTTCGGTTTCCTTCAGGCCCTTGTAGACCGTGACGCCGGCGCACATCACCGGGGCGGCGGTGCCGAAGTCCATGGCGTCCGGGATGTGGCCGACATAGTTCGGGTCAGCGAGCACATATTGCGCATAGCCGCCGTTGACCGAATAGCCGGTGTTCTGCTGCGCATAGCACAGGGTTTCCCAGCCGGAGATGCAATGCTCGCAGTGGCCGCAGGCCGTGTAGAGCCACGGCACGCCGACCCGGTCGCCTTCCCGGACGTTGCGCACGCCGGCGCCGACGGCGGCCACATGGCCGGAGCCCTCGTGGCCGGGGATGAACGGCGGCTTCGGCTTCACCGGCCAGTCGCCCTCGGCGGCGTGAAGATCGGTGTGACAGACGCCGGAGGCGGCGACCTTCACCAGGATCTGGCCGGGCCCGACTTCCGGCATCGGCACCTCGTCGATCGTCAGCGGCTTGCCGAACTCGCGCACCACGGCGGCTTTCATGGTCTTCGCCATCGGTCGTCCTTTCACATCTCGTCCGGTCCCGGACAGGTGAGGCCACTCTGGAGGCGGACGGGGGCGGGGGCCTTGATCCGTGTCAAACGGACGCCATTTTGTATGATGACTGTTTGATGACAGTCGGTGGCCCCGGGCGCTGGAGGGGGTGATGTGGCGGTCATCCGCGGACATCGATCCGGCGCCGGCCAGATTTGCCCTTGACCTTGCTTTTCGCGAGGACTAGCTTCCGCCAACTGCAAATTGGGACGAGCCATGTCTGCCAAGCTGATCGTACTTAGAAGGCGCACCGTCACGAAGGCTCTCGTCTAGAGCCTGCGAACGACATGGTGCGCGACCCAAGGCCCCTCGGAGGGCCTTTTTTATTACCCGGATTCCTGACCCAACATCGCGAACAAGAACGGCGCCACGACTGTCCCGACGGCAGGGGATCGGCGCGAAGACCCGGAAGGATAAGGTCCATGACACGGCAAATGACCGGCGCCGAGATGGTTCTGCAGGCACTCGTCGACCACGGCGTCGACACCATCTTCGGCTATCCGGGCGGCGCGGTGCTTCCGATCTACGACGAGCTGTTCCAGCAGGAGAAGGTGCGTCACGTGCTGGTCCGCCACGAGCAGGGCGCCGGCCACATGGCCGAAGGCTATGCCCGCTCCACCGGCCGGCCGGGCGTTGCCCTCGTCACCTCCGGCCCCGGCGCGACCAACATGGTCACGGCGCTGACCGACGCGCTGATGGACAGCATCCCGGTCGTCTGCATCACCGGCCAGGTTCCGACCCATCTCATCGGCACCGACGGCTTCCAGGAGTGCGACACGGTCGGCATCACCCGGCCCTGCACCAAGCACAACTGGCTGGTGAAAGACATCGCCGACCTGCCGCGCATCCTGCACGAGGCCTTCCGGATCGCCACCACCGGGCGCCCCGGGCCGGTCGTCGTCGACATCCCGAAGAACATCCAGTTCCAGACCGGCACCTACTACGGGCCGAATTCCGGGACCAAGGACCCGCACTACAAGACCTCGGCCTATCATCCGCAGGTCAAGGGCGACGACGCGGCGATCCGCGACGCCGTGGCGCTGATGGCGGCCGCCAAGAAGCCGGTGTTCTACACCGGCGGCGGCGTCATCAACTCCGGCGACGAGGCGACGCGGCTGCTGCGCGAGCTGGTCCAGCTCACCAATTTCCCGGTCACCTCGACGCTGATGGGCCTCGGCGCTATCCGGCCTCCGGGCCGAACTGGCTCGGCATGCTCGGCATGCATGGCACCTATGAAGCCAACCTCGCCATGCACGACTGCGACGTGATGGTCTGCATCGGCGCGCGCTTCGACGACCGCATCACCGGCCGCACCGACGCCTTCTCGCCGACCAGCCGCAAGATCCACGTCGACATCGATCCGTCGTCGATCAACAAGAACATCCGCGTCGACATCCCGATCGTCGGCGACGTCGCCAGCGTTCTGGGCGAGATGGTCGCCGCCTGGAAGGCGCTGACGCCGGCGCAGGACAAGGATGCGCTCGGCGCGTGGTGGAAGCAGATCGCCGTGTGGCAGGCCAGGAAGTGCCTGCGCTACAAGGCGTCGGACAGCGTGATCATGCCGCAGTTCGCGATCGAGCGGCTGTATCAGGCCTCCAAGCACCTCGACACCTACATCACCACCGAGGTCGGCCAGCACCAGATGTGGGCGGCGCAGTATTTCGGCTTCGAGGAGCCGAACCGCTGGCTGACGTCGGGCGGCCTCGGCACCATGGGCTACGGCTTCCCGGCCGCGCTCGGCGTGCAGGCAGCCCATCCCGACGCCTTCGTCTGCTGCATCGCCGGCGATGCCTCGATCCAGATGAACATCCAGGAGATGGCGACGGCGATCCAGCACGAGCTGCCGGTCAAGGTCTTCATTCTCAACAACCAGTACATGGGCATGGTCCGCCAGTGGCAGCAGCTGCTGCACGGCAACCGCCTGTCGCACAGCTACACTGAGGCGATGCCCGACTTCGTGAAGCTCGCCGAGGCCTACGGCGGCCACGGCATCCTCTGCCAGAACCCGGCCGAGCTCGACGACAAGATCGCCGAGATGATCGAGGTCAAGAAGCCGGTGCTGTTCGACTGCCGCGTCGCCAGCCTCGCCAACTGCTTCCCGATGATCCCGAGCGGCAAGGCGCACAACGAGATGCTGCTCGCCGAGGATGCCTCGGACGAGGAGATCGGCAGCGCCATCGACGCCAAGGGCAAGATGCTGGTGTGAGGCAAGGGGGAGGGGCGGTGCCCGCGGGTGCCGCCTCCGTTCCGGCCACGGAATTCGAAAGTCACGACAATGCTCAAGAACATCGAACGGGGACATGGCCCGATGATCGTCGCAGGTGAATCCCGCTCCGCCTACTTCCTGCAGGAAGAGGAAACCAAGATCGAGACGCACACGCTCTCGGTGCTCGTCGACAACGAGCCGGGCGTGCTCGCCCGCATCGTCGGCCTGTTCTCCGGCCGCGGTTACAACATCGAGAGCCTCACGGTCTCCGAGGTCGAGCACGAACGCCACGTCTCGCGCATCACGCTCGTCACCACCGCGACGCCGCAGGTGCTGGACCAGATCAAGAACCACATCGCCCGCCTCGTGCCGGTGCACCGGGTGATCGACCTCACCCGCATGGGCGACGCCATCGAGCGCGAGCTGGCGCTGATCAAGGTGGCCGGCACCGGCGAGCACCGGGTCGAGGCGCTGCGCCTCGCCCAGGCCTTCGACGCCAAGACCGTGGACGCGACGCTGGAGAGCTTCGTGTTCGAGCTGTCCGGCATGCCGGCCGAGATCGACCGCTTCGTGAAGCTGATGACCTCCTGCGGCCTCGTCGAGGTGGCCCGCACCGGTCTGGCGGCGCTGTCGCGCGGGAAGGACGGGCTTTGAGGAGACAGGTCGCGGCGCTTTCGTGTGCCGCACCCCCCTCATCTGCCCTTCGGGCGCCTTCTCCCGCGAGGGGGAGAAGGGAATTCACTTGCCGAACGGCTTCACCCGTCCACGCCACATGGTGCCTTGTCGTTCACCAAAATCCTTC
>NZ_MCRJ01000042.1 GCF_001720135.1 Methylobrevis pamukkalensis
GTCCTGTTCTGTCGTCTGGTGTTCGGACGCAGATGGCGTGACGACGTCCGCCTCTCGGCTCTCGGGGCCGGAGAGACGGCGCTGGCCCATTGCGGCTTCGAGACCGAGCGGGACCATCTCCTGCTCGGATGGGACGATACGCGGATGCCGCTTGCCGACGCGACCTGCCGGTGGTGGTGGAGGTGCTGGTCGACGAGCTCAGGGGCCGGACCGTGTTCCACGCCGATCTCGTGACGGCGATCGGCGTCTGCCTCGGCCCGCGACGGGTGCCGATCCCCGACGGACTGCTGCGGTCGCTGCTGGGCATCCGCGCCTGGATCGGACGAATGGAACCGAAGAAGATCGAGATCGGCCTGTTCGCCGAGCGCGAGCAGGATGTCGTGCCGCTGTCGGCGGAGATGCTGATCACCGACATCGATGTCGGGGTCGCGACGCTGCCGGGGCGGGCGCGGGAGATGATCGAGGGCATGCTGGTGATGGCTCTGCGCCGCTATGCGGTGATCGCCTCCGGTGACTTCCTGCCCATCGTTCCGGCGCGGTGGAACGAGCGGGCGCCGGATCGGGCTCCCGACCGGGCGGCCGAGGGCCGCGGCCACTGGCTCTCCTCGCGCGCGGCAGGCGCCTGACGCGCCGGGAACCTAGTCTTCAAGACGTTGTTATCGACGAGGAGACAAGGTGCTGCCCACGCGGCGTCCTCATGTGTTATTTTGCGCGCCAACAGCGATCTGCGGAGGCAGCGTTCTCCGGAAAGGCGAAGGTCATGGTCAATTCTTCCGTTTCCGCCGGCCAGAAGCCCGTGGGACAGCGCCGTCTCGATACCGTCGATCCGGTGTGGCACCGCCTGCGCGAGGAAGCGCTGTCGGTGGTCGCGCGCGAGCCCGCCCTCGGCGGCTTCCTGCACCGCACGATCATCGACCAGACCCGTCTGGAGGACGCCGTGGCCGAGCGGGTCGCCGACCGCCTCGACCATTCGGTGGTGCCGGCAGCGATGATCCGCCAGGCCTTCCGCGAGGCGATCGACGACGATGCCGCGATCGGCGAGGCATTCCGGGTTGATATCGTCGCCGTCTACGACCGCGATCCGGCCTGCGACCGCTTCCTCGATCCGGTCCTCTACTTCAAGGGCTTCCATGCCATCGAGGCGCACCGGCTCGCGAACTGGCTGTGGCGGCACGAGCGGCGTGATCTGGCACTCTATCTCCAGTCGCGGATTTCCGAGGTGTTCCAGGTGGACATCCACCCGGCGGTAGTGCTCGGGCGCGGCCTGTTCTTCGACCACGCCACCGGCATCGTCATCGGCCAGACGGCGGTGATCGAGGACGACGTGTCGATCCTTCAGGGCGTCACCCTCGGCGGGACGGGCAAGGAGACGGGCGACCGTCACCCGAAGATCCGCAAGGGCGTGCTGCTCGGCGCCGGCGCAAGGTGCTCGGCAACATCGAGGTTGGCCATTGCTCGCGCGTCGCGTCGGGATCGGTCGTGCTGAAGCCGGTGCCGCCGTGCACGACGGTGGCCGGCGTGCCGGCCCGGGTCGTGGGCGAGGCCGGCTGCTCGGAGCCGTCCCGGTCGATGGACCAGATGCTGGCCGGCAACGTGATCTGACGCCGCGCGGGCCTTGCCGTCCCGGTCAGGCCCGGCCTGCGGCGACCGCCGTGGAAAATCTGCTCGCCAAGGGTTGGATCGGCGCGGAGCCTGTGCCAGAAGACGCCCGGAACGGATCGGCGTCCGCGGTGCCGCACGGCGGCGGATGCTTCGACAAGGGCTCGCCATGCGCGGGGCCACCCACCGCGACCACAGGCGCGATCACTGGCGCGACGACAGGAAAGACCCCGGAATTGACCCGCGAAGAAATCCAGAAGATCGAGACGTATCTCCGCAAGGTGTTCGTGTCCCCGACCATCTCCGTGCGGACCCGTCCGCGCAAGGCGGATTCCGCCGAGGTCTACGTCGGCGAGGAATTCGTCGGCATCCTCTTCAAGGACGAAGAGGACGGCGAACTGTCCTACAATTTCAACATGGCGGTTCTCGGGGAAGATCTCGAGGATTGAGCGCGGCGGCAGGGCGGAGAACTTCCGCCGGCCGATGCGATGCGCGGCAGACATGAAAGGAGCGGTCCCGGCGGGGCCGCTCTTTTTCGTTTCCGATCCCGTCTCTCGGGGCGCCGTGAAGATGCCGGTCAGTTGAGGAAGACGCCGAAGCTGACGAGCAGGGCGCTCATGCCGCGCGACAGTTCCTGCCACTGCGGCAGCAGGCCCTTGCGGAAGCGGAGCTGGACCGACAGGTCACCGCCGGCGTGAATCTCGGTCATGCACGTGACCGGAAAGCCGGTGCCGTCGTCATGCATGCAGTGCACGGTGAAGGGCCGCGTCGAGCCGGCCTCGAAATAGACCTCCTCGCCGGCGAGCCCGGAATCCTCCGACAACTCGCGGCCGACCAGCCCGGCCGGGGCCGGAACGCGGCGATCCGTGAAGAAATGCTGGTAGACGCTGGAGAGGCGGCCGGCGCTGTCGGTCGCCGATTCCCGCTTCTGGATCGTCAGGTAGAAGAAGGGCGGCGTGTCGGAGGCATCGGCGAAGTCGCGGGCGGTCTCGTTGGTGAAGCCGCCCAGCGTCGGCCAGTGCACCACCAGATCGACACGGTTGACCGGCTCGCCCGTCCGGTCGTTGGCATAGCGTATCATGTTGCCGGGAATGGTCAGCCGCGTGCCGGCGACATCGACCGGCACCGGTGTCGGTTCCGACGAACGGTCGTTGACGCCGAACATGTCCGACGTCCAGCGCAGGCCGAAGTCCACCACCAGCAGTGCCGCGGCGATGAGCAGGAAGGTCGCCGTGATCCGGAAGAACCAGCTGGCGCGATCGTAGGTGCGCACCCGCGCGCGCACCTGGAAGTCGCTCTGGTCGAGATCATACGGACTGGATCTGGTCGACGTGGCCGCCTCCCGAAATGACACGCGGCTGCCCCGTCACGGCACAACCGGCTGAAAAGCCTTCCCCTCAACCAGACGCGGATATGGTTAACATCCCGTAAATGCTACCCTCGGCGATTGCGGTACGGCCGTTGCGATGCCCTCTGCAACGAGGCGCGGCGCGTTTCATTTCAGGATCGGACGGAGGGGCGGGGATGATGTCGGGTGAAGTCTATGCGGCGCTGGTGATCACGATATCCGGCTTCGTGGCCGCGGGCCTGATCTCGTCCTTCTACCAGCTTGTCACGGCGCGCCCCTGCGCCTTCGACATTCCCGACACCCGTCCGGCGTCGGCCATCGCCTCGATCCTGACCTGCATGTTCGCGGGTCCGATGATCCTGATGCGCAATGCCGTGCGCGGCCGGTTCATCGAACGTCGTCCGATCGGCTGGCTGTTCGCCTCGACGCTGATTGCCGGAGGCTGGAGCCTGTGTTCGGGCACAGTGGTGCTCTCGCTGGTCTATGCGGTGCAGGGCAGCATCTGAGCGGGCCCGGGCGGCGACCGATCGTCCGGCGGGGTGATCAACCGTTGACGCCTGCGGACATTTCTCTATCCCCGACAGGATGCGCGCGCCCGGGGGGACGCGCCGGATCGACGGGAGGATGACGAATGCCGCTCTACACACTGGACGGACTGGCCCCGAGCCTTGCCGAGGGCGACTGCTGGGTGGCGCCGGATGCCACCTTGATCGGAAAGATCGTGCTGGAGGCGGGCTCGAGCGTCTGGTTCGGCAGCGTGCTGCGCGGCGACAACGAGGAGATCCGGATCGGGCCGAACAGCAACGTCCAGGACGTCTGCGTGCTCCACACCGACATGGGCTATCCGCTGGTGATCGGCGCCAACTGCACGGTCGGCCATCGCGCGATGCTCCACGGCTGCATCATCGGCGACAATTCGCTGATCGGCATGGGGGCGACGCTGCTGAACGGGGCAAAGATCGGCCGCAACTGCCTGATCGGCGCGGGCGCGCTCATTCCGGAAGGCAAGGAAATTCCGGACAACTCGCTGGTGATGGGCATGCCCGGCAAGGTCGTGCGCGAGATCGACGCGGCGGCGGCCGAGCGCATGCGCCTGACCGCCGAGGGCTACGTGCGCAACTGGAAGCGCTTTCGCGACGGACTGAAGCCGATCTGAGCCCCGGATCTGGAGCGATCTCCGGACGCGGGGCGCCGGCCACACTCTCGGCCGATGGGCCTCCGGCCACAATGCTGTCCGATGGGCCTCCGGCCACAATGCTGTCCGATGGGCCTCCGGCCACAATGCTGGCGCAAAGACCGGGAACGTTAAGAAACCTCTAACGGGGATCTCTCCATGTCATCACCGCTGCGCGACGGTGTCGCCGGTCTCGACCTCACCATGCGCCTGACGCTCGCGGTGCTGGCCCTTGCCTCGGGCGTCTATACCTATCTCGGCGTGCGCGACCTGCTCGACGGCGCGCCGATGGTCACCTTCCTGGCGGCGCTGATCTATTCGTCGGCCGTGTCGGTGGCGATCTACGCCTTCTGGTCGTTCATGCTGCGCTTCCTGCCGCATGTGCGACAGGTGGCGAGCCGGATCTGGCTGACCGCCGCGATGGTGCTCGGCTCGCTGATGATCGTCGCCATGTCCTCGTGGCTGAACGCGGCGGCGCTCGCCGGATCGGCGGCGATCGAGCAGCATCTGGCCGTGACGCTGCAGGCCTACACCCGTGATCTCGATGCCGCCCACAACCGTGCGCTCGGCGCCCAGAGCCTGCTTCCGGACATCCAGCTCGCCTCGACCCGCTTTGCCCGGCTTGCCGAGGCCGAGCGCGGCGGCGCGCTGACCGGCACCGGCGGCTCGGGCACCGTCGTGCAGCTTCTCAGCCAGATGTCGACCCAGCTCGACGATCTCGGCCGGCAGGTCGGTGAGAGCGGCGAACGGGCCAAGGAGCTTTACGCCGAGGGCGGCACGCATCTGACCATCATGCGCGAACTCGTCTCGGGGCAGGGCGCGATCAAGGAGCGGAGCGACGCCTTTGCCGGCGAGGCGCTGAAGCTCGTCGGCACCATTGCCGCGCTGGAGCAGTCGTCGATGGCGCCGGCCGTGCGCCGCGCGGCCGAGGATCTCTCCGCCGGCTTCATCGCCCCGGCCGCGAACGGTCGCGACGCCGAACTCGCCGGCCGCCAGACCGAAGTGGTCGGCAGCGTCGAGAAGGCGGTGGCGGTGCAGGCCGCCGCGCTTTCCCAGGCAGCCGAGGAAATCACGTCGATTCCGGGCGTGGAGCGGCCCGGTTCCAGCCGCTGTCCACCGCCGAGGCGGTGCTGCGCTATGCGGGCGACTTCCTGCCGAGCTGGGCGGGCGCGATCTCGATCGACCTGCTGCCGGCGGTGCTGGTGCTGATTCTCTGCGTCGTCCACGCCGCGATCCGCCGCGAGGCCGAGCCGGCCGCCGCCGACAGCATGACCGCGGCCGATCTGCTGACGGCGATGCGGCTGCTGCGCGAGGTCGAGGGCGAGCGCACGCTGGTGTCGCCGCAGCCCGTGGTGACGCCGGTCGTCGAGACACCCGAGGATGAGGCGGAACGGCGCGCACCGGAGCGCCGCAACCCGGACCATGGCGAGCCGACCCTGTCCGCCGTCGAACCGGTCGGCGAGGCGAGCGTCACACCGCTGCCGTCCCGCGGGATGAAGCGCGAATGAGCGGCGCCGCGGACGATCGCCCCGAGGCAAAGCCGGTCCTGCGGTCCGACCCGCGGCCCGCGGCCCATGCCGTGCCGCTGTGGCGCCGCATCCTCGGTCCGCGGCCGGACGAGCGGGTGTTGCGGACGGTGTTCTACGGCCTTGCCTCGATCACCGTGACGGTGCTGTGTCTCGATCTCGCCGAGCAGATGGCCAAGCCACCGCCGACGCTGCCGGCGCGCTCCTCCGAGACGCTGCCGGCGGCCGATCCGAATCTGCCGTCCGCCCGGCCGGATGTGGCGCCTGCGCCCGGCCGCGAAGGACCCAAGCCCATGGCCGAACTCGGCGAGCCGATGAGCTTCGAACTCGTCGCCGGCGGGCGTCTGGAAGCACGCGGCACGATCACGCCCGGCACGGCGGCGCGCTTTGCCGAGGAGATCGGCAAGCGCGGCGGCTATGCCACGACGATCGTGCTCGATTCGCCCGGCGGGTCGGTGACGGATGCGCTGGAGATGTCGCGACTGATCCGGGCGCGCGGGCTCGACACGCTGGTCGAGGAGGAGGGGCGTTGCGCCTCGTCCTGTCCGCTGGTGTTTTCCGGCGGCACGCAACGCTTCGCGGAGGAGGGCGCCTCGGTCGGCGTCCACCAGGTGTCGGCGATGCGCGTGACGGGCGGACCGGAGGAGACCGGCGCGGAAGGCATGGCCAGCGCCCAGCGCGTCTCGGCCGAATGCCAGCGCCATCTCGTCGACATGGGCGTCGATCCGCGGGTGTGGATTCACGCCATGGAAACGCCGCCGGAGCAGATCTTCTACTTCACCCAGGACGAGCTCCTGGAGCTCAAGCTCGCCACCTCCGGCAACGCCCCGGTCACGACCGCCGCCGCCCAGTGAGGGGGGCGACGGTTGCGCCGTGGCTTTTCCTCATCCTTCGAGACGGTCGCTGCGCGACCTCCTCAGGATGAGGAAAAGAGCAAGTGTCGGGGGCTTATCCTGCTGTGCGAAGGCCTCATCCTGAGGAGGCCCGCAGGGCCGTCTCGAAGGACGAGGCCTCTGGCAAGGCGCCGACGTGCGCTGATCGGTCAGGCCAGCACCCTCACCAGCATTCGAAGCCACCGTCCACCAGCAGGTCGACGCCGGTGACGAAGGAGGCGGCGGGGCTCAGCAGGAAGATCGCGGGTCCGACCATCTCGTCCGGTTCGGCGATGCGCTGCATCGGCGTTTCGCTGGCGAAGATCTTGAGCTGCTCGGCCACTTCGGGGCGCTTGTTCATCGGGGTCAGCGTGTAGCCGGGGCTGATGACGTTGACCCGCACGCCGCGCCCGACCCATTCCATCGCCAGACTCTTCGACAGATGGATCACGCCGGCCTTGGAACTGTTGTAGTGCGCTTGCGTCAGGCCGCGGTTGCAGATCGTGCCGGACATCGAGGCAATGTTGACGATCGCGCCCTTGCCGCGCTTCAGCATCGCCCGGCCCTCGGCCTGGCAGGAGAGGAAGACGCCGGTCAGGTTGACGTCGATCATCTTCTGCCACTGGGCCAGCGGCAGGTCCTCGGCCGGGGCGGCGTTGGCGATGCCGGCGCTGTTGACGGCAAGGTCGAGGCTGCCGAGTTCGGCTTCGGTGGCGGCGACGGCGGCGGCGAGCGCGGCCTCGTCGGTGACGTTGCCCTCGGTGACGAGGGCGCGGCGGCCATGGGCCTCGATCGCCGCCTTGGTCTCGGCAAGACCGGCGGAGCCCGGCAGATCGAACAGGGCGACGTCCGCGCCGGCCTCGGCGAGACCGATGGCGATGCGCTGGCCGATGCCGCTGCCGGCTCCGGTGACGAAGGCGACGTCGCCGGCGAGGCTGAAGAGTTTCATGGATCTGGTCTCCGGAATTGCGGTCGTTTCTGTCGTTTCTGTCGTCGCGGTCCCGCGCGGGGAGGAGCCCAGCCTCGGCGGCCTGTCGCCCGTCGCGAGCCGGTGACCCATGATCCCGGCAAGGCGGATGTCGGCGTCACGGCGGGCAGGGCCGGCCGGTGCTGGGCTCCCGCCCTCGCGGGAGGGGCGGGCGGCGGGGAGAGCGCCGCGCCGCTTTGCGGTTACGTGGTCGCGAGTTCCATCACCTCGACGCGGCTGGCGCGTTCGTGGGGCAGGATACCCCGGTTGCGGCCGCGGTTCAGCACCATGACGCGGTTCGACAGGCCGAGCACCTCGTCGAGATCGGAGCTGACGACGATCACCGCCATGCCCCGGTCGGCGAGTTCCTTGATAACGTCGTAGATCGCGGCTCTTGCGCCGACGTCGATGCCGCGGGTCGGCTCGTCGAGGATCACCACGCGGGGACCGCGCGAGATGCACTTGGCGATCACGACCTTCTGCTGATTGCCGCCGGAAAGCTGGCCGGCCCGCTGGCCGGGCGCGCCCTTCACGCCGAAGCGGCGGATGGCGTCGGCGGCAAAGCGTTCCACGGCCTTCGGCGACACCCAGCCGGAGGGGGCCACGGTCGGATAGTTGCCGAGCGCCAGATTCTCGGCGATCGAATGGTCGAGCACGAGGCCCTGCGCCTTGCGGTCTTCCGGCACCAGCACGATGCCCTTGTCGAGCGCGTCGCGCGGGCTGGAGAGGCGGATCGCCGTGCCGGCCACCTTGACGCTGCCCGAGGCGAGGGGATCGACGCCGGCGATGCCGCGCACGAGCTCCGTGCGCCCCGCGCCGACGATGCCCGCGATGCCGAACACCTCGCCGGCCTTCACCGAGAAGCTGATGTCGGAGAAGGCGCCTTCGGCGCTGGTGAGGTTCTCGACCTCGATCAGCGTCTCGCCGTCCACCTGCTTCAGCGCCGGGAACATGCGGTCGAGCGGCCGGCCGACCATTTCTTCCACCAGCGTCTTGATCGGCAGATCGGCGGTCTCGTGCAGGGCGACGAGCTTGCCGTCGCGCAGCACCGCGACGCGGTCGGCGATGCGGGCGATCTCGTCGAGGCGGTGGCTGATGTAGATGAAGGACACGCCCTCGGCCTTCAGCCCGGCGATCTGCTCGAACAGCCGTTCGGTCTCCTCGCCGCCGAGCGCGGCGGTCGGCTCGTCGAAGATCAGGAGCTTGGCCTTCAGCGTCAGCGCTTGGCGATCTCGACCTGCTGCTGGGCGGCAACCCGCAGGTCGCGCACCAGCGTGGTCGGGGCGATGTCGAGGCCGAGGCGGTGGAGCTGTTCGGCGGCGAGCCGGTTGATCAGGGCGCGGTCGACCCGTCCGCCCTTGGTCGGCAGGCGGCCGACGAACACATTCTCGGCGACCGACAGGTCGGGCAGCAGGCGCATTTCCTGGTGGATCAGGCCGATGCCGGTGGCAAGGGCGGCGGCGGGGTTGGCGGGCGCATGCGGCTGGCCCTGCCAGGTCATGGTGCCGGTGGTCGGCTTCACCAGTCCGGCGATGATCGACGAGATCGTCGACTTGCCGGCCCCGTTCTCGCCGAGCAGCGCCAGCACCTCGCCGCGGCGGACGTCGAGATCGACGTCCTGCAGCACGGTGACCGGGCCGTAGGCCTTGCCGATGCCACGGACCTGAAGGATCGCCGCGCGATCGGCGGGTGCGGTTGTCGTCATGGTCGTCGTCTCTTCCGGCGAAACGGGGCCCCACCGACGGGTCGGCGGGGAGGCGCGTTCGGAGGCCGCAGGCAAGACCGCCGCGGCGAAGCGACCGGCGGCACGTGGGGTGCCGCCGGTCTTCGGATCGAGGATCAGGGATGGTTCTCGATGAACGGGCCGACGTTGTCCTTGGTGGTCAGCGTCGCGTCCTGCAGCTGTTCGGCCGGCACGGTCTCGCCGGCGACCAGCGCGATCGCCGAATCCACCGCCATTCGGCCCATCTTCTGGGTCTGCTGGGTGGCGGTTACGTCGAACACGCCGTCGCGCAGGGCCTCGAGCGCCGCGGTGTCGCCGTCGAAGCCGGCCACGAAGATGCGGTGGTCGGGGTTTGCGACCTTGACCGCCTGGGCGGCGCCGAGGGCGAGGCCGTCGGCCTGGCCCCAGATGATCGACACGTTCGGGTGGGCCTGCAGCAGGTCGGATGTCAGCTTGAAGCCTTCGTCCTGACTCCAGGCTTCCGACCAGAGCTCACCGACCACCTTGATGTCCGGGTAGTTGGCAAGCGCCTCGGCGCAGCCCTTGGAGCGGTCGACCTCGGGGGTCGTGCCGCGCTGACCGTGGATGATCAGCATCTCGCCCTTGCCGCCCGCCTGCTTGGCGATGTGGTCGCAGACCTGACGGGCCGAGGTGACGCTGTCGGTGGCGATGAAGGTGTCGCCCGGGGCGCCGTCGGCGTTGCGGTCGACGTTGACCACCGGAATGCCGGCGCCTTGGCGGTGCGCACCGGCACCGAGGCGGCGGTGGCGCGGCCGGGATGTAGATCAGGGCGTCGATGTTCTGGGCGACGAGATCCTGGATCTGGCTGACCTGGGTAGCCGCATCGCCGCGGGCGCGACGGTGATGACCTCGATACCCTTCTCCTTGGCGTAGGCTTCGACCGACTGCTTGATCTGGTTGAAGAAGTTCGCCTGCAGGTTGGCGACGGCGAGGCCGATCTTCTTGGCCTCGGCGGCATTGGCGGACTGCACGGCGCCGGCCAGCACGAGGGTGGCGGCGGCGGCGAGAAGGGCGGTGCGACGTGAAAACATGACTGTTCCTCCAGTGTTTAGGATTGCCTCGCCGCCCGGCTCCTCCCGGTTGCCGGCTGGCCTCCCCGATCGGTCCTCTCGGGACCTGTCTTCGCCACGAACGGGCGAATTTCCTTCAGGCCCGGCAGCGTCGGCCGGGCCATGTGTCGTGTGGCTGCTTCAGCGCCCGCGCTTGCGGAAACTGTCGGCGGCGACCGCAAGGGCGATGACGACGCCGATCACCACCTGCTGCACGAAGGGCGAGACGTGCAGGAGGTTGAGGCCGTTGCGCAGGAAGCCGATGATCAGCACGCCCACCGCCGTGCCGGCGATGCTCCCGACGCCGCCCGACAGGCTGGCGCCGCCGATGACGACGGCCGCGATGGTGTCGAGTTCGTAGCCGAGGCCGGAGCTCGGCTGGGCCGAGTCGAGGCGGGCCGACAGGATCACGCCGGCCAGACCCGCCGTGAAGGCGCAGGCGGTGTAGACCCAGATCGTGGCGCTGGCGACGCGGATGCCGGCCAGACGCGCGACCTCGGGGCTGCCACCCAGCGCATAGAGCGCGCGGCCGGAGGGGCGGTATTTCAGGAAGACATAGGCGATCGCCGTCAGCACCAGCATCACCGCGACGGTGGAGCTCAGGAGCCCGCCGTAGCGGATGATCGCGAGGTCGGAAAACCAGAAGGGAAAGCCGACGATCTGCGAGCCGTCGGTGATCATCGAGGCGATGCCGCGGGCGATCGACATCATCGCGAGGGTGGCGATGAACGGCGGCATGTTCAGCCGCGTGATCATCAGCCCCGAGACGACGCCGCAGAGCGAGGCGGCGACGAGGGCGCACAGGATCGCCAGCGGGAAGGGAACGCCCATCTGGTTGCCGAGCCAGGCCATGACCATGGCCGACAGGGCGAGCACCGAGCCGACCGACAGGTCGATGCCGCCGATCAGGATGACGAAGGTCATGCCGATCGCCATCACGCCGATGACCGTGATCTGGTCCATGACGTTCAGGAAGTTGCGCATCGTCAGGAAGGTGTCGCTGGAAAAGGCGAGGAACGCGCAGAGCGCGATCAGGCCGATGAACGGTCCGGTGGCGCCGCTGCCCAGACGCAGCCATGTGCGACCGGACGAGGTCCGGGGGCCTTCCGATGCGGTGGTCATGGTCACGTTTCCTCTCCCTGTCGGCCTTGCGGCCCGATGCCCTTGGGGCTGTCTGCCGTGCGGTTCCGGTGTCTTCTCAGTCGTGCGTGCTCAGCGAGCGGGCGACGGCCCGCCGCCAGGCATCGCGCCGGCGCTGCCGCTCGGCCGTGTCCATGACCGGCGTGAAGCGCCGGCCGCCGCGGTCGAGACGGCGCAGGCCGTCGATGTCGAACAGGCCGGCCCGAAGTCCGGCGAGATGGGCGGCGCCGAGCGCGGAGAGTTCCGCGGTGTCGGTGCGCTCCACGGGCAGGCCGATCAGGTCGGCCTCGATCTGCATCAGATGGTCGTTGCGGGTCGGCCCGCCGTCGACATGAAGCCTGTCGATCGTGACGTTGCTGCCGGTCACCGCATCGGCAAGGTCGGCGATCTGGTGGGCGATCGACTCGAGCGCGGCGCGGGCCAGTTCCTTGCGGCCGGAGCCGAGGGTGAAGCCGGAGAAGGTCGCCACCGCCGCGCCGTCCCACCAGGGCGCGCCAAGGCCGTTGAAGCCCGGAACAAGATGGACATTGCCGGCGTCGGGGACGCTGGCGGCCAGATCGGCAAGTTCGCCGGGCGCGACGCCGAGAAGGTCGGCGGCCCAGACGAGGGTGGAGCCGGCCGAGCGGATGTTGCCCTCGAAGGCGAGCATCGGCTGATCGATCCACCAGGCGATCGTCACGCACAGACCCTTGTGGAGGGTCGCGCCGTCGCGGGTGGCGCTGCGGTCGAGCAGGCCCATCACCGACGAGCCGGTGCCCTGGGTCGCCTTCACCGGACCCGGCGCATAGGCGCCGTGGGCAAAGAGGGCGGCGTGGGAGTCGGCGAGCACCGCCAGAACCGGCACGCCGTCGGGCAGGGGCGCGAGGCCCCTCACCGCGGGGAACGGGCCGACGGACGGCACGATCCGCGGCAGGGCGGCAAGCGGGATGTCGAAGAGGTCGAGCAGGCGTGCGTCGAAGCTATTGGTTGCGACATCGACGAGTTGCATGCGCGATGCATTGCCGGCCTCGACGACCGGCTCGCCGCCGAAACGCGAGATCAGGAAGCTGTCGACGGTGCCGATGACGATCTCGCCGGCCTTCGCGCGGACCCGGTCCGGATCGAGGCGGTCGAGCAGCCATTTCGCCTTGGCGGCCGAGAACATCGGGTCGAGCGGCAGGCCGCTCGTGTCGCGCACATAGCCGGCATGACCCTTGGCGCGCAGGTCGGCGCAGAGGCCTTCGGTGCGCTGGTCCTGCCAGGAGAGCAGCGGCGTCAGCGGCTCGCCGGTCGCCCGGTCCCAGATCACGCAGGATTCGCGCTGGGTGCTGAAGCCGACCGCGACGACGCGGGCGGCAAGCTCCGGGGTCAGCGCGGCGGCCACGGCCTGTTCGACGCTGGCCCAGATCGCGCGCGGGTCCTGTTCGACCCAGCCCGGATGCGGCGCGCTCTGGCCGAGCGACGCGCCGCCGCGCGCGACGACCGCGCCGGCCGCGTCGACGACGAGACACTTCGTCGAACTCGTTCCCTGGTCGATGGCGAGGATCAGCGGCGCGCTCATGATCAGCCCTTGAGCTCCAGCGCGGCGCCGACGATGCCGGCGCGGTCGAGGCCGAAATGCTCGAGCAGGAATTCCGCCGAGCCCGTGGGCGCAAAGCCCGGCACGCCGAGGATGCGCATCGGTACCGGGTGATGGCGGACGACGACCGCGGCCACCGCGGCGCCGAGACCGCCTTCGACCATCGCCTCTTCCACGGTGACGATCGCGCCGGTCTCGCGGGCGGCCGCCAGGATGGCGTCCTCGTCGAGGGGGCGGATCGTCGCGATGTTGAGGACGCGGGCCGAGATGCCCTTTCCGGCAAGATCGTCCGCCGCCTCCAGCGCCCGCGAGACCATGACGCCGGTGGCGATCAGGGTGACGTCGGTGCCGTCTCGCAACACGTCGGCGCGGCCGATGGCGAAGGCATCTGCCTTGCTCACCGACGGCACCTTGGTGCGGCCGATGCGCAGGTAGGACGGGCCGCCGCTCTCCACGGCCCAGCGCACGGCGGCGCTGGTCTGTTCGGGATCGGCCGGAACCACGATCGGCAGGCCGGTGATCGCCCGCATCCACGAGAGATCCTCGATGGAATGGTGCGTCGGGCCAAGCTCGCCGTAGGCCATGCCCGGGCTCATGCCGCAGAGGACGACATGGTAGCCGTTGTAGGCGACGTCAGCCTTGATCTGCTCGGTGGCGCGGCCGGTGAGGAAAGGCGCCGCGGCACAGACGAAAGGCACGAAGCCCCCGTTGGCAAGGCCAGCGGCGACGCCGACCATGTTCTGCTCGGCGATGCCGACGTTGATCAGGCGGTCCGGAAACGCGTCGCGGAAGGCGTTGAGATTGGACGAGCCGACGCTGTCGTTGCAGATCGCGACGATGCGCGGATCGGTGCGGGCAAGCTCGATGAGGGTCTCGGCAAAGGCGACACGGCAGTCGAACTTCGCGGCCGGAGCGGGGCTTGCGGCGGGGCTGGGGGCGGGCGCGTTCATCAGCTGAGTTCCTGAAGGGCGAGGACGACCTGCTCGGGCGAGGGCACCTTGTGGTGCCATTCGACGCGGTCCTCGATGAAGGAGACGCCCTTGCCCTTGGTGGTGTTGGCGATCACGCAGCGCGGCTTGCCGGGGTGCGGGGCGGTGAAGGCCTCGTAGAGGGCATCGTAGTCGTGGCCGTCGATCTCGACCGTGTCCCAGCCGAAGGCGGTCCACTTGTCGGCGAGCGGGTCGAGGCGGTTGGTGTCCTCGGTGCGCGCGCCCTGCTGCAGGCGGTTGCGGTCGACGATGGCGACGAGATTGTCGAGGCCGCGGTGGCCGGCGGCCATCGCCGCCTCCCAGTTCGAGCCTTCCTGCAGTTCGCCGTCGCCGAGCACGACGAAGGTGCGCCAGCCGCTGCCCGAGAGCTTCGAGGCGATGGCGCTGCCGACGCCGATCGGCAGGCCGTGGCCGAGCGGACCGGTGTTGGCTTCCACGCCCGCGACCTTGCGGCGGTTGGGGTGGCCGTTCAGCACCGACAGCGGCTTCATGAAGGTCTGGAGCAGGTCGGGGTCGATGAAGCCGCGCTGGGCCAGCACCGAATAGAGCGCCGCGGCGCAGTGGCCCTTCGACAGGATGAAGCGGTCACGCTCGGCCCACTCGGGGTTGGCCGGGTCGATCCGCAGGACCGAGAAGTAGAGCGTCGTCAGGATGTCGGTCACGGAGAGGTCGCCGCCGATGTGGCCGGCCTTGGCGGCATCGATCATGCCCACGATCGACCGGCGCACCTGGCGCGCGGTGTCGCCGAGGAGACGGGCGCGCGCTTCCGCCGACAGCGAGGACCCGTCCGCGGACGCTCCGCCGGCCTCGGCCGGCCGCCCGTTGGCTTGAAGTATCACATCGTCCTCCCGCACTGAATAATTATTCACAGTAGAATTGATTTCCATAGTACGGTCGTGCTAGACGGTCGTCAAGCGGGGCACCCGAGCAATCCCGAATAATGCATGCTGCATATGCGTTGTTTTCATGCGGCAATGCAGCGAAATCAGGGCTGGGGACGATGATCGGTAGCGATGCGATGCGGGCTTCAAGTTGCATTCAAATTGGAATAATTATGCAAGTTGACCGCCAAGTCGTTGCTCTGGCGGGGTCCGGCGCACTTGCCGACAGCATTGGTGACCGCCCATGAGCCGCACGCACGAATTGCGCCTGATCGCCCGCATCGCACAGCTCTATTACGGCGACGGCCTGAAGCAGGCCGAGATTTCCCGGCTGTTGCACATCTCGCAGGCGAGCATCTCGCGCCTGCTGGCGCGCGCCCAGGAAGAGGGGATCGTCCGCATCGCGATCACCGCGCCGCGCGACACCTTCCCGAAGACCGAGGCCGCGCTGCGCCAGCGCTACGGGCTGGAGGAAGCGATCGTCGCCGACTGTTTCGAGGACCGCGAGGACGCGATCCTCTCGGCGATCGGCGCCGCCGCCGCCCACTACTTCGAGACGACGATGGCGGACGGCGAGGTGATCGGCATCTCGTCGTGGAGCGCCTCGCTGCTGCGGATGGTCGACAACATCCACCCGCTGAAGCGGGTCAAGGCCGAGCGGGTGGTGCAGATTCTCGGCGGCATCGGCAATCCGTCGGTGCAGAGCCACGCGACCCAGCTCACCACCCGGCTTGCCCAGCTGACCGGCGCCGAGCCGATGCTGCTGCCGGCACAGGGCGTGGCCGGATCGTCGGCCGCCCGGCTGGTGATGCTCGGCGATTCCTACGTGCGCGCCACCACCGACCAGTTCCGGCGGGTGACCATGGCGCTGGTCGGCATCGGCGCGCTGCAGCCCTCGGTGATGCTGGCCAATTCCGGCAACTCCTTCACCAACGAGGAACTGCAGGATCTCGCCCGCCGCGGCGCGATCGGCGACGTCTGCCTGCGCTTCCTCGATGCCGAGGGGCGCCATGTCGGCGGGCCGCTCGACGAGCGGGTGATGGGCATGAGCCTGCCGGAGCTGGCCGCCGTGCCGCGGGTGGTCGCCGTCGCCGGCGGCGAGCGCAAGGCGCGGCCATGCACGGCGCGCTGCTCGGCGGCTTCATCAACGTGCTGGTCGTCGACCGCTTCACCGCCGAGCGCCTGACCGGCGAGCCGGCCGCCTGATACCCCGGCCCTTTCAGTTCCAGCAGCGGGCCGCGAAGGCCCCGATCCCGGAGGACAGCATGTCACGTTTCGAAGGCAAGACCGTCGTCATCACCGGCGCCAGCCGCGGCATCGGCGCCGCCATCGCCCGGCGATTCGCCCGCGAGGGCGCCCGCCTCGTGCTGAGCGACATCGCCGCCAGCGTCCACGACACGGCCAAGGCGATCGCCGACACGGGCGCGAAGGCCATCGGCGTGGAGGCCAATGTCACGCTCGCCTCCGATGTCAGCGCGCTCTACGACGCGGCCGAACGGGCGTTCGGCACCGTCGACGTGTCGGTCCAGAATGCCGGCGTCATCACCATCGCGAAGATCGAGGACATGACCGAGGCCGAGTGGGACAAGGTCATGGACGTCAACACCAAGGGCGTCTTCCTCTGCTGCCAGGAGGCGATCCGGCGGATGCGCAAGCATGGCAAGGGCGGCCGGCTGATCAACACCGCCTCGGGCCAGGCGCGGCAGGGCTTCATCTACACGCCGCATTATGCCGCCTCGAAATTCGGCGTCGTCGGCATCACCCAGAGCCTTGCCAAGGAAGTCGCGAAGGAAGGCATCACCGTCAACGCCTTCTGCCCGGGCATCATCGAGACCGAGATGTGGGCCTACAACGACACGGTCTGGGGCAAGCTGCTCGGCGACTACAAGCCGGGCGAGCTGATGGCCGAATGGGTGAAGGGCATCCCGATGGCCCGCGCCGGCAGCGGCGAGGACGTCGCCGGCCTCGTCACATTCCTCGCCAGCGAGGATGCGGCCTATATCACCGGCCAGACGGTGAATGTCGATGGCGGGCTGATCATGTCGTGATGGGGACTTGAGCGGCGCCGCAACGGGCGAAGAAGGGGGAGGTCTTGCCGTGAGGCTCCCCCTCATCCGGCTCATCCGGCGCTTCGCGCCACCTTCTCCCCGGTGGGGAGAAGGTTGTTGCCCGTTCCGACGCGCTGCAGGACGCCGTCGGTTCTCCTTCAGCTCGTCGCCAGTTCGCGCATCGACGCCATGACGGCCGTGCAGGCCTGCGCGGCCTCTCGGCCCTTGATGACAAAATGGTCGCGAAAGAAGACGCGGTGTTCCTCGTGCTCGTGGAAGCGGATCGGGGTCAGCACCGCGCTCAGCACCGGCACGCCGGTGTCGAGCTGGACGCGCATCAGGCCGTCGATCACGGCGGTCGAGACGAACTCGTGGCGGTAGATGCCACCGTCGACGATCAGGCCGCTGGCGACGATCGCGGCATAGCGGCCGGTCTTGGCGAGGAGCTGCGCGCGGAGCGGGATCTCGAACACACCGGGCACCTCGACGAGATCGATCAGCGCGCGGGGCGTGCCGAGGCTGTCCATGGTCGCGACGAAGGAGTCGCGGGCCTGGTCGACGATGTCGCGGTGCCAGCAGGCCTGGATGAAGGCAATGCGGCCGGCGGGGAGGGTGGTGGACGTCGGGGAAGTCATCGGCTGATTCATGGGTCGTCTCCGTGACGGCTGGCCAGAATCAGGGCTTTGAAAGCAGGCTGACGACGGGACAGGCCGGGTCCGCCCGCCAAGGAGCTTCCCGCGCCGCCCGCGATCCGTGCGACCCGCTGTTCTCTTTCATCCGGACTGTGACCGTCGGCTCCGGGATCGCACCGGATCTGCTGACCCCGGCAGATGCCGCGCTCGCGGGCTCGCGGACAGGATCCGCATCACCGCCGGTGGGGAGTTGCACCCCGCCCTGAGAACGTTTCGGGCGCCACCACAAGGCGACACCCGATGTTTTGCCTACCTTATGTCCTCCGGAGAATCAATGTTTCCCCGGCATGGCGGCGTTGCGGCATGCAGGGGAATGCCGACGGGCGCGCCGGATCGTCAGCGCCAGTCGCGGTCCGTGCCGACGACGCCGTCGAGGATGCGGACGGTCTCGGTCAGGGTTCCCTTGCGATAGTCGATCGCCTGCCGGGCCGCGAGGTCGACCAGGGCGAGGAGGTCGTCGTGGCCGCGGGCGGAGAGTTCGCGCGCGGCCGCCACCGCCTCGTCGCGCACCGCCGCCTCCGGCCGGCGGGACATCGCCATGACGAGGTCGGTGTAGGAGGGCGCGAAGGTGTCGAACAGCTGGATGTTGCGATCGAGATGGGTGCGGTAGTCGGCCTTGAAGGCGGGATCGAGGGTGGGATCGGCGAGGGTGTCGCGCTGGAAGCGGGCGAGATCGGCGCGCAGCTGCATCTCGAACGCCATCAGCGCTGCCGCCACGAGATCCGAGCGCAGGGCGGCGCGTTCCAGTTCGTTGCGGCGGGCGAACTCGGCGTCGAGATCGGCCTTGAGCCGGCCGATGCTGGCCTTGAGATCGCGGTTCTCGGTGTCCTTTTCCAGAAGCGCGAGGGCGGCGGTCGGGTCCGGGGCCTGCGGATCGCCGCCCTCGCGCTGGAGGCTGCGGGCCGCCGTTTCCAGCCCGTCGATGTCGGCGTCGGCGCCGATCGCGGCGGTGCCGATGACGATCCGGAAGCCGACGTTGCCGGCCCGAAGTTCCCCTTCGCCGGCGCGCGAGAAGAAGGGATATTCGTCGCGGGTCGCCGAGCCGATCGCCTCGGCGGGATCGAGATAGGAGCCGCCGCGGGCGATGGTGCCGCCGATCTGGCCGTGCAGCCGGTCGGCGCGGGTCATGCGGAAGGGGTCCAGCACCAGTTCGGCGACGTTGCCGTAGACGTCGTGCAGCATCAGGGGGTTGGCGGCGCGCAGGCCGATCGGGCGGGGCGCGCCCTGGGCCGACCGCGGGCCGTTGTACCAGGCGTGGGCGTCGATCCCGTCCGCCATCGGATAGCGCGGATCGGCGCGCGCAGCGTCGGACACGGCAAGGCCGCCGCGGGCGGCGAATTCCCATTCGGTCTCGCTCGGCAGGCGGACATAGCCGTCGATGACGTCGAGCGCCACCAGCGAGGCAAGGCCGTTGGTGGCATCTGCATAGATCCAGCCGTTGAGACGGCGGGTGAAGTCGATGGCGTCATACCAGCTCACCCCCCGCTGCGGCAGCGCGTCGTCCGGGGTGAGGCGGGCCGGGCAATCGGCGGGCGTTGCCGCCATCACCGCCCGGTACTGGGCGACGGAAATCTCGTATTTGCCGATGTAGTAGAAGCGATCGCCGGCGGTGGAGACGATCGGGCCGGCGATATGCTCGTCGCGGCGGTTCTCGATATAGCCGCGCACGCCGTCGGTGGTCCGGCCGAGGCTGATCTGCTTGTCGGTGAGCCGCGCGGCACCGCCCGGATCGCGCAGGGCGTCGGTGACGACGCGGCGCAAGGCCAGCGACCCGCCGCAGGGCAGCGGCAGCATCACGTCGTCGGGGGCAGGCTTCGGGTTGAACACCTGTTTCGGCCAGTCCGCGGCTACGGCCGGGACCGCGGGAATGACGAGACTGCAGGAGAGGAGCGCTGCGGCGAGGCAAAGGACCCGTTCAGGCGTCATCGCGAAGATCTCCGGTGGACGAGCGGGACAGGATCGAGGCGGCAAAGGCGGCGGCAACCATCAGCACCGCGAGCAGGGCGGCGGCCGACGCGGCGGCGAGCTGGCCGAGGGTGAGCCGGCAGACGGCGCCGCCATCCGGGGCCGCGCCCGGCAGCAGCGCGTCGAGGCCGGTGGCAAGGCCGACGAAGCCGGCGAGCGCCAGCAGCAGCCCGCCGAGACCGGCGCCGAGGGCATGGGTGGCGACATAGGCGCCGATGTCGCCCCCCGTCGCGCCATCAGCCGCAGCAGGGCGAGGTGACGGCGCTGCGGCAGCAGGTTGAGGCCGAGCGTGCTCCACAGCGACATCAGCGCACCGGCGCCCAGCGCCGCGCCGGCGACGGCCACCAGCAGGCGGGCCGCCCGGTCGAGCGACAGCGCGAAGCCGACATCGGCGTCATCGGCTTCCGGGTGATGGCCAAGGGCTTCCAGCGCGGCCGTCACGGCGGCGACCTCCTCGATCCGGGCGGCATAGATCCGGGCATTGGACCAGGCGGTCACGGCGTCGCCCGGCGGGCGGCCAGCGATGCCGCGGCCGGGGAGGGCATAGCCGTCGACGAAACTCTCCAGCTCGCGGATGAGGCCCGGGGCCACCAGCAGCCGCCGCCCGGTCAGCCGTTCCGGCGGCAGGACGGCGATCACTCTCAGCGTCACCGCAAAGGTCTCGCCGGCCCCGCGTGAGCTACGCAGCAGCATCGCGTCGCCGGCGCCGACCCGTGCCGCGCGGGCAGCCCCGGCCGAGAGCGCCGCCTCGCCATCGCGGGGCGGGGGAAGGGTGTCCAGCAGCGGATCGCCGGGGGTGGAGGGCAGCAGCGAGACCTCCTCGGCGCCGCGACCGTCGGCCGTGCCGACGAAGGCGCGCACCGACAGGCCGCGGGTGGTCGGCTCCACGTAGCCGATGCCGGCAATGGCGCGGATGGCGGCGACGTCGGTGTCGCGCAGCGTCCGGTCGCCGCCAAGGCGGATTTCCAGCCGCGTCGGATCCCGCCGCAGCACGTCGAGCAGGCTGTCGACATAGCCGGTCTTCAACCCCCACAGCACCAGCAGCGGCGTCAGGCAGGCGGCGATGGCGGCCATGGCGATGACCGTGCCGCCGGCGCGGCGGACGAGATGGCGCAGGCCGAGAGACGGGCCGATCATGCGACGGCCCCCGGTGCGGGCCGCAGGGTGCTGGCGTCCGCGCGGCCGTGGTCGCGGACCATTTCGAGGGTGGTGAAGCCGCGGCTTGCCGCGAGCGCCTCGTCGTGGGTGATCATCAGGATCGCGGCGCCGGTGTCGCCGGCCTCGGCGATCAGCGTGTCCAGCAGCCGGCCGGCGGTGCGGGGGTCGAGCGCGCCCGTCGGTTCGTCGCAGAGCAGGAAGTCGGGGCGATGGGCAAGGGCGCGCACGACGGCGAGCCGCTGGCGCTGGCCGACCGAGAGATCGGCGATGCGGGTGCGCAGCGGCAGGTCGATGCGCAGGGCGGCAAGCAGGCGGCGGATGGCGTCCGGGTCGCGCCGTCCGGCAAGCCGCTGGCCGAGTTCGGCATTCTCGCCGAGGTCGAGGAAGGGAAACAGCGGGCTGGTCTGCAGCACGTAGCCGAAATGGCGGGCGCGCAGACGGGCAAGCGTGCGCGCGCCGTGCGGGGCGAGAAGGTCGACAAGAGTGTTGCCGGCCGAAAGGCTGAAGTCCGTTGCGGCGTCCGGCCGGCAGGCAAGCGCCAGCACGTCCATTGCCGTGGTCTTGCCCGAGCCGGTCTCGCCGACGATCGCCAGCCGGTCACCGCTCTCGAGGCGAAACGCCGGAATCCGCAGCCGGAACCGGCGGCGGCCGTCGCCAAGGGTGCGCTGGAGCCCGCGGGCGACGAGTTCGGCCATCGGTCACGGCAGCCGGTAGAGCGGGATGGTGGTGACGTCCTCTCCGTCCACGGCGCGCGGATCGAGCTTGATCCACTTTTCCGGCGTCGCGTGGATGTCGCGGTAGAGGGCGAGCTTGGATTTCAGCTGGTAGATGAGGTCGCGCTGGCGCGCGCGGTTGAACCGCGCCCAGTCGGCCTGGGTGAGGTTCAGGATCTCGCTGCGATAGGGCAGGTCCTCCAGATACTCGCCGAGCAGGCTGCCGAGCTCGGTGGTCTCGCCGATCTGGCGCATGTCGTTGTTGGCGCGGGCCGAAAGCTCCTGGATGCGGCGGAAGAAGGCGAGCGGGTCGCTGTCGGCGCGCGGCGCCTCGCCTTCCTCCACGATCGGCCGCAGGGCCTCGGCGAGGGAGGAAAGCTGGTTGCGCGTCAGCATCACGCGGATGTCGAGCGCGTCGCGGGCGGGCACCTCCATCGCCTTGTCGGTGGTGAAGCCGGTGTAGAAGGCCGGCGCGGCGGCGCCCTCGCGTCGGCCGACATATTCCAGTTGCATCGCCAGCCCGATGCGGCGGACGAGGTCGCCGGCGCCGCCGGCGGGTGCCACGGCCTCGATCGGCCGCCGCTCGCGGGTTGCCGCGACATTCTCGGCCAGCTGGGCGGCGAGCGCGTCGAGTTCCGCCCGGACATCGGCGATCTTCCCGCCGGGGATCGCCAGATAGGAGGGGCCGCCGCCACTGGCCGACAGGCCGCGATAGGCGGCCTCGGCGCTGTCGTGGTTTTCGCGGCCGGCGGGCGTCTTCAGGTGGATCGTCATCAGCCGCACATTCTTGCGGGCGGCAAGCGCCGCGAGATCGGCGATGTCGATGTCGCCGCCGTGGCCGTTGGCCCGTCCCGCCTCGGGGCGGCGCGGGCCGCGTCGGTGAGGAGCACGACGTAGCGCGCGCCGAAGGGCTCCCAGTCCATGCGCGCGACCGCCTCGTAAAGGCCGCCGATCGCGTCCTCGTCGAAGGTCGGCGTCGGCACGCGCGCCGCCTTCATGCCGCGCAGCTCCTCCACGAGGCGGTCGACGCCGGAGTCCTCGGCCAGCGGCAGGAAGGTCTTCACGCCGTATTCGAGGTTCGGCCTGCCTTCGACCGGCTGCCGGAAGCCGACGAGGCCGAAGCGGATGCTGTCGCCAACCGCGGACGACGACAGGGTGTCCGAGACGCGCGCCAGTGCCGCGGCGGTGGCGTCGATGTAATCCTGCATCGAGATGGTGGTGTCGACGACGAAGACGAAGCCGGCGCGGAAATCGTCGGTCGGGGCCTCGGGCGGTGGCGGCTCGGCGTTGACGGACGCGACCTCGAGGATGGTGCCCGGCTGGCCGTCGGCGAGCCAGGCACTCTGGTGCGACAGGATCGGAAGCAGGTAGAAGTTGCGGTCGATGTCGACGTAGGCTTCGGGTTCGATGGCGACCACCCCGGCCGGCGCGGATCCGCTCTCGGCGGCGGCGCGCAGGTCGGCCAGCCGCTCGACATAGCCGTCGCCCCCGATCGCGGCTTCAAGGCTGGGGACCGCGTCGAAGAACAGCACGCGCGCGCGCTCGGCCTCGATGCGGTTGTTGAAGGCGGCAACGATCGACTGCTTCCAGGCAACGGTGAAGGCCTTGTCGATGAAGCCGAGCGGGGTGCCGCGGCTGTTGACCCCGACCTCGATCCGCTCGCCCGCCTCGCCGAAGACGTAGTAGATCGAGAAGGCCGGCAACTCGGCGTCGATCACCTCCGCACCGGTCTCCGCGCCGGACAGGAGCCGCGCACCCGGCTTGGTGACCACGCGCTGGTAGAGGCTGGTCTTGCCGGGAATGGGCAGGGCCTGCCGCTCCTCGGCCAGGGCCGGACGGGTGACCGGCAGGGCGAACACGACCGCCAGCAGCGCCAGCAGCCGGGCGAGGGGCATGAGACGGGTCATCGGCATCGGTCCCGATCCTTCTGCAGACGGTCACTCGGCGGGGCAGTGGGTGGCATAGGCTTCGCGGATCTTGGCATTCGCACCGAAGCGCATCGGCCGCATCCAGGCGCAGAGGCTGGTGATCCGGCCGGCGGCCTCGGCGTCGCCGGCCGCTTCGGCCTTCCGGTAGAGGTCGATGGCGACGCCGGGATTGCGATCGTCGCCGAGCCCGCCGGGATCGTCGGACAGGCTCGGATCGTTGGCGCTGGCAAGCCAGGCGATGGCGTCGGCCTGATTGCGGGTTGCCGCGTCGTAGATCGCCTCGTAGCCGATGTCGGACAGCTCCGGGCTGCGTCCGGTCTCGCGCAGCGCCTGACCGAGGCGCCACAGCAGGTCGGCGGGCACCGCCGGGTCACCGACGAGGCCGCGCAGGTGATCCGGTCCGCGGGTGATCAGGGCCGCGACCTCGTCTCCGGGCGGTGCGGGCGTGTCGTTGCCGCCCCCGAGATCCTCGATGACGGTGGCGACGGAGACCGGCTCGATGTCGCAGAACCAGCCGGTCTGCCGGCACCATGCGTCCGGCCAGAGTGGAACGGAGATGCCCGCGAGCAGCAGCGCGAGGACGAGACCGCCGGCGGCGAGGAGCAACCGGCGACGCCCCGGCTTTTCCTCCTCCTGATCCCCGCCGGGTCCCGGTCCGACCGGCGGCTCATCGGGCTCATCCGGTCCACGAGGGTCGCCGCCCGGACCCTCCTGTCCTTCCCTGCCGTCCGTACCGCCGGCGCCACCTTCGCTGCCCTCACCGGTGTTCTCGGTCTTGACGGGAGCCCGGATGATCCTGTCCTCGGTCCGGTCCTTGCCGAGCCCGCCGAGCACCGGGTCGTCGAGGTCGCGGACCCGTCCGGCGCGGGGCACCTCCGGCCAGAACAGCCGGCCGGAGAGCCAGAGCGGCGCGCCGTCCGCCCCCTCGATGCGGAGTTCCACCTCGATGTTGCCGGGGATGTGGCCGCAGATGGCCGGGCCGAGCAGCAGCCGCCCGTCCTCGGTCCGGGTCGCCGGGTGGGCGAAGGGCGCCTCCTGCCAGCCACTCCTGCCGAGGAATGCCCGCGACCCGACGTCGGTGCGGCGAATCTGCAGGCGGGCATCGGCGGGCACGGCCATGCCGGGGGCGACGTGGGCATGGCCGGGGCCGAGCCGGCGCGCGGGCGTGACGATGTCGTCGGACATTCCGGGCTCCTCGGTCGGCGTCAATCGGCGGACGGGCCGTCGACGGGGGATTTCAGGACGGCGAGGATCGCCCCGAGACGGGCGTTCTCGGCTGGATCGATGTCGAGGCCGGCGTCGGAGACGGCGTTGTCCTCGACCGTCCGGAAGAAGGAAAACAGCCAGTCGTCGGCCAGTGTCGCGGCAAAGGGCGCCGGCTCCGGCCCGATGCCCGAGGCATCGAAGGCGGCGACGCGGGCGGCGAACACCGGCCGCCCGTCGTCGCCCACCCGCGGACGCGCCTCGACCGGCCGGGCGCGCATGTCCCAGTCGGCGACGAAGCCGTTGACGCAATGGCCGGCGACGAGGGCGGCCTTCTCGCGCTGGACGTCGCGGCGGTCGTTGGCATGGGTGACGGCCTCGATGGCGGCGGCCAGCCGGTCGGCGAGGCGCGCCCGGCGGGCGGCGTGGGCAAGTTCCGCGGCGATCTCGCGCAGGTTCTCCGCGCCGACGCGAGGTCGGCCGCAAGCGCGCCGTCACGGGCCTGGTCGAACAGGCCGTCGAGCCAGACCTCGATCGCGGCGCGGGCCTGCGTGCGGCCGATCGGTTCGGCGCCGGTGCCGCGTGCCGGGGCGGAGGATCTGGCGGCGACGGGGGCGGGGACCAGTTCCGTGTCGGCGGAAGCGCGCGCCGGGGCGGGGCCGCCGTGCCATCGGCGCGGCGGCGATCACCGGCCGGAGTTCTTCGGCGGCGGGCGCCTCGGCCGGCGGGCGGCGGAACTCCGCCTGGTGGAGATGGTCGGCCAGCCGGCCGCCGTCGATCATGAAGGCGCGGATCAGGCTGCCGAGGCGGTGGCGTTCGTCGCAGGCATAGAGATCCTCGAGCACCCGATCCGCCACCTTGCGGCGCTCGGCAAGCCGTTCGTCGAGGTCGGTCGAGACGTGGAAATGGCCGAGAAGGTCGCCAAGCCGGGATCGCAGCGCGGTCAGCCGCGCGCGGATCTGCGCCGACTTCAGCGTCGGCCGACAGACCGGGGCAAGGCTTCGGGCGATGTAGCCGGCGCCGCCGTCGTTGAGGCGCATCATCTCGTCGAAGGCGCGGGCGGGATCGGCCAGATGCAGGTTGACCTCCTCGGTGGCGAGGAAGGCGGCGCGCAGCCGGGCGATCCACGCTTCCTGCTCCGGCTTCACGCGCTGCTCGCGCAGGCCGTCGAAGTCGAAGATCGCCATGTTGCGGATGTTCGGGTTGCGCATCAGGAAGGTGTTGCGGAAGGGCGCGCCGTTCGCCCAGTTGCGCAGCCAGCCGTCGGCGCTGCCGAAGGGTTTGAGCAGCGAGGCGTCGAGCCGGCCGTGGAAGCGGGCGCCGAGGCCGAGGCTCTCGTCCGAGCTCTTCGCCTCGAAATGCATGTCGAAGCGCGTCAGCACCACGTAGAGCAGCGGCGCCACGCCCTCGCGCGCCGCGACCCGGCCGTGGGTCGCCTCGACCCAGCGGGCGATCACCTCGGGCAGCTGGCGGATGTCCATGTTGCTCTCCTTGAGGCAGAGCAGCATGGCCGAGATCTCCTGCTCGGCGGCGTAGCGCTGGAACAGGTACTCCACCTTGCCGCGCAGCATCATGTCCCGGATCGTCGCCGCCGGCTGGGTGGCGAAGGCGCGGGCAAGGCCGACCGGTCCGTCCTCGCCGCCGTCGGCGTCGCCCGGCAGGCCCCGGCCGCGATAGCCGGGAAAATCGAGGAGGTCGGTGTGGTCGAAGAAGTCGAAGGGCTTCTCGTCGATGACGATGCGCAGTTCGGCGGCCAGCGCCGTCACCACCGGGCGCGGCAGCTCGGTCTCGATGCCGCTGTCGCTGCGGATCTTCATCGGGTCGGCGTCGGGCATCGCCAGGCGCGTCAGGGCCTCCACGTCGATGATCGACTGCTGGCCGGTGCCGGTGACGTCGATCGCCTCGATCGGCACGAAGGCGTCGCGGCAGAACCCGAGCCGTTCGAGGCCGCGCACGAGCCGGAGGTAGAGGTCGGTCAGCGGCGCGTGACGGCCCCACAGGGGGGCGAAGAAGGCGCCGAGGCGGTCGATATCGAGCCGGGGCACGATCGTCGCCGCCGCCTGCCAGAAGCCGGCGGACTTGAGCCGCTTGGTCAGTTCGGATTCGGCGACGCTGCGGGCGAGATAGTCCTCGATGTCCCAGACGTCGTCGATGTCGAGACCGTTGCGGACCGCCGGTCCGGCGATGCCGCGGAAGGCCTCGACATGGGCAAGGATCGCGTCGCGCTCCGGCCAGGTCTCGTAGCGGCCCGGATTGCCCTCGAAGAACCAGGTGTTGGCGAGGATCTTGATCACGTCCGCATGACCGAGCAGGCGCAGGTGCACCGGAAAGCCGGGCGGGGAGGGCGCCGGGCGCAGGGTGAAGCGGGTGACGAGACCGGTCGCCTCCTTGCCCTTGTCGGGATTGATCCGGTCGATGTAGCCGAGCGGTGCGGGCAGGCCGTCGAAGCGGGCGAGCAGCGTGTCGCCCTTGCGCGCCAGCACCGAGATCAGGTGCGACTTGCCGGCCTGGCTCGGGCCGAACACGGCCACCGCCATCGGCCGGCCCGCCGATTCGCGCAGGCGCCGGGCCGCCACGCGCCCGCGCCGCACCTCGCGCTCGATGGCGGCGCCCTGCTCGCCGAGCCGCGCGGCGTTGCGCGGGCGCTGCATCCAGTCGACGGCGCCGTCGATCGCCGCGAGCGTCGCGTCGGCGGCGGCAAGGTCGTGCGCGGTCAGGTCCATCGTCTCTCCTTTCGGCCGGCTGGGCCGGCGTGCGCCGTCAGACCGTCAGGATCCCGGAATCCAGCCAGTAGCTCGCGGTGTCGTCCATGGTGCGCAGGGTGAGGAACATCGAACCGGCGACGTTGGCGCCGTTGGGATCGAGCGCCTCGACGATCTTCAGCTCCTCGCGGGCGCTCTCGCGCTCCAGCACGGCATCGTCGTCGTCGGCGAGATCGACCTCGGCGCGCTCCAGCCGGACGCGGATCGGCTTGGGCGGGGCGTTGCCGCCCTTGGCCTCGGCAAGCTGGTAGAGCGGGGAGGCGATCCAGCGCTCGTGCGGCAGCTGCCGTGCGCCGATGATCACGCGCGAGTAGTAGCGCACCACGTCCCGGTCCTCGCCGCCTCCCGCAGGCGGCGCGCTGTCGGAAAAGCGCACCTTGTCGGCGGTCAGCTTGTTGTTGCCGTCGAGCTCGCCGATGAAACGGGCGGTGGAACGCATCTGCAGCCTGTCGGTGTAGACCATGAAGTTGCGGATGCGCCGGTCGGCCAGCGCCAGCAGCATGCCGCCGACCACGGTGGCCGTCTTCGGGTCGTCGATGCGGGTGTCGTCGCGCGAGCGGAACGGATACCAGTTGCCCGGCCGGTAGCGGTGCATCGGCAGGATGCGGTCGGGCGCAACGGCGAGGGCGTCGACGAACATGTCGGCGATCGCCGCCAGCTTGGTGGGTCGGCCGGAGAGCAGGACCATGTCGCAGTCGAAGTGATGCAGCGCCTCGGCGATGTTCTCGACCACATGAGCAAGGGTTTCGCGCACAGCGCGGCGCATCAGGTCGAAATCGACCGTCACCGGCACGTCCTCCAGCCGGAAACCGGGCGCACCGGCCGAAGCTGCCGGACCTTCGAGGAAGACCCGGGTGTGGGCCGGAACGGCGCCGAGACGGGGGACGAGATCGCCGAGACGGTGAGTGGTGCTGGTCGCATAGTCGTGGGGCGTCATCTCCTCGAAGGCGCTGAGCAGGGCGAGGGCGGCGGGCAGGAACACCCGCTGCACATACTGCCGGCGGGCGTTCATCTCCTGCACGGTGATGTCGGCATGGTCGCCGCCGAACAGGCGCCGGAGCAGGATCCGCGGCTCGGCGACGCCGAGATCGCGCAGATGCGCCTCGAAGGCCGGCAAAAGCGCCCGCTCGATCACCGCGCGGGTGACGTCGTCGCCGGCCACCCGCACCCCTTCGCGGAAGGTCTGCACGGGCTCGATCGCGCGGTTGTCCTTCTGGAAGTAGGTGGTGACCATCAGGTCGGTGGTGCCGCCGCCGATGTCGACCGAAGCGACGCGCAGCGACGACTCGGGGCTTGCGCCGGGCGCCGGCGGCTCGTCGGGCCGGAAGCGGGGGCGCGGCCGGCCGCGGAGGTCGAGGAAGCCCTGGATGTCGCCGCCGAACTTGCCGGCGATCTCGCCGTAGAGCCAGACGAGCTGGACGCAGGAGGCCTCGTCCCAGCTCACCTGCACCAGCGGCCGCTCGGTGCCGGGCGGCGGCTCCTTCGTCCAGCCGAGCAGATCCCAGATCAGGTCGCGGGCGCTTTCGGCGCGCATCTTCATGATCCGCTGCTCGCGGGTCGGCACCGCGGTGGGCAGGGTCAGGATGATGCGCCGCAGCCGCCGGGGCACCTCGCTCTGGCTGCGCCGGCTGCGCACCTCCGGGCTGTTGATCATCATGAAGGCCTGCCAGATGATCTCGGCCAGCATGAAGGTGTAGATCGCCGAGCGCGAATAGGGGAACTGGCTGCTGCCGGCGCGGATGTCAGCCTGGGAGCGGCCGGGATAGAGCGCGGTGAACAGCTTCTGCTCGCGTTTCAGGCGCGAGAGCACGTCGCCGTTGGCGTTGACGAAGCGGCGGATCTTGAGGCCGATCGGAGGCGGCACGCCGTCGATGTGGTCGCCCTGCGGAAAGCGCCAGGGCTGGCTCGCCTCGGCGACGTCCCAGAGATAGCGCTTCGGGCTCGACATGCCGCAGAGCGCGTCGTTGCCGCCCTGCTGCCGGCTGCGCAGCCTGGTCGCCTCCGGGCCGACACGCACCGGGCTCGGCCAGAAGAAGGCATTCTCGCGCCCGGACTCGCGGGAGAGATCATGCGGGCCGAACCAGGCCTGGGCGAACTCCACATGGCTGTCGAAGGGCTCGGCATAGGTGATCTCCGGCGCCGCGACGTCGCGCAGGCGCAGGGTCATCGCGCTGGCAAGGCCGAGGTCGTCGTGGTTCGGATAGTCCTCGATCAGGATGCCGCAGGTCCGGCTGTTGCCGACGTCGAGGATGAGGTCGACATCCACGGGCACGGCGCGCGCGTCGCGGGTCAGGGTGTCGACGAAGCGCACCCGCGGCGGGCGCAGGGTCAGTTTCAGCAGGTCGAGGAAGGCGATCCAGCGGGCGACATGCTCGAGGGCGTGGCGGATGTCGCCTTCCTTCAGCCGGCGCGGCGCCACCGTCGCCTCCAGATGCTCGATGAACAGCTTGCGCAGCCAGTCCACGATCCAGGCCTGATAGTCGCGCACGGTGCCGTCCGGCTCGGTGCGCGGATCGCAGAGAAAGCGGTCGAGGCTGCGGATGTGGGAGACGAGGGCGAAGCGGCGCGGGTTGGCGATGTCGTCCGCGCGGGGTTCGGTATAGGGGATGTACGGGTCGCTCGCCCCGTCCTTCCCGGCTTCCGCTCCGCTGCCGGTGGTGCCTGCGGAGGTCCCGTTGCCGCTGGTCGCCGACGAGGTCTCCTTGGTCACGTAGTCCTCGATCGTCGTGTCGAAGGCGAAGACGACGATGTGGCCGGGGCTGCCCGGCCCGGCGCGGTCCGGGTCCTCGACGACGCGGACCCGGACCCAGTTGGTCGGACCGTCGAAATAGGTCTCGCGGACGATGCCCGATGCGCTGGAGCGGATCTTCAGGAACGGCACCGGTACCCATTTGCCGAGGAAGGGTTCGAGCGCCTTCTGCTTGTTGATCGTATAGACATGGTCGTCATCCTCCGGCTCGTTGTCCGGCGGCTCGGACGGATCGTCCGGATTCCAGCCCGCAAGCAGGCGCCAGCTCGGCACCGGGGTGCCGTCCGCCCGCCGCGCGCCGGTGTCGTAGGCGCGCTCGATGAACGGCCGATCAAAGCGGGCAACCGCGTCGAGGTCGAGGGACAGGCGCAGGAACTGGATGCCGGAGTTGGGCACCAGCACGAGGTCTTCGACGGGATCTGCGCTCTGGAACATCGTCGCCGTCTCTCCGCTCAGTTGTCGATGGTGGTGACCGGCAGAAGCGGCCGGGTCGGATCGGGGCTGGCAACACCCTCGAAATGCTGGCGATTTTCCCCGCGCCGCACTTCCACGGTGAAGGGCACCGGCCGGTCGTCGTCGTTCGTCTTGTAGTGGATGACCCCGATCCGCATCGGCCCCGGCGGGATCGCCGCTTCGTCGGCCCAGAGCACATGCTCGACCGGATCGATCACGACAGGCGGGTTGCCGTTCCGGTCGTGGTCGAGCTTTCCGCCGCAGACGACCTTGCCCTTGACGGAAAAGCTGATCGAGGTCGGGCCCGTGCCGGGACAGTCGAAGTCCACGCGCAGGTCGAGATCGGCGACCGAGTTCCAGACGAGGCTGATCTCGAGATCACCGCGGTTCAGCTTCTCGGTGCGGCGGTCGATTTCGTCCTCGATGGGCGGCGGAGCGGGGTCTGGTGTGAGTTCGGGAACGGGCTCAGGGGCGGGCTCGGGAGGTGCCGTCGGTTCCGCGCGGAAGGCGCAGTCCGCCGCCTTGTCGCGGGCGATCCGTTCGAGATCAGCGGCTTCGCGCACCAGCGCGCCGACATCGGCGGCGACCGCGCGGCCGGGGCAGAAGTCGAGGCCGGTCAGGCCGCGCAGCGGCGCGAGCGCACAGGCGCGCAGCAGCAAGGCGAGGATCAGCGCCACCAGCAGGGCGAGCAGCAGCCAGAGCAGGGCGGAAAGCCAGGGGAACGCGCCCGCGCGACGCGGCCGCGGCGGATGAGGTCGGGACCGGCGGCGCAGCGGGCGCGGGGGCAGGCTCCCCGGCCGCCGGTGGCCGGACGAAGCGCG
>NZ_MCRJ01000043.1 GCF_001720135.1 Methylobrevis pamukkalensis
GGATGAGGGGCGGCATTGCCGCTCTCACCCGCGGAAGTCACGTCGTGGGGCGCCCCCTCATCCGGCTGCTTCGCAGCCACCTTCTCCCGCAAGGGGAGAAGGGTTTCGTGCCCTTGCGTCATTGCGACCATCCCGCCGGCTCGTGAGGCCACAACCCGCCGAGCCCCCCTCACATCCCCCCGAATTCCTCCCGGCTGTCCTCCGGGGCCTCGGCGCGCTCGGTCATGCCGTAGTCGCGGATCACGGAGGCGACGCGCAGGCGGTAGTCGGCGAAGACGCCCTCGCGGCCCGCGCGCTGGGCGGCGCGGTGGCGGAGGCGGCCGCGCCAGGCGGTCACGGCGGCCTCGTCGCGCCAGAATGACAGCGACAGCATCTTGCCCGGCGTCGTCAGGCTCTCGAACCGCTCCACGGAGATGAAGCCGTCCTCCTCGCCGAGGTCTTCCTTCAGCCGGGCCGCGATGTCGAGATAGGTCTCGCGCCTGCCCTCGGCGGGCCAGACCTCGAAGATGATGACGACCATGGCAGCGTCCTTTCGGCGCCGAGCCTACTCCGCGTGGAGGGTCGCATACACCCCCCGCGCCACGGCGCGGCTGAGGGTGGCGGCGGCGGCGGCGCAGATGTCGAGAAAGTCGCCGGTCGGGGCGGCGAGCGGCCGGCGGCCGGTGGAGAGGGCGAAGACGAGGTCGCCGTCGAGCGGGGTGTGCGCCGGCCAGATGGCGCGGGCAAGACCGTCGTGGGCCGCGACCGCGAGGCGCCTTGCCTCGGCCTTGGTGAGGATCGCGTCGGTGGCGACCACGGCGATGGTGGTGTTGGCGCCGGCGACGCCGGCAACGGGGTTGCGCGACAGCTTGGTGATGATGGCGGCGATGTCGTCCGGCATCAAGGAGGGCCAGCCGCGCCCGCCGAATTCCGTGCCGATCTCGAAGGGGGCCGCCCAGTAGTGGTCGGCGTCGATCCGGACCCGGCCGAGCGCGTTGACCGCGACGAGGGCGCCGACGGTGACGCCGCTGTCCAGAAGGATCGAGGCCGAGCCGAGCCCGCCCGGGCCGCAGGCGGTGGTGGCGCCGGTGCCGGCGCGACGGCGCCGAGGGCGAAGTCGGTGCCGGCCGCAAGGCAGGCGGCCGTGCCGAGGTCGCGATAGGGCGGCGGCGGGCCGCCCGGCCGGGTCCAGGGCTTTGCGCCGCCGTTCAGGAGGTCGAACAGGATCGCCGCCGGCACGATCGGCACCCGCAGGTCGCCGACGGGAAAGCCGCGCCCGCGCTCCACCAGCACGGCCATCACCCCGCCGGCGGCATCGAGGCCGAAGGCGGAGCCGCCGGCCAGCACCAGCGCGTCGATCGCGGCGACGGTCTGCTCGGGGGCGAGAAGGTCGGTCTCGCGCGTGCCGGGCGCGCCGCCCATCACCGCGACCGAGGCAATGGCCGGGTCGTCGGGCAGGATCACGGTCACGCCGGTGCGGGCGACGGGGTCGGTGGCGTTGCCCACGGCGAGGCCCGGCACGTCGGTGATGAGATTGCGCGGCCCGCGACGCATGTGAGGCGCTTCTCCCTGCGCAGGTCCCGAGGCACAGTGATGTTGGTCAGATCTCGCGGTAGCGACGGTCGTGGTAGAGCAGCACTTCCGGCCGGTCGGCGACCGGCGGCTCGATGGTGAGGCCGATGACGCGGCCGATCATCACGTTGTGGGTGGCTACCGGGTTGATGTCGACCAGTTCGCAGTCGAGACTCACCCGGGCGCGCAGCAGCATCGGCGCGCCGGTGATGCCGCGTGTCCAGTCGCCGGCGCGGAAGCGCTCGGGTGCCGGCAGCTTGGTGAAGCCGGCAAAATCGTTGGCGATCGCCTGGTCCTCGGCCGCCAGCATGTTCACCGAGAACACACCGTTGTTCCGGAAGGTCTCGTTCTGGGCGCTCTTGCGGTTGAGGCAGACGAGAATCGTCGGCGGATCGTCGGAGACGGAGGTGAAGGCCGTGGCGGTGAAGCCGCCGGCCCCGGCCGGACCATCGGTCGCCACCACCACGACCGCGGCCGGCACACGGGCCAGCGCGTTGCGGAAGCTCGGCGAATCCGCGGGCGCGAAGACAGGACGGGCGGCGGCAGGATCGACGGGAAAGGGACCGGGAGGTCTGGACATGGCGGCGGCCGGCTTTCACTTCGCCGCCGCGGGGGCGCGCACGGCGTCACCCCCTGAAATAGGCATGTCCCCCTTAAGATGGAATGACCGCCCGCCCAAAAAACCGGCCGGACGCGCCCGGTGGGCCCTTGTCCGTGTCCGCCGCGGCCGGGACGGCGCGGAATCGCCTCTCGGCGATAGGGCCATTCACATGGTATTTTCCGTACGGCGGAGATAGTCACCGAAATTGTGAATGACGCTTCATTTTGTCCCGTGATTGCGGGTTATCCCGCGCAATTGCACGGTTTGGAGATTGTACTGCACGGCGCCGCTTGCTAATGAAGCCGGCACGCACAACAATGATGCGACAAGAACGCACGACGGCATAAGCCGCGGCATCTGGCAGGGGCGCTGACGAATGGAAATCTTCCTTCAGCAGCTGATCAATGGCGTGACGCTCGGTTCGATCTACGGGCTCATCGCGATCGGCTATACGATGGTGTTCGGCATCATCGGCATGGTGAATTTCTCCCATGGCGACGTGTTCATGGTCTCGGCGTTCATCGCCTGATCTTCTTCCTGATTCTCACGACATGGCTCGGCATGGCCTCGGTGGCGCTGGCGCTGCTGATCGTGATGGTCGTCTCGATGGTGCTGACCAGCCTGATGAGCTGGACGATCGAGCGGGTGGCCTACCGACCGCTGCGCGGCTCGTTCCGCCTCGCGCCGCTGATCTCGGCGATCGGCATGTCGATCGTGCTGTCCAACTTCGTCCAGGTCGCGCAGGGCCCCCGCAACAAGCCGGTTCCGCCGATGGTCACCGACACGATCGTGCTCATGGAGCGCAACGGCTTCGCGGTGACGCTGTCCTACAAGCAGATCATCATCATGGTCGTCACGGCCGTGCTGCTGGCCGGCTTCTGGTACGTGGTGCAGAAGACGCCGCTCGGCCGGGCGCAGCGCGCCTGCGAGCAGGACCGCAAGATGGCGGCGCTGCTCGGCGTCAACGTCGACCGCACCATCTCGCTGACCTTCGTGATGGGCGCGGCGCTGGCCGCCGTCGCCGGCACGCTGTTCCTGATGTACTACGGCGTCGTCAACTTCTCCGACGGCTTCGTGCCGGGCGTGAAGGCCTTCACGGCAGCGGTGCTCGGCGGCATCGGCTCGCTGCCCGGCGCGGTGCTCGGCGGCCTCCTGATCGGCCTGATCGAGACCTTCTGGTCGGGGTATTTCTCCATCGACTACAAGGACGTCGCCGCCTTCTCGATCCTCGCGATCGTGCTAATCTTCATGCCGCAGGGCATCCTCGGTCGTCCCGAAGTCGAGAAGGTGTGACATGAGCGCGGAGATGGAGCGCCCGGTCGCCGGGCCAAACTATGCCGCCGCGGCCAGGGACGCGGTGCTCGCCGGGGTGATCGCGCTCGGCGTCTTCGGACCGCTGATCGGGTTCAAGACCGAGCAGAACATGAACAACCAGCTGGTGGTCGAGAACCGCTGGGGCATCGTGATCGTGATCGTCGCGATCGTGGTGATCGGCCGCTTCCTGCTGAAGGCTTTCGTCTTTCCGGCGCTCGTGACCCGCAAGGCGAACGCGGGTCCGGCCTCCACGGACGAGTCCTTCTTCAAGCGGAACTTCAAGACGATCGGGCTGGCCTTCCTGCTGCTCTACCCGGTCATCATCGTGTCGATGCTCGGCTACCAGCAGTCGATCAAGTGGGTCGACAATTTCGGCATCCAGATCCTGATCTACGTGATGCTCGGCTGGGGCCTCAACATCGTGGTCGGCCTCGCGGGCCTGCTCGATCTCGGCTATGTCGCCTTCTACGCGGTCGGCGCCTATTCCTATGCGCTGCTCTCCTCCCACTTCGGCTTCTCCTTCTGGCTGCTGCTGCCGCTCTCGGGCATTCTCGCGGCCATGTGGGGCGTGATCCTCGGCTTTCCGGTGCTGCGGCTTCGGGGCGACTATCTCGCCATCGTGACGCTGGCCTTCGGCGAGATCATCCGGCTCGTGCTGATCAACTGGCGCGAGGTCACCAACGGTTCGGCGGGCATCTCGTCGATCCCGAAGGTGGACATCTTCGGCTGGATCACCTTCAACGTCGCGGACCCGACCTACATCGGCAAGATCCTCGATCTGCCGCCGTCGAGTGCCTACTACAAGATCTTCCTCTACTACCTGATTCTGGCGCTGGCGCTGTTCACCGCCTTCGTGACGCTGCGCCTGCGGCGCCTGCCGATCGGCCGGGCCTGGGAGGCGCTGCGCGAGGACGAGGTGGCCTGCCGCTCGCTCGGCATCAACACCACCAACACCAAGCTCACGGCCTTCGCGCTCGGGGCGATGTTCGGCGGCTTCGCCGGATCGTTCTTCGCCGCGCGCCAGGGCTTCGTCTCGCCCGAATCCTTCGTCTTCCTCGAATCGGCGGTGATCGTCGCCATCGTGGTGCTGGGCGGCATGGGCTCGATGGTCGGCGTCGCCATCGCCGCGGCGGCGATGATCGGCGGCACCGAGATCCTGCGCGAGCTGTCCTTCCTGAAGGCCGTGTTCGGACCGGAGTTCAATCCCGACCAGTTCCGCATGCTGATCTTCGGCCTCGCCATGGTCACGATCATGGTGTGGAAGCCGCGCGGTTTCGTCGGCAACCGCGAGCCGACGGCCTTCCTCCACGAGAAGAAGTCCGTCTCCGGCAGCCTCGTTCAGGAAGGGCACGGCTGACATGGCTGAGATGATCCCGTCCTGGGAAACCAATCCGATCCTGTCGGTCGAGCACGTGACGATGCGCTTCGGCGGCCTCGTCGCGGTCAACGACCTCTCCTTCAAGGCCGGGCGCGGCGACATCACCGCGCTCATCGGCCCGAACGGCGCCGGCAAGACCACGGTGTTCAACTGCATCACCGGCTTCTACAAGCCGACGCAGGGCATGCTCCATCTGCGTCATGCCGACGGCAAGCCCTTCCTTCTGGAACGGATGCCGGATTTCAAGATCTCGGCGAAGGCCAAGGTCGCGCGCACCTTCCAGAACATCCGCCTGTTCTCCGGCATGACGCTGCTGGAGAACCTGCTGGTCGCCCAGCACAATCCGCTGATGATCGCCTCGGGCATGACCGTGCTCGGCGTGCTCGGCTTTGCCGGCTACAAGAAGGCCGAGAAGCACTCGATCGAGCGGGCCGAATACTGGCTGAACAAGATCGGCCTCTACGACCGGGCCGACGATCCGGCCGGCGATCTGCCCTATGGCGCGCAACGCCGGCTGGAGATCGCCCGGGCCATGTGCACCGAGCCGGAACTCCTTTGCCTCGACGAGCCGGCCGCCGGCCTCAACCCGCGCGAATCGGGCGAGCTCAACGAACTGCTGCTCGGCATCCGCCGCGACGAGAACACCTCGCTGCTGCTGATCGAGCACGACATGTCGGTGGTGATGGAGATTTCCGACCACGTGGTCGTGCTGGAATACGGCACCAAGATCTCCGACGGAAAGCCGGAAGCGGTCCGCAACGATCCCCGCGTCATCGCCGCCTATCTCGGCGTCGACGACGAGGAGGTCGAACAGGTCGAGCAGGCGCTGGACGTCGTGACCGAGGAGGCGCAGCAGTGACGGCGGTGATCGAAACCCAGGACATGCCGGTCGGTCATCAGGGTCCGCCCCTGCTCAGCGTGCGCGGCGTCAAGACCTACTACGGCAACATCATCGCCCTGAAGGGCGTGGACGTCGATGTCCATCCCGGCGAGATCGTCACGCTGATCGGCGCCAACGGCGCCGGCAAGTCGACGCTGATGATGACGATCTTCGGCAGCCCGCAGGCGCGCACCGGCACCGTGACCTTCGACGGCCGCGACATCACGCGGATGCCGACCCACGAGATCGCCCGGCTGCGCATCGCCCAGTCGCCCGAGGGGCGGCGGATCTTCCCGCGCATGACCGTGCTGGAAAACCTGCAGATGGGCGCCTCGCTCGACAACCTCAGGTATTTCGACGAGGACGTGGAGCGGATGTTCACGCTGTTTCCGCGGCTGAAGGAGCGGGCGGCGCAGCGCGGCGGCACGCTGTCCGGCGGCGAGCAGCAGATGCTGGCGATCGCCCGGGCGCTGATGGCGCGGCCGCGCCTCCTGATGCTGGACGAGCCTTCGCTCGGTCTGGCGCCGCTGATCGTCAAGCAGATCTTCGACGCGATCCGCGATCTCAACCGCAACGAGGGACTGACCGTGTTCCTCGTGGAGCAGAACGCCTTCCACGCGCTGAAGCTCGCCCACCGCGGCTATGTCATGGTCAACGGGCTCGTGACCATGTCGGGTACGGGCAAGGAACTGCTCGCCAATCCGGAAGTCCGCGCCGCCTATCTCGAAGGCGGCCACCACTGACCGGGAGACCATGAACATGCAGGGCATTCTCTACGAGGAACCGTCGGCCTGGCTCTTCCTGCTCGTCACCGTAGTGATGGGCGGATGGCTCGCCTGGATGACGGGCCGGGCCTGCGCCCTGACCTGGCGCAGCTACGGCTCGCTGCTGGCCTACACGCTGGTGCTGGGCGTCGCGGTGCGCTTCATCCACTTCTCGATGTTCGAGGGCACGCTGCTCTCGCTGCGCTACTACCTCATCGACACCGCCATCGTGGCGCTGATCGCCTCGGCCGGTTTTCGCTACACCCGCACGGGACAGATGGTGTCGCAGTATTATTGGCTCTATGAAAGAAGCGGCCCGCTGAGCTGGCGGGAGCGCACGGCCGCCTGACCACGGGCGGCCGATCGAACGAAGACCGGGCAGGGGGCATCGTCTCCCGCAAGCCCGGCCTCGGCGGGCGATCGGGACGGGGCGGGCACGCCCTCGAACGGTTGCCCGGGGAACAGCTGAAGACGCGCCGGCGACCCGCCGGAGCTGGGACTTTCGCAGGCGTCCGGCAGCGCTCCATCGGGACGCGCCGGCCGCCTCGGGAAACAGGAGCCTGTCCCGCGGGAGGGCTCCCGAAATGCAACGGGAGATGCAGTCATGAAGAAGTATCTGTTGTCCGGTCTGGTGCTTGCGGCCGGTCTGGCGTTCAGCGCCTCGGCGCAGGCCGAAATCGTCATCGGCGTCGCCGGCCCGCTCACCGGCCCGAACGCTGCCTTTGGCGCGCAGCTCCAGAAGGGCGCCGAGCAGGCGGCCGCCGACATCAACGCCGCTGGCGGCATCAACGGCGAGCAGATCAAGGTCGTGCTCGGCGATGACGTCTCCGACCCCAAGCAGGGCGTGTCGGTCGCCAACAAGTTCGTCGGTGAAGGCGTGACCTTCGTGATCGGCCACTTCAACTCGGCCGTGTCGATCCCCGCTTCGGACGTCTACGCCGAAAACGGCATCTTCCAGATCACCCCGGCCTCGACCAACCCGACCTTCACCACCCGCGGCCTGTGGAACACCTTCCGCACCTGCGGTCGCGACGACCAGCAGGGCGTGGTTGCCGGCACCTACATCGCCGAGAAGCTGAAGGGCAAGGCCGTCGCGGTCATCCACGACAAGACCACCTACGGCCAGGGCCTCGCCGACGAGACCAAGAAGGCGATGAATGCCGCCGGCGTCACCGAAGTGATGTACGAAGGCATCAACGTCGGCGAGAAGGACTTCTCGGCGCTGATCTCCAAGATGAAGGCGGCCAACGTCGAAGTCATCTACTGGGGCGGCCTGCACACCGAAGGCGGCCTGCTGATCCGCCAGGCGGCCGACCAGGGCCTCAAGGCCATCATGATGTCGGGCGACGGCATCACCTCCGACGAGTTCGCCGCCATCGGCGGTCCGGCCGTCGAAGGCACGCTGATGACCTTCGGTCCGGACCCCCGCAAGAACCCGGCCGCCAGCGCCGCGGTCGAGAAGTTCCGTGCCGCCGGCTTCGAGCCGGAAGCCTACACGCTCTACTCCTACGCCGCCCTGCAGGTGATCGCCGCCGGCATCGCCGAGGCCGGTTCCACCGACCCGCAGGAGGTCGCCACCGCCCTCCACAAGGGCGAGGCGATCGAGACCGTCATCGGCACCCTCGCCTATGACGAGAACGGCGACCGCAAGGACGCCGACTACACGATGTATGTCTGGGGTAAGAACGCCGAAGGCAAGACGACCTACTCCCAGATGGAGTGATCCCGTCGTCCGTCGTTTGACGTGACCTGCAGGGGGCCCGCGCGGAGAGATCCGCCGCGGGCCTTTTGCTTTGCGAGGCGCGCAGATAGGGTGGAGGCACAGCGCCTGTCCGGCCGTGACCGGGCCGGCGACGACGAGGGAGAATCGGGGCCTTGCAACCCATGACGACGCAGAGCCGGGTCGCCCGTTTCGCTCGAAGCCCTGCCGGGCCGTCCGTAGAGACGATGCGCCCGCGTCCGGGTGGTCGCGCGAGCGTGCGGCCGTTGATTCTTGCCGCGAGTCTCCTCACTGTCCTTGCTGTCCCGGCCATGGCGGAGATCCGCATCGCTGTTGCAGCCCCGCTGACGGGCCAGTTCGCCCCGCTCGGCGAGGCGGCCGCCGCGGGCGCCCGCGAGGTGGCCGAGGGGCTGAAGACCGTGGGCGGCGAGACGCTCGTCGTCGAGGTGTACGACGACGGCTGCGACGCGGCGAAGGCCGAGGCGCTGGCCAACCAGCTGGTGGGGCGGGGGGTGAAGCTGGTGGTCGGCCACCTCTGCTCAGGCGCGGCGAGCGCGGCGGCGCAGGTCTACGCCGACCACGACATCGTCGCGATCTCGCCCGGCGCGATCAGCGCCAAGTTCACCGATGAGCGGGCCGGGCCGACGATCTTCCGGCTGGCGCCGCGCGCCGACGCGCAGGGCACGTTTCTCGGCCGCTGGCTGGCCGACACCCATCGCGGCGACGATGTCGCCTTCCTCTCCGACGGGTCCGGCTACGGCCAGGGCCTGGCCGACGCTGCGCTCGCCGCCTTCCGCGAGGCCGGCGGCGCGCCGTCGCTGATCGAGACCTTCGAGACCGGCGCGCGCAATTATTCCGGCCTTGCCGCGCGGCTCGCCGCCGACGGGGCCGAGGTCGTGCTGATCGGCGCCTACCACGGCGACGTCGCGCAGATCGGTTACGATCTCGGCGCCATCGGCCCGCTGCCGCTGATCGTGGGCGGCGACGCGCTGATGCTGGACGATTTTCCCTCGGTCGGCAGCGCGGTTGCCGCGCGTTCTGTGTTCTCCGCGCCGGAAGGGCTGATCGGTGCCGACGAAGGCCACGAGACCTATCGCGACCGGGCCGCAGCCGCCATCGAGGTCTACGCTGCGGCGGTTGCGGCGGCCGGATCGACGGACGGCGCCGCCGTGGCCGCAGCGATTGCCGCAGGGCGGCCCGAGACCGTTCTCGGCGAGATCCGCTTCGACGCCAAGGGCGATTCCAACCGGCCCGGCTATGCGCTCTACACCTGGAAGGACGGCCGGATCGTCCCGCAGCCCTGAGGCACGCCCGGGCGGGCAGGACCTTTCGCCGGGTGGGCAAACCGCGCCGCGATGGGATATGGTCCGGCAAACCGGACAGCGGCGGTAAGCCGTTCCCCAGCCAGGAAAGAGCCGCCGCATGTCGCCTGCCGCCTCCCTCCCGACCTCCATCGACGAGACGCTGGCGATGCTGGATCGCGCCGGCTACGTCGCCGACCGGGCGCTGGCGACGGTGCTGTATCTCTCGCTGACGATGCGGCGACCGCTGTTCCTCGAAGGCGAGGCAGGCGTCGGCAAGACCGAGATCGCCAAGGTGCTGGCGAAGGAACTCGGCCGGCCGCTGATCCGCCTGCAATGCTACGAGGGGCTCGACGTCGCCAGCGCGGTCTACGAGTGGAACTATGCCGCGCAGATGATCGAGATCCGCCTGTCGGAGGCCTCCGGCGACCGTGACCGCACGTCGGTGGCCGAGGACGTCTTTTCCGAGCGCTTCCTCGTCAAGCGGCCGATCCTGCAGGCGCTGGAGCCGACGATCGAGGGCCGCGCGCCGGTGCTGCTGATCGACGAGCTCGATCGCGCCGACGAGGCCTTCGAGGCCTATCTGCTCGAGGTGCTGTCCGACTTCCAGGTGACGATCCCGGAACTCGGCACGATTCGCGCGAGCGAGCCGCCGATCGTCATCGTCACCACCAACCGCACCCGCGAGATCCACGACGCGCTGAAGCGGCGCTGCCTCTACCACTGGGTCGATTATCCGGATGCCGAACGCGAGCTGGCGATCGTGCGCGCAAGGTGCCGGGCGCGTCCGAGCGGCTCGGCGTCGAGGTGGTGGCCTTCGTCCAGAAGCTGCGGTCGATGGAGCTGTTCAAGGCGCCGGGCGTCGCCGAGACGCTGGACTGGGCGACGGCACTTGCCGAACTCGACCAGATGGCCCTCGACCCGGCGATGGTGTCCGACACGCTCGGCGTGCTCCTGAAGTATCAGGACGACATCGCCCGGGTGCGTGGCTCCGAAGCCGGACGGCTCGTCGAGGAGATCCGCCGTCAGGTCGCGGCGGGGTGAGCGGCATGGACACGCCGCAGGCGGGCGCCGGCCCCGAGGGCGGCAGCCGGATCGTCGACAACATCGTGCATTTCGCGCGGGTGCTGCGCGCCGCCGGCCTGCCGGTCGGCCCGGCGGCGGTGATCGACGCGGTGGAGGCGGTCGAGGTCGCCGGCATCACCCGGCGCGACGATCTCTACTGGACGCTGCACGCGGTTTTCGTGAAGAAGCGCGAGCACCGGATCGTCTTCCACGAGGCCTTCGAGACCTGGTGGCGGGCGCGGGGGCTCGTCGAGAAGATGCTGGCGATGCTCTCGCCGGTCGCGCCGCCGCGGATGGCTGAGGAAAAGCCGAAGGCGGGCGCGGCGCGGGTGGCAAAAGCGCTGTTTCAGGACAAGGAGCCGGCCCGCACCGTCGAGCAGCCGGATCTGGAGATCGACGCGCGGCTGACCATGTCGTCGCGCGAGGTGTTGCAGACCCGCGATTTCGCGCAGATGAGCGCCGAGGAGATCGCCCGGGCGATGGCGGAGATCCGCCGCCTCGCCATGCCGGCCGACATGGTGCGGACGCGGCGCACGGAAAGCTCCGCCCGGGGCCGGATCATCGACGCGCGGCGCTCGCTGCGGGCCTCGCTGCGCAGCGGCGGCGATTTCATCCCGCTGAAATTCGCGACCCGCCGCGTGGTGCATCCGCCGCTGGTGGCGCTGGTCGATATCTCCGGCTCGATGAGCCAGTATTCGCGGCTGTTCCTGCATTTCCTGCACGCGATGACCGAGAAGCGCCGCCATGTGCACACCTTCCTGTTCGGCACGCGGCTGACCAACGTCACCCGGCAGCTGACGCTGAAGGATCCGGACGAGGCGCTGATCGCCTGTTCGCGCACGGTGGTGGACTGGTCGGGCGGCACGCGGATCGCCACCAATCTGGCAACGTTCAATCGGCTCTGGTCGCGGCGGGTGCTGGGCCAGGGCGCGGTCGTGCTGCTGATCACCGACGGCCTCGAGCGCGACGCCGCCGACGATCTCGGCGCGCAGATGGACCGGCTGCACCGCTCCTGCCGACGGCTGATCTGGCTCAACCCGCTGCTGCGCTTCGACGGCTTCGAGGCGAAGGCGACCGGCATCCGCACCATGCTGCCGCATGTGGACGAGTTCCGGCCGATCCATTCGCTCGATGCGGTCGGCGATCTGGTCGCCGCCCTGTCGGGCGAGGCCGGGCCGCGGCGCGATCCGCGCGCCTGGCTGCGCGATGCTGCCTGACATCGCCGCCGGGGAGGGGCCGGCCACATGGCGCATGCTCGTCGACGACGGCCGCGCGCCGGCCACCGTGATGCTCTGCCTCGGCGTCGGGCTCTATGCCTTCAACGACTTCATCGTCACGACGACCATGCCGAGCGCGGTGCTCGACCTTGGTTCGGTGCATCTGATCAGTCTCGCCTTCTCGGTGTTCCTCGTGGCCGCCATCGTCGGCGGGGCGGCCGGCGGGCGGATCAAGCAGCGATTCGGTGCGCGCACGGCGCTGCTCGCCGCGGCGGGCCTTGTCGCGGCCGGGGCCACCGTCTCGGCGTCGGCGCCCGACATGATGACGGTGATCGCCGGGCGGGTGCTGACGGGACTGGGCGAGGGGGTGCTGGCCGCGATCTGCTACGCGCTGATTCCCGAGCTGTTTCCCTCGCGGCTGGTGCCGAAGATCTTCGGCGCCGAGGCGGTGGTCTGGGCGCTCGCCGCCTTTGCCGGGCCGCTCGCCGGCGGGCTGCTGGCCGAGCACGTCTCCTGGCGCGCGGCCTTTCTCATCAACCTGCCGCTGATCGCCCTGTTTGCCGCCCTCGTGCCGCAGTGCGTGCCGCGGCGGGATCCGGCGACCCGGGACACCAGCGGCCAGACCCTGCCGCTCGGCCGGCTCGGGCTGGTCGCGGCGGCGATCCTGTCGGCGAGCTTCGCGGTGCTGGCGGGCGATGCCATGACGGTGGCCGGCCTGCTCGGCCTTGCCCTCGGCGGGCTGGCGCTGGCGGTGCATCTTGATCGCGGCGCCGCCAGCCGGCTGTTTCCGCGCGGCGCCTTCGGCCTGCGCACGCCGCTCGGCCCGGCCTTCTGGGTGGTGGTGCTGATGCCGGTCGGGCAGGCCACCGTCGCGGTCTACCTCGCGCTGACCATGCAGCAGGTGTTCGGCTACGGCGCGGCGCTGGCCGGGTTCACGGTCTCGATCCTCGCGCTGGCGTGGAGCGCGGCGGCGATCGTGGTGGCGACGCTGTCGCGGGTGGCGGTGTCACTGCCGATGATTCGCCTCGGGCCGCTGCTGCTGTTCGTGGGGCTGGCGGCCACCGCCATCGGCATTCCGCTCGGCAGTCAGACGACAGTGATCCTCGGACAGGTGCTGGTCGGCACCGGCTTCGGCGTCAACTGGGCGTTCCTGTCGCATCACGTCATGGCGGCGGCCGGACGGGAGGACCGCGACCTGGCCGCGGCCCTGCTTCCGACCGCGCAGTCGGCCGGCTATGCGCTGGGCGCGGCGCTCGCCGGGCTCGTGGCCGCCGTCCACGGCATCGGCGAGGGGGGCGGACGGCGCGGCGCTCACCCTGGGAGCGCCGTGGATCTTTGCGGCGGGCGCGATCGCCGGGCTGCTGGCGCTTGGCGCCTCGCTGGCGATCCGGCCGGCGGAGGCGGGCGGGGCAACGTGGCAGCACTCTCCGAAAGATGCTGCTAACTGATTGATCCGGCTCTATAAAATTGGTAATTCGTTAAAATTTTCCTGTGACTCTTCTCGTCGTGGCCGCTTTAATCGGACTTGGCCGAAGCGATGCCGGCCACGTGGCAACAGCCAGGGAGAAGGCCATGGTTTCCAGCGAATTCCGCCGTCAGCTGCAAGGCTACGGGCTGACGACCGCCAACATCCTCTATCATCTGCCCGACCACCCCGCGATCCTGCAGAGCTACGTCTGGCAGCAGTATGATCTCGCGCCGGAGTTTCCCGAACTGAAGCGCTTCCTCGATTTCTGGCACACGAAACTCGACGGACCGCTGCATTCGGTCGAGGTCGGGCACCTGCATCTGATCGGCCCGCGGCTGTGGCGCAAGGTGGACGCGGACTTCCTGCTGCACTGAGCGGTCCCGGTCGACTGCTACGGCTGGCGATCCGGCGCGGTGATGATTATCTTTGTGCTGACACCTGCCGGACGCATCCGGCGGAAGGGCGACCCGCACGGCCGCGGGGCAGGCGCCCGAGAGGACGGCGAAGATGAACATCGGCACGGCGGCGGAACGCTCCGGCCTTCCGGCAAAGACGATCCGCTACTACGAGGAAATCGACCTCATCCGCCCGTCGCGGCGGGGCAACGGCTATCGCGACTATGACGAGACCGACGTGCACAAGCTGCGCTTCCTGCACCGGGCGCGCGGCCTCGGCTTCTCGATCGAGGACTGCCGCCATCTCCTGTCGCTCTACGAGGACAGCGGCCGGGCGAGCGCCGACGTGAAGGCGCTGGCGGAGGCGCGCATTGCCGAGATCGAGGCGAAGATCGCCGAGCTTCAGTCGATGCGCCAGACCCTGACCGGTCTCGCCCGCGCCTGCCACGGCGACCATCGGCCGAACTGTCCGATCCTCGACGATCTCTCGGCCGGCTGACGGGGATGCGGCGAAGCATCTCGTGATCTACATCGGGATTGTCGTCGCGATGATCGCGATCGGCTCGCTGGACGGCTTCCTGTCCGGCACGAACAAGCCGGCCGGGGACGCCACCGTGGCGCCGGCGCGGCTCGACGACGCGGCCCGGCGCGGCGCGCTCGTCTATGCCCAGCGCTGTTCCGACTGCCACGGATTGGACCTTGTCGGCAGCGAGCACGGCCCCGCGCTTCTGGGCGCGCGGTTCCGGACGCTCGACGACGCCGGCTGGACGGCTGCGATGCTGCAGGGTGCCCCGGCCCGCGGCCGCCACCCGGCCATGGCGCCGGTCGACGGGCTCGACCCCGCCGATGCGGCGCGGATCGTCGCCTATGCCCGGGCGATGCAGGCGGCGAACCCGCTCTAGAGCTCCGGATCAGATAGAAGACTTGATACGGTGCTTTGGATCGTTGATCTGCATCGGCTTTTCCGAAAGCGGCAATCCACTTTTCGGGCCGATGCTCTAGCCGCCGTAGGGCGGGCGCGGGATGTTCTGGTGGGCCTTGCGCAGCGCCGCCGACCAGCGTTCGCGCAGGTCGTGGTAATAGGGTTCGCCCGGCTCGATCCGGTAGTGGATGTCGTGTTTCACCTCGTCGCGGCGCACCGTGATCAGGTCGATCGGCATGCCGACGCCGAGGTTGGAGCGCATGGTCGAATCCATCGAGATCAGGCCGATCTTGATCGCGTCCTCCATGACCGTGCCGAAGGTGATGGCGCGGTCGAGGATCGGCTTGCCGTATTTGTGCTCGCCGATCTGCAGGTAGGGGGTGTCCTCGGTGGCCTCGATGAAGTTGCCGGCGCGGTAGATCATGAACAGCCGCAGCCGGCGCCGGCGGTCTGGCCGCCGAGCAGCATCGACACCTCGAAGCTGCCGCCGTTCTGCTCCAGCGCCGGCCCGTCAATGCGGTAGACCTCGCGCACGGCGCGTCCGACGAACTGCGCCGTCTTGAACATCGACGGCTGCGACCAGATCGTCTCGACCGGACCATGCTCCTCGGTCTGGAAACCTTCCTGGAGAAGCGACACCACTGCCTGGGTCACGGCGAGATTGCCGGCGCTGGCGATCGCCACCATGCGCTCGCCGGGCTTCTCGAAGACATGCAGCTTGCGGAAGGTGGCGATGTTGTCGAGGCCGGCGTTGGTGCGCGTGTCGGCAATCATGACGAGGCCCTCACGCACCAGGATCCCGACGCAATAGGTCATTTCCGGTTTTCTCCCCCTCGGCCCGAAGGCGACGCGCGCCCGGACCAGCCATGGCGCGATTTAACGTGCCGGCATGCCCGAGGGATAGTCGAATCGGCAATTCATACAGGCGGAATTTCTTCTCCGGAACGGAGATGGCGGCTGGGGAAACGGCGTCACCGCGCCGGCGAGACCCGCACGCGGCTGGTGGTGTGGCTGTCGCCGAGGCCGGTGGAGGAGCCGCGCAGCGGACAGGCGCCGAGCCAGTCGAGGCCGCAGGCAATCCGGATGTAGGAATCGGTCGGGCAGCGGTCGAACAGCGGGTCGAAGCCGACCCAGCCGAGATCCTCGACGTAGCATTCGCTCCAGGCGCGGTTGCCGCGCTCGGGATGGTCGGGATCGTACATGTAGCCCGACACCAGCCGGGAGGGCAGGCCGAGGATGCGGGCAGCGGTGATGAACACATGCGCGACGTCGATCGACGAGCCCTTGCCGGCGGCGAGGACCTTTGCGGCGGGGCCGACGTCGGCCGGATTCACGCTGGCTTCGGCATCGGCGATCCGCTCGCCGAGGACGGCCATGAGCGCATGGCAATGGTCGAGCGGGCTCGCACCTTCGCCGCGCATCTCTTCGGCCAGCGCCCTGATCGCCGCATCCGGTTCGGTCAGCGGCGTGGTCCGCAGGTAGAGGCCGAGCGGCAGCTGCTTGGGGCCGCGCTCGACGACGCCGCTGGTGTCGTCGACGTCGATGTCGCCGGTCGCCGTCACCGTCACGCTGTCGACCGGTCCCTCGATGGTGAAGGTGTGGGTGTGGTTGACGAAGGAATCGCTCGCCTTTTCCAGCCGGCAGTCGTGGTCGATGTCGATCCGCCAGTCGCGGACATACTGGCCGCCCTGGGTGCGCGGACTGATGCGCAGCTTCTGGATCACGTAGCTGGCGGGCTTGGTGAATGTGGTGGTGATCTCGTGGAACACCTTCAGGCGCATGGACACGGCCGTTACCCCAGATACTGTTCGCCGATCGCGGCGCCGAGGCGGCCATTCTCGTCGATGAATTCCGAGAGGAAGCCGTCGAGCCCGGAGCGGGTCAGGGCCGACAGGTCGGCTTCCTGCAGGCGGCTCAACGTCTTGCGGGCGGAGCGCTGGCTCTTGCCGTGGCGTCCGTAGTCGCGGGCGAGATTGTCGAGGAAGCGTGCGATGTTTTCATAACAGCTGGCCAGCGAGCGCGGCATTTCCTCGCGCATGATCATCAGGTCGGCGATCAGGTGCGGGCGCAGGCTCTCGCGGTAGACCCAGTGATAGCTGGTCAGCGACGACACGCAGCGCAGCAGCGACGAGAGCTGGTAATATTCGAGGCTGCCGCTGATCGTCTCGCGCTCCGGGTCGAACAGTTGGCTGCGGGCGAGCAGGATCCGGGCGGTGAAGTCGGCGCGCTCGATATAGGAGCCGAGGCGCAGGAAATAGTAGGCGTCGTTGCGCAGCATCGTGCGATAGGCCGAACCGTCGAAGCGCAGCGAGGCTTCCTTCACGAAATTGAGGAAGGTGCCGAGTTCCTGCCGCGACATGCCGCTGCCCTGGTAGCGCTTCAGCTCCAGCCACGTGGAGTTGATGCTCTCCCAGACGTCGATGGTCAGCGCCGTGCGCACGGAACGGGCGTTGTTGCGCGCCGTCTCGAAACAGGAGCGGATCGACGACGAGTTCTGCGGCGAGAAGGCGAGAAACTCGATCACCGCCGAGGGACTGGCTTCGTCGAACAGCGCGTCGAAGGCCTCCTGCGAGCCGGTCGAGACAATCGCGGCCCGCCATTCGTTGCGGTCGACCGAGTCGCCGTTCGGCACCGAGGCGAGGCGCGAGGCGGTCTCGAGAATGCGCGCCGCGTTCTCCGCCCGCTCCATGTAGCGCGCGAGCCAGAAGAGGCTGTCGGCATGGCGGCTCAAAAGCATGAATTCACTCCGGTCACGAAGGTCTGGGCGTCACTGCGACTGGCTCTGTGTCTGGCTCTGGCTCTGTGTCTGGCCGGAGGGCTCCTCGATGACCCAGGTGTCCTTGGTGCCGCCGCCCTGGCTGGAGTTGACGACCAGCGATCCCTCTTTCAGCGCGACGCGGGTGAGGCCGCCGGGCACGATGCGGATCCTGTCGGCGCCGGACAGGACGAAGGGGCGCAGGTCGACGTGGCGCGGCGCCACGCCCTCGCCGACGAAGGTGGGGGAGGTGGAGAGCGCCAGCGTCGGCTGGGCGATGAAGTCGTCCGGGGCCGCCTTGAGCTTCTCGGCGAAGGATTCGATGGTCGCGCGGTCGGCCTTGGGACCGACCAGCATGCCGTAGCCGCCGGAGCCCTGCACTTCCTTGACCACCAGCTCGGGCAGGTGCTCGAGCACGTATTTCAGCGAGTCCGGCTCGCGGCAGCGCCAGGTCGGCACGTTCTTGAGGATCGGCTCCTCGCCGAGGAAGAAGCGCACGATGTCGGGCATGTAGGTGTAGACGGCCTTGTCGTCGGCAACGCCGGTGCCGACCGCATTGGCGAGCGTGACGTTGCCGGCGCGGTAGGCACTCATCAGGCCCGGCACACCGAGCATCGAGTCCGGCCGGAAGGCGAGGGGATCGAGGAAGTCGTCGTCGAGACGGCGATAGATCACGTCGACGCGCTTGGGACCCTGGGTCGTGCGCATGAACACGACGTTGTCCTTGATGAACAGGTCGCGGCCTTCGACGAGCTCGATGCCGAGCCGGTCGGCGAGGAAGGAATGCTCGTAATAGGCGCTGTTGAACGGTCCGGGCGTCAGCAGCGCCACGGTCGGTTCGGCGGGCGCCGAGTTCGGGGCGACCGAGCGCAGCGTCGCCAGCAGTTCGTCCGGGTAGTTCTCCACCGGGCGGATCTGGTGCTCGGCGAACAGATCCGGGAACAGCCGCATCATCACGTCGCGGTTTTCCAGCATGTAGGAGACGCCGGACGGCGTGCGGGCGTTGTCCTCGAGGACGTAGAAGTCCTTGTCGTCGGTGCGGATCACGTCGATGCCGGCGATGTGGACGAAGATGTCGTGGGGCAGCTTGACGCCGACCATCGCCGGCTGGAAGGCCGGGTTCTGGTAGACGAGGTCCGGCGGGATGATGCCGGCCTTGACGACCTCGCAGGGGCCGTAGATGTCGGCGAGGAACATGTTCAGCGCCTTGACGCGCTGGACGAGGCCGCGCGAGAGCGTGTTCCACTCGCCGCCGTTGAGCACTCGGGGCACGATGTCGAAGGGGATGATCCGTTCCTCCGCGGCGGCGTCGCCATAGACCGCGAAGGTGATGCCCACCCGGCGGAACAGGAATTCGGCTTCCTGCTGGCGCTGCTTCATCACGGCGGGGTCGGCATTCTCGAGCCACGACTTGACGAGACCGTAGGCCGAGCGGCACGCGCCGTCGACGCCGTTCATCTCGTCGAATACCGATCCCGCCATTCCCCTGCCTCCTTGAAAGGGAGGCTGCCGGCGCCGCGGACCGCACGCACCGGTAAAGCCTCCCACCTTGTTCAAACGCCGCGCGCCGCGATCGGTTCTTCGCGATCTTTCAAGGCCCTGCGTCGCCGCGAGTGTTCGTCGGCCTATACTAACCGGGAAAGGATGCAGGTGCGCAAGGGCGCCGATTAGGCATTTGCATTCCCGCATTCGCGCCGGTTTTTTGGGCGTTGCGATCATAGTAGACAGTTTGACGGGAAACGCAGCCACCGAATGGGCAGGCGCTGCCCGCATTCAGATCAACTGCAGGCCCTTGAGACTGGCATGGCCGTCGCGGCCGACGATGATGTGGTCGTGCACGGCGATGCCGAGCGGGCGCGCGACGTCGATGATCTGGCGGGTCATCTGGATGTCGGCGCGCGACGGGGTCGGGTCGCCGGAAGGGTGGTTGTGGACGAGGATGATCGCGGTCGCCGACAGTTCCAGCGCCCGCTTGACCACCTCGCGCGGGTAGACCGGCGTGTGGTCCACGGTGCCGACCTGCTGCACCTCGTCGATGATCAGCGCGTTCTTCTTGTCGAGGAACAGGATGCGGAACTGCTCCTTCTCCTCGAAGGCCATGGCGGCGCGGCAGTAGTCGATGACGCTGGACCAGGTGCCGAGCACGGTGCGACCGATCACCTCGCCGCGAATCATCCGCTGGGCGGCGGCGTGGACCAGCTTGAGATCGGTGACGACCGCGTCGCCGACGCCGGGCACCGCCCTCAGCCGCGCCTCGGAGGCTCCGATCACCTCGGCAAACGAGCCGCAGGCGGCGATCAGCGCCTTGGCGATCGGCTTGGTGTCCTGCCGCGGGATGCTGCGGAACAGCAGGAGTTCGAGCAGTTCGTAGTCGACGAGGCTCGCCGGGCCCTGTTCGCGGAAACGCGCCCGGAGCCGGTCGCGGTGACCGTGATAGTGCGGGAGGTTCGTCTTGCCGTCGTCGTCGAAGCCGCCCATTCCCGCTCCATCGCAGACCCGCCGCATCGTTCGGCGCCGCCCGGCCGGGAGCCGGGACGGCGCATGTCGATGCCCCTGGTGCAGTCTGGACCAGATTCGGCATCAACGCACGGTTTCAGACGCGTCCGTCCGCGTCAGGCGGCGATGATCGGCGGCTTGTCGAGGCCCTTGGGCGAAAGCGTGAAGATCTCGCAGCCGGTGTCGGTGACGCCGACCGAATGCTCGAACTGGGCCGAGAGCGAGCGGTCGCGGGTCACGGCGGTCCAGCCGTCGGACAGGACCTTCACATGCGGCCGGCCGAGGTTCACCATCGGCTCGATGGTGAAGATCATGCCGGGGCGCAGTTCCACGCCGGTGCCGGGGCGGCCGTAATGCAGGATGTTCGGCGCGTCATGAAAGAGCTGGCCGAGGCCGTGGCCGCAGAAATCCTGCACCACCGAGCAGCGCTCGCCTTCCACATAGGTCTGGATCGCCGCGCCGATGTCGCCCGTGGTGTTGCCCGGCCGCACGGCCCCGATGCCGCGCAGCAGGGATTCGTAGGTGACGTCCACCAGCCGCTCGGCCGCCCGCTTGACCGGGCCGACGCCATACATGCGGCTGGCGTCGCCGTGCCAGCCGTCGACGATCAGCGTCACGTCGATGTTGACGATGTCGCCCTCGCGCAGCGGCTTCTCGTTGGGAATGCCGTGGCAGACCACATGGTTGATCGAGGTGCAGGTGTATTTGGTGTAGCCGCGGTAGTTCAGCGTCGCGGGCAGCGCGCCGTGGTCGTTCGCAAAATCGCGGACGAAGTCGTCGATCGCCTGGGTGGCAAGGCCCGGGCGGACGATGTCGACGAGCGCATCGAGGCATTCGGCAACGAGGCGCCCGGCGCGGTGCATGCCGGCAAAGCCCTCGGGGCCGTAGAGCCGGATGCTGCCGGTGTTGCGAAGCGGCGCCGTCTCGGCGCTGACGTAGGTGACCATGATCGTTCCATGCGAGGGCCGGCGCGGGGCCGGGGATCGGTACGGGTGGCGGGTCGCACCGGTCCTGCCGATCGCTCCGCCTTTCCCCCGATATAGCCCTTCCCGCGGGGATTTTCATCCTCGCTCGTGAGCTATCCTTGCCGCGTGTGGGTGTCACGGAGGGGCAAGACAATTCGCTCTGTCGTCAAAAGGTGCCGGAGGCGAATCCGGTCTTCCTCTGCCTAGCGTAGCAGCCTGCCGCGAGGGTCGACGACCAGATGGTCGTGACGGATGACGACGAGCGCAATGCCGTTCTCCGGCAACATGCTCGCCCTGCGCGCATCATAGCGCCGCCTCTGCTCGCCGCGATGGACGCCGCTCACCGTCAGCCGCCCCGGCTTGTCGAAATGCGGAACCGCCTCGCCATGCTGGCGCTCGTGATACTCGATGACGAGCGCAAGATCCGCATACCAGGCATCGACTGGGAGCCGCACCCGCCGGCCTGTGCGGCCCGGGTCGCCGAGCAGGAATGCGAACCGCTTCTGGCGTTCGGCCGTCCGGCCGAGTATCGCGTCACAGAGGCCGATGACGTAATGCTCGCCACTGTCCGCGCGCCGTGCCATCGATTGCGCTCCCTGCCTTCGCCTCAGACGGCGATACGCCGCGTGACCTCGATCCCCTCCGGAGTGATGTCGCAGGCGTAGACGAGGGTCTCCACGCCGCGCCGGGTGGCGATCTCGAAGCCGGCGGCGTAGGCGGGGTCGATGTCGGCGGCGAGGGCAAAACGGTCGCAGTCGGTGCGCTGGACGAGGAACACCATCACCGCCCGGAAGCCGGCCTCGGCCATGTCGCCGAGTTCGGCCAGATGCTTGGCGCCGCGCGCGGTCACGCTGTCGGGAAACTCGGCAAGGCCCGGCTGGCGCATCAGGTGGACATTCTTGACCTCGACATAGCAGTCCGGGCGGCCGCCGCCCGAAAGCAGCATGTCGATGCGGCTGTTGCGGCCGTATTTCACCTCGCGGCGCAGCAGGGGATAGCCGGCAAGCTCCGGAATGCTGCCGGCCGCGATCGCCTCGGCGACGAGGCCGTTGGGATGGCCGGTGTTGATGCCGACGAGGCCGCCGTCCACCTCCAGGATCTCCCAGGACCACGGCAGCTTGCGCTTCGGATCATCCGAGCGCGACAGCCAGACCCGCGCGCCCGCCGGGTTGAGCCCCAGCATCGAGCCGGGATTGGCGCAATGGGCGGTCACCTCCTCGCCGCTGTCGAGGATCACGTCGGCGAGGAAGCGCTTGTAGCGTTTGACCAGTCGGCCGGTGACGAGCGGGGCGGCAAATCGCATGGGACGCTTCCTTCAGAAGGCAGTGAGACGAGTGTCCTCAGCGCGCCACGCCCGGCAGGTGGCGGGTCCGGTCGACGATCCTGAGGGCGAGCAGCAGGAAGGACACGGCGACGCCGGACAGGATGGCAATCTGCAGGCCGGCGGCGCCGAGATCGAGCCGCAGGGTGCAGAGCCAGGCGACCGGGATCGCCACCAGCCAGAAGGCGAGGCATTGCAGGATCAGCGGCCGCCAGGCATCGCCGACGCCGCGCAGCACGCCGAGCGACACGCCCATCATCGAATCGAAGATCACCACCACGCCGGCAACGCGCAGCGCGTCGGCGAGCGGGCCGAGCAGCGCCGGGTCGCTGGCGAGCAGCGGCGCGATCTGTCGCGGCAGGGTGAACAGCAGGAGACCGCTGACCAGCGCCGTCCCGCCGCCAAAGCCGATCGCCGTCCACGCGGCGCGGCGCACGTCGGCGGCATTCCGGGCGCCCAGCGCATTGCCGACGCGGATGGCGGCGGCGCCGGCAAAGCCCACCGCCGTCATGTAGGACAGCGTCACCGCCGTCATGGTCGCCTGATGGGCGGCGAGCACGGCCGGGGCGATCAGGCCGGCCATCATCACCAGCGTGTTGAAGGCGGCGCTTTCCACGCCCTGGGCAAGGCCCATCGGCAGGCCGAGGCGGCGCATGATCCGGCCGTTCTCGCCGCCGGCGGTGCGCAGCTGATTGCCGATATTTCTCAGGGCCGGCAGCAGGCGCCACGGGTCGCCCCGGCGCCGCGCCAGCACGAGCACATAGGCGAAGGCCGCAAGCATCAGGCCCCAGCGCAGCACCGAGGTGGTGGCCGTCGCCATCACCGCGCCGGTTTCGGGAAAGACGCCGAACAGGCCGTTCACCAGCAGCGCGTCGAGGCCGATGTTGAGCGCATTGGCGGCAAGGATCATCGCGGTTGCCACCGCCGGCTTGCCGGCGGTCTCGATCACCATTGCGGTGACGAGGAAGGCCATGAAGCCGGGGACGCCCCAGACATAGGTGATCGCGACCGCGCCGGCCTCGGCGGCAAGCTGCGGCTCCTGGCCCATGCCGAGGAAGAAGGCCTCCGACAGGAAGGCGAGCGGGATCGTCAGCAGGCCGAGCACGAAGGCATGCAGGATCGCCGTCACCAGCACCGCGCCGATCCGCTCCGGCCGGCCTTCGCCCTGCGCGGTGGCGGCCAGCATCACCGTCACCTGCAGGGCGCCCATCATCACCATGAACAGCACCAGCTGGGGCGACAGGCCGAGCGCGATGGCGGCGAGCTCCATGGTGCCGACATGGCCGGCGGCCAGCGTGTCGGTGGTGATCAGCAGCATGGCGCCGGCGCGCGAGACCACGATCGGCAGCGCGAGCACCAGCGTGCGGCGCACGTGCCGGGCGAAGGGCGTCGGGGGAATCGGGGCGGCGGCCGGGGCAGGGGCGCCCGGCCGATCGGCGGGAATGTCGTCCGGCACGCTGGTGGATCCTTGGCGCGCAACAGCCGGCGCGCGACGGCCTTGCCGGCTTCTAGAGTGCCTTGGCGCGAAATTCAAAGGCGAAGACGCGGGTGGCCGCGCCGGGCAGCCATTCCGGGTCATTCCACAGCCGCGCGAAATGTTCTAGAGAGCATCGAACGCTCCGTGGGTCATGCCCCGGGGGACGGGCCCGCCGGCCTCTGCCCGCGGCCGTGCAGCGCTGGGGGAGATCGCCGTGAACGCCGAGGGAGCAGCCGCAGACGGCGCGGTCACCGCCGCCGTTCTCGTCATCGGTGACGAGATCCTGTCCGGGCGCACGCGCGACACCAATTCCGGCACGATCGCGGCGCGGCTGACCGAGCTTGGCATCGATCTCCTCGAGATCCGCGTCGTGCCCGACGACATGGACCGCATCGTCGGCGCGGTGAACGAGTTGCGCGCCCGCCACACCTATCTCTTCACCACCGGCGGCATCGGCCCGACCCACGACGACATCACCGCCGACGCGATCGCCGCGGCCTTTGGCGTGACCATCGACATCGACGAGCGGGCGCGGGCGATCCTTTCCACCCACTACGCCCGCCCCGAGGACCTGACCCCGGCGCGGCTGCGCATGGCGCGGATCCCGGCCGGCGCCGACCTGATCGACAATCCCGTCTCCAAGGCGCCGGGCTTCCGCCTCGGCAACGTCCACGTGATGGCCGGCGTGCCGAAGATCATGGAGGCGATGCTGGAGGCGATCACGCCGACGCTGACCACCGGCCGGGTGATCGTGTCCGAGACGATCGACTGCCCGTTCGGCGAGGGCTGGATCGCCGAGCCGCTGGGCGCGATCCAGGCGCTGCATCCCGACGTGACGATCGGCAGCTATCCGCGATTTTCCGCCGCCGGCTTTTCCACGCGGCTGGTGGTGCGCTCGCGCGATGGCGATGCGCTCGCCCGCGCCGCCGCCGCCGTGCGCGCCATGCTGGCCCAAGTGGCCGGCGCACGGGGCGTGGCCGCGCCCGACCACACCGACATCATCTGACAGGACCCCATGATGAGCGACGAGCATCCCCCGCAGCCGAAGGCCTTTCCCGTTTCCTGGGACCAGTTTCACCGCGACGCGCGCGCGCTCGCCTGGCGCCTTTCGGGCCAGGGCGAATGGGAGGCGATCGTCTGCATCACCCGCGGCGGCCTCGTGCCGGCGGCGATCGTCGCCCGCGAACTCGGCATCCGGGTGATCGAGACGGTCGGCGTCGCCAGCTATCACGAATACAAGGAACAGGGCTCGCTGGTGGTGCTGAAGGGCGTCGACCCGAAGATCACCGCGCTCGGCGGCGGCGAGGGCAAGGGCGTACTGATCATCGACGACCTCGTCGACACCGGCTCCACCGCCCGCATCGTCCGCGAAATGCTGCCGAAGGCCCATTTCGCCACCGTCTACGCCAAGCCCAAGGGCCGCCCGCTGGTGGACACGTTCATCACCGAAGTCAGCCAGGACACGTGGATCTACTTCCCCTGGGACATGGGCCTGACCTTCCAGCCGCCGATCAGCAAGGGGACGCTGGGGTAGGGGGAAAGATTGGTTCGCGGGGTGGGGCTTGCGGCGGCTGGGGTCGCTGCGGGAGCGCTTCGTCGCATGGACATCTGCCGTCCCCGCTTGACCGATCGAAGGTCGCCGTCGGACAACAGGCGCACGCGGGCGTGGTGGAATCGGTAGACACAAGGGACTTAAAATCCCTCGGCTTCGGCCTTGCGGGTTCGATCCCCGCCGCCCGCACCAGAGGCTGAATTCAGCCTTTCTACCGTCCTTGCCGGGCCTGACCCGGCAATCCACTGGCCTCTCCGCAAGGAGTGATCCAACCGGCTGTCATATCGGCGTTTTTCCATCGCGTTGCAGGGGATGCCGTGTGGCCATTGGATCGCCGGGTCGAGCCCGGCGAGGACGGTGGGGGGGGGGCGGAGCCCGGCCGCGGTGCGCAGTCGCTTGCGAACCTGACAGCACCCATCTTGACCCGCCTCTCGCCGATATCCATCTCCCCGCGCGTCGCCGCGTGGTATATGGCATCTGGTACGTGGCATAATGTCGACCACGCCAACAAACCTTTTGGGGAGAATTCGCCATGACAGCAGCCGCCGCCATCCGCAGTGCCGAGGGCACGCCGCTCACCGCCTTCCTCGCCCGTCTCGACGAGCTGGTCGCGTCCGACAGCTATGCCGAGGCCGCGAAGGCCTTTGCGGCCTTCAATGCCGCGAACCCGGGCAACGACTTCTTCGTCGAGGAAGCCCTGCCGTTCAAGGTCAGCAACCACCTGATCGCCAAGATCGGCGTGCCGACCGCCTTCATGAAGCTGACCCTGCGCCGCCCGACCTGGGCCGTCGAGCTGACCAAGGCATTCCACGAGCCCGAGACCTTCGCCGCCTACATGGCCGAGCTCGAAGCGGACGTGCAGAAACTCGTCTGAGACGATCGCTCCCCCTGCCGATCGACTGGTCTGATGTCATCCCCGGCGAGCGAGCGACAGCTCGGGGAGGAAAGGGGATCCAGAAAGCAGCGTTCGAATTCAGTCGCTGGCTTCTGGATTCCCTTCCCCGCGGCGCTGCGCGCCACGGCCGGGAATGACACCTTGAGACGACGGCCGGGTCTTCGGCGACAGCACACGGTCCGGACATCCCATCGTCCGGAAACGACAAAGGCGAGGCGCTTCGGGCGCCTCGCCTTTTCTGTTCGTGGCTTTGCGGCCAGTCGCCTCACGGGGGACCGACGCCGGCGTTTCAGCTGCGGCCGGTCTTCGGGGCGCGCGGCTTGTCGCGCTTCGGCTTGCCAGAATGGGGGCCGGCATAGGGGCCGCCCGGCTTCGGGCCGTCCTTGCGCTTGGGGCTGTCGGTACGCGGGGGGCGGGGGGCATAGTTGCGTTCGCCGCTGCCTTCGGCGCCGGCAGGCGCGGGCGTGCGGCGGGGGCGCTCGGTGCGCGGACGGCGCGGGCCGTCGTCGGCGCCGCCGTCCTCGCCCGGGCCCATCGGCGTGATCGTCACGCCCTTTTCCACGCCGTCGCCGCGGGTGATCGCGAGCAGATAGGCGTCGGCCTTCTCGGGGTGGATCTCGAAACGGGTCTCGCGCTCGAGGATGCGGATCGAGCCGACCTCGCGCTTGGTGATCTTGCCGGCCTTGCAGATCATGGGCAGCAGCCAGCGCGGATCGGCGCCGCGGTCGCGGCCGAGCGACAGGCGGAACCAGGTGCCGCCGGAAAAGCGCGTCTCGGGCCGCTCGCCGACCATGGCCGAGGGCGGCGGCATGGTCATCTCGGTGAGATATTCCGGCGTCGGCCGGTGCTTCTCGTAAAGGCGCAGATAGGCGGCCGCGATCGCCTCGGCCGAGTGCCGGGCGAGCAACTCGGCGATGAAGCCCGACTCGTCCGGACCGACCGCCTCGGTGAACACCGGATCTTCCAGCAGGCGCGTGCGGTCGCGCTCGAGGATGTCGGCGCGGCTCGGCGGCATCATCGGGGTGAAGGTGAGGCTGGCGCGCGCCAGCAGCCGCTCGGCGCTGCGGCGGCGGTGCTGCGGGGCGATCACGATGCTGGTGCCCTTGCGCCCGGCCCGGCCGGTGCGGCCCGAACGGTGCAGCAGCGTGTCGGGATTGGACGGCAGGTCGGCATGGACCACGAGGTCGAGATTCGGCAGGTCGATGCCGCGCGCGGCGACGTCGGTGGCCACGCACACCCGCGCCCGGCCGTCGCGCATTGCCTGCAGCGCGCCGGAGCGTTCCTGCTGGCTGAGTTCACCCGACAGGGCGACGACGGAAAAGCCGCGGTTGGCGAGCCGGCTTTCCAGATGGCGCACCGCCTCGCGCGTCGAGCAGAAGACGATGGCGTTTTCGGCGTCGAACAGCAGCAGGGCGTTGATGATCGCGTTCTCGCGCTCATGCGGCAGCACCGGCATCAGGCGATAGTCGATGTCGGCGTGCTGGGTGCGCTCGGCGGCCAGCGAGATGCGTTTCGCGTCGCGCTGGAACTCGCGGGCGAGCTTGGCGATCTGCGAGGGCACGGTGGCCGAGAACATCAGCGTGCGGCGGGTGGCGGGGGCGGCGCCGAGCAGGAACTCCAGATCCTCGCGGAAACCGAGGTCCAGCATCTCGTCGGCCTCGTCGAGCACGACGGCGCGGATGTCGGAGAGGTCCAGCGAGCCGCGGGTGACGTGGTCGCGCAGGCGGCCGGGGGTGCCGACGACGATGTGGGCGCCGTTCTCCAGCGCGCGAATCTCGTTGCGCATGTCCATGCCGCCGACGCAGGAGGCGATCACGGCGCGGGTGTCGGCATAGAGCCACTCGAATTCGCGGCGCACCTGCAGGGCAAGCTCGCGGGTGGGCGCGATGACGAGGGCGAGCGGGCCGACCGCGAAGCGGAAGGTGCCGGCCTCGTTGAGAAGATCCGACGAGATGGCCATGCCGAAGGCCACGGTCTTGCCCGAGCCGGTCTGGGCCGAGACGAGCAGGTCGGTGCCGGCGAGCGCCGGATCCAGCATCGCCGACTGCACCGGCGTCAGTGCGTCATATCCGCGCCGGACAAGCGCGCTGGAGAGGGGCGGGGAGATCGCCGCAAGGTCGGTCATGGAGACGGATGCTTTCAATGTCGCGCCGGAAAGGCGTTGCCCTCGGGCAATTCGGCCGTTTCAACACGGCAGTCGTGGCGAAGCCGTAGGGCTTCCCGGCGCGGGCGCAACGATTCCGCGCGCGTGGCGGCGAAGGGCAGGAATGCACGGGCGGTGTACAAGCAGGCAGAATGGTCGCAGACTTGCCCGTCGCCAAGATGACGAAAAAGTAACCCGCGACCTCGGCCGGCTCCTGTATTGATGGCGCGAAGAGGGGCACGGCGGCAATCGACGGACAAGATCGATCCGGGAGGAAAACCTTGAAGGCTAGCCTTGCGATCTGGTTGTTCTGTGCGGCAGCGGTCGGTGCGACGCCGGCCCTCGGGCAGACCCAGCAATTCATCAACGACTATCCGACCGACGTGCGCGCCGACTACGTGTTCGGCTGCATGAAGGTGAACGGCGAGACCGTCGATTCCCTCAGGCGCTGTTCCTGCTCGATCGACGTCATCGCGACGATCGTGCCCTACACGCGCTACGAGGAGGCCTCGACCTTCATCAGCATGGGCCTCGTCTCCGGCGAAAAGGGCGCGGTGTTCCGCTCCACCGAGGAATCCAAGGCCTCGATCGGCGACCTGCGCCGGGCCCAGGCCGAAGCGGAAATGCGCTGCTTCTGAGTTCTCGCCGGATCACCCCGACAGACAGAAGGCGCCGCCCCCAGGGGACGGCGCCTTTTTCGTGGGCGGATGCCGGGACAGCCGGATCAGGTGCCGCTGCGGGCCGACTGGGGGAAGGTGCCGTCGAAGGCGACGCCGTCGGTGTCGGTGGCCTTCACGGAGATGGTCGCGCCGTTGGAGCGGTAGGAGAAGCGGAAGTTCGGATCTTCGGAGATCGAGATGCCGCCTTCCATCTTCAGGATCATCTCGTCGCCCTGGCTGACCGTCAACTCGTTGATGAAGCGGGCCGGGATGTAGCCGTAGGAATTGTCGTCGCGCTGCAGGCCGGAATTGTTCGGGTGCTTGATCATCACCTGCGCCTCGCGCAGCAGGTCACCGCCGCCGGCCGCCGCGGGAAACTCGCGGAACTTCATGCGGCCGAGGTCGGCCAGCGCCAGCGCCTGGTCCTTGCTGGCGGGCGCCGAGCAGCCGCCGGACGCCTTCACGAAGCGCTCGGTGACGAACAGGCGGCCGTTGCCGGTTTCCGCCACGGCGTGAACCTTGGTGTAGGCGTTGACGCGCACACGGGTCTCGATGTGGCCGACCGCGGCCGTCTCGCCGAGCGTGAAGGTCGCGGCCACCGGCGCCGGATTCTCGTCGATCACCAGCGTGACCTTGACGATCCGGTCCGGGTCGCCTTCGGGCAGGGCGAAATCGAGGGTCATCGGCACGATCGCCGCATCCTCGGCGCGGTAGGGCGCGCCGAGCGTGATGATGCCCTCGCCATTCAGCATCGGCCGATCGGAGAAGACGTCGGTGACGAGGCCCGTCCAGGTCTCGGTCGGCTCTTCCGCCGCGCGACCGGGCCGGTCGCCAGCGCAAGGGCGAGAATCACAGGCGCCGCGCGGCGCAACAGATGTCCGGATGCGATCATGGCGGTCGTCACCTCCCTCGATGTCGGCCGTCGCGCGGCCTCTTTATTTGAGCAAACTCTAACACAAGACCCGGCCGATGCCACGCCGCAGTCGCGGGCGATGACGCAGACGTGAAACGAATCGGTTCTCGGGCCGCCGGATCGGGCGCCACCTCCGGTGCCGCATGTTGCCCTGAGCGATCATGCGGCCGTCTGCGGCCGCGCCAAGGCCCTGCATGACTGTCGGGGCGCGACGCATCGTCACGGGCAGCGTGTCATTCCCACTCCAGTTCGGCATAGGCGGCCGTGGCATTGCGCGTGTTGAACTCGTCGAACAGCACCCAGTTCGCCGCCTCCGAACGGCCGGCCGTCTTCGCCGCCTCGGACAGCGGGATGCCGGCGTCGATGGCGGCACGCAGATCCGTGGCGAGCACGTCGAAGTAACGACGCTCCGCTTCGAAGCCCTCGGGGAAGGCCGTCGGCACCGGACCATGGCCCGGAACAAGGGCCTTCACCGGCATCGCCAGGAGGCTGTCGATGACCTTCTGCCAGCCGCGCAACGACCCGTCGACCGAGGGCAGATGCTCGACGAACAGGAGGTCGCCGGTGAAAAGCACGCCGGCATCGGGCACGAAAACGGTGAGGTCGTTGTCGGTATGGGCGACCGGCCAGGCATCGAGCCGCAGGATCCGGCCTCCGAGATCGACGGCGACGCTGCCGTCGACCGGCTGGCTCGGCAGCACGATTCGCACGCCGGCGAGCAGCCTGTCGCCCATCAGGTCGCGGTTGGCGGCAAGATAATGCGCCCCGCGTGCCTCAAGCGCTGCAGCCAGTCGCGCGTGACCGACGAACTCGGCGCCCAGGCCCTCGAAGGCCGCGTTTCCAAACACATGATCCGGATGCATGTGCGTGTTGATCACATACCGGACCGGAAGCGGCGTCGCCGCCCGCACCGCGGCCAGCAGGGCGCGACCCTCGCGCAGGCTGCCGCCGGTGTCGATCACGGCCACCGCGTCCTCTCCGACCACGAAGCCGACATTGGCGATCGCGCCGCCATTCTCGGCGGTCATCAGCCCGTGAACGCCCTGATGGACGAAGACGCCGGGGGCGATCTGCGAGACGGCGAGCGGGCGGATCTCGTCCTCCGCCGCCCGCGATGCCGCGGGGGCGAGCATGGAAAGGGTCAGGACCGCCGCGAGCGCCTGCCGCAGGACCTGCCGGAGAGCGTGCGGACGCCGACTCCGTTTGTGCAATGCACCATAGAAGTGTGCGGGGGCGTGCGGGGGCGCGGAGGCATCGCATGCGGTCGGGGTGGCAGGCATCGGCCTTCTCCTTTCGTCCAACTGGCACAAGGCCAATTTGTCGCAGTGGCGCGCGGGGCGGGCAATTCTGCCCGGTTTTCCCCGCGTGGCGGCGCCCGATTATGAAATGGGCGCACTAAATCGCTTTAATTT
>NZ_MCRJ01000044.1 GCF_001720135.1 Methylobrevis pamukkalensis
AACCAGAGAACGTTCGACCCCGGTCCCGTCCGCTCCGCCACTTGCCCCACAAGTGGTTGATCGTGCATAAATCCCTGTCTTTTCAACAGGCTGTTAAGCTCTCTGCTCTGTTTCGGTGTTTCTGACCCCTCGGGGGTGATCCGACGGCACTGCCCGGTCGGGCATCGAGACGGGCGAGCGGGGATGACGGGTGGGACATGCTTGCACGGATCCGCTGCGAGGTCTTCGTGCGCGGGGAGCCCAATCACGGCTGATCCGCCGTGAGTTGCAGGTGTCGCGGTGCGCAAGGTGCTCCGGTCCGGCGGGACGTCCGTCGAGTACGAGCGCGAGGCCCGGCCGCGACGAAGCTGGGCGCCTGGACGACACCGGGCCTGCCGCGCCTCCGCCTGCGCGGCGACAGGTTCGGTGGGCGTCGCACGGCGCCCTAGTGGAGTCAGTTCCGGACGCCGATCGGGAGGCGGGATCGGAAGGCGTTCGGCAGGTTCGGGCTGCGCGGGGTCCGTTTCACCCTAAAGTCCGCTTGCGGACTGATCCGGCGGGCCCAGGACGAGTTCCATGCGGTCGGCCAGGAACTTCGTGCGGATAGACTGGATCGGCCGATCTTCCAGATCGACATCGACCGCCGTGCTGATCAGCACGATGGCATCCGGCGCACAGCTGAGCAGATCCGCATCCTTGGTCGTGACCCGTTCGGCCGTCAGACGCGTTTCGCGTCGGCGATAGTCGGTGACCCCCTCACGCGCCAGCGCCGCCGTGATCGAGCCGGTTTCGGCATAGGCATCGATGATGCCCGGAAACCTCTCCGCCGAAAAATGCGAGACCGAGCGCGACATCGGCATGCCGCTCACCACCGACAGGCTGTCGAGTCGGTGGAGCGGTGCGCCCGGCCGCAGTTCCAGGAGCCCTGCGAGTACGGTGTCGGCGACGACCCGCTCCGAGCGGATCAGCCGGCCTGAAGGCTCCAGTGACTGTTTCAGCATGCTTTCGGAAAACCGTGTGCGTGGCCCGATCGGGTAGACCGCCCGCTTTGGCGCGGCGCTGACGAACGTCCCCCGCCCACGCTCGGCGCGCAGCAGCCCTTCCGCCGCAAGCGACGCGATCGCGCGGCGGACGGTGTGACGGTTGACGCCGTAGCGCTCTGCCAGGTCCACCTCGGACGGCAGGACATCGACGATCGCCCCCTCGCCGATCGCGCTGCGAATTTCATCTGCCACGCGCCGCCACCGGGCAACGCCGTCTTCGAACGGGCTCATGCGATCCTCATGACAATGACACCGGGTGTCATACAGACGTCACCGTCAGCAGGTTAAAACCACATCCAGATTGGTTGTCCAGACAATTAGACAACATGGATGCACGGATGCTGAACGAAGCCGATCAGGTCAACCATAAACACCGGCTCGACGTGCTCGCAACCTGCGAGGCCACGTTGCTTGCCGAGCGGTATCGCGCGCTCGGCGGCGTTCCGGAGTGTTTTCCCGTGCGCGGGCCCGAGATCGGCATGGTCATGCTGCGCGGTCGTGCCGGGGGCAGCGGCGCGCCGTTCAATCTCGGCGAAGCAACCGTGACGCGCGCTTCGGTCAAGCTGGAGAGCGGCGAAGTCGGCCACGCCGTCATTCTCGGCCGCGACATGGAGAAGGCCCGCATCTTCGCGCATCTCGGCGCGATGGCCCAGCGCGCCGAGTGGGCCGCGCGGATCGACCGGGATGTCATCGCCCCTGCCCTTGCCGCCCGGGAGGCGGATCGCGCGGTGCGCGCCGAGGAGACCGAGGCAACGCGCGTCGACTTCTTCACCATGGTGCGAGGGGAAGACTGATGGACGTCCGTGCCAATCCGGCCATCTACGAGGGCGGCTTCTCCGACCCCGTGTTCGACGCGCAGGGCGTCTTCCGCGCGGTGATGGATGCGCTGGCCCATCCGGGCCGCATCATCGATCTCGGCCCGGTCACCCGCGCACCGGCACCGCTCGACCATGGGGCAAGCGCCATCCTCGCCGCCCTTGCCGACCACGACACGCCGGTCTGGTTCGAAGCCGAAGACTGTGCCGAGGCTGGTGCCTGGCTCGTCTTTCACACCGGCGCGCCGGTGGCCGACGCGCCCGGCAACGCCAGCTTCGCCGTGCTTTCCAAGGCTGGCCCCGTCGAAAGCTGGGACCGCTTTGCCATCGGCACCTCGTCCTATCCGGATCGCTCGGTGACGCTGCTCCTGCCGGTCGGCGACCTTGAGAGCGGCGTGCCCCTGACGCTCGAAGGCCCGGGGATCGAAACCACCGCAACGCTCGCGCCGACCGGACTGCCGGACGGCTTTGTCGAGGCGATGGCCGGCAACGCCCAGCGCTTTCCGCTCGGCTTCGACGTGATCCTCGTGGCGGGCCGCGCGATCGCGGCCCTTCCGCGGACCACCCGCATCACCAGCACGGAGATCTGAGCCATGTATGTCGCGGTGAAAGGCGGCGAGGCGGCGATTGCCAATGCGCATCGTCTGATGGCGGATCGTCGCCGGGGCGATCGCGCCGTGCCGGCGCTGACGCTCGAGCAGATCACCGGCCAGCTTTCGCTGGCGGTCGACCGGGTCATGGCGGAAGGCTCGCTCCATGATCCGGATCTGGCAGCGATGGCCGTTCGCCAGGCACGCGGCGACCTGATCGAGGCGATCTTCCTGCTGCGCGCCTATCGCACGACGCTGCCGCGCTTCGGCCATGCAAGGCCCATCGACACGGGGGCCATGCGTCTCGAACGCCGCGTGTCTGCAACCTTCAAGGACATTCCCGGCGGACAGCTGCTCGGACCCACCTTCGACTACACCCACCGCCTGATCGACCCGGCCATGGCCGGCGACGAACCGGTCGAAGAGGGTCTGCGCCGGCAGCGCGAGGCCGATGCGGCCGCGCCGAGGGTCACCGACATTCTCGACGATCAGGGCCTGATCGAGCCGGATGTCTTCAGCGATGACGAGCCCGCCGACCTGACCCGCGAGCCGACCGAATATCCGGTCGGCCGGGATCTGCGGCTGCAGGCGCTGGCGCGCGGCGACGAAGGCTTCCTGCTGGCGCTCGGCTATTCGACGCAGCGCGGCTATGGGCGTACCCATCCCTTCGTGGGCGAGATCCGCATCGGCACCGTTGATATCGAGGTCGAGGTGCCGGAACTGGGCTTCGCCATCACCATCGGCAGCGTGCGGGTGACCGAGTGCCAGATGGTCTCGCAGTTCAAGGGCTCGGCCGACACGCCGCCGCGCTTCACCCGCGGCTACGGCCTCGTCTTCGGCCAGTCCGAGCGCAAGGCAATGGCGATGAGCCTGGTCGACCGCGCGCTGCGCGCCGACGAGTTCGACGAGCAGCGACTGGCGCCGGCGCAGGACGAGGAATTCGTGCTGGAGCACTGCGACAACGTGATGGCGACGGGCTTCGTCGAGCATCTGAAACTGCCGCACTACGTGGACTTCCAGGCCGAGCTCGACCTCCTGCGCACGTTGCGCGCCGAGCAGGAACAGGCGACCGCCGACGATCACGACACGCTCAGCGAGGCCGCAGAATGACCCGCGCGCACGCCCTCCCCGCCTACAACTTCGCGTATCTCGACGAACAGACCAAACGGATGATCCGCCGGGTCATCCTGAAGGCGATCGCCATTCCCGGCTATCAGGTGCCCTTCGCCAGCCGGGAAATGCCGATGCCCTATGGCTGGGGCACCGGCGGCGTGCAGGTGACGGCCGCCGTTCTGGGTCCGCACGACGTGCTCAAGGTCATCGACCAGGGCGCGGACGACACCACCAACGCGGTCTCCATCCGCGCCTTCTTCGCCCAGGTGGCCGGTGTCGCCACCACCACGAAGACGACGCAGGCGACCATCATCCAGACCCGCCACCGTCTTCCCGAAACGCCGCTGCAGGCCGGTCAGACCGTCGTCTACCAGGTGCCGATCCCCGAACCGCTGCGCTTCCTCGAACCGCGCGAAACGGAGACACGCGTGATGCACGGGCTGGAGGAATACGGGCTGATCCACGTCAAGCTCTACGAGGATATCGCCCAGCACGGCCACATCGCCACCACCTACGCCTACCCGGTCAAGGTGGAGGGCCGCTACGTGATGGACCCCTCGCCCATTCCGAAGTTCGACAATCCGAAGATGCACCGCTCCCCGGCCCTGCAGCTGTTCGGATCCGGCCGCGAAAAGCGGATCTACGCACTGCCGCCCTTCACCGACGTGGTCAGTCTCGACTTCGAGGACCATCCCTTCCAGGTGCAGACCTTCAAGGCCCATTGCGCGCTGTGTGATGCCGGCGGCGTCTATCTCGACGAAGTGGTCACGGACGACCATGGCGGACGCATGTTCGTCTGCTCCGACACCGACTATTGCGAAACGCGCCGCACCGAAGGCCATCGCGGGACCGGCCTGCCGTCTGACCGGGAAGACGCCGGCCGGGAGGACGCACGATGAGCAGCCAGCCCATCCTGTCCGTGCGCAACCTCGAACGCCGCTATGGCGCGTTCATCGGCTGCACCGACATTTCCTTCGATGTCTGGCCGGGTGAGGTGGTCGCCATCGTCGGCGAATCCGGCTCCGGCAAGACGACGCTGCTCAACTGCATCTCCGGCCGCATGGAGCGCAGCGCGGGCACCGTCTGTTACCGCATGCGCGACGGCCGGTTCCCGGATCTTGGCGATCTCAGCGAAGCCGAGCGCCGCTTCCTCGCCCGCACCGACTGGGGCTTCGTACACCAGAACCCCGCCGACGGGCTGCGCATGCGGGTTTCGGCCGGCGCCAACGTCGGCGAGCGCCTGATGGCGGTCGGCGAGCGCCACTACGGCAACATCCGCCGGACCGCCACCGACTGGCTGGAGCGCGTCGAGATCGCCGCCGCCCGCATCGACGACCAGCCGGTCGCCTTTTCCGGCGGCATGCGTCAGCGCCTGCAGATCGCGCGCAATCTCGTCACCCATCCGCGCCTGATCTTCATGGACGAGCCGACGGGCGGCCTCGACGTCTCGGTGCAGGCGCGCGTGCTCGATCTCCTGCGCATGCTGGTCGCCGACCTTGGTCTGGCGGTGGTGATCGTCACGCACGATCTGGCGGTCGCGCGGCTCTTGTCGCAGCGCATGATCGTGATGAAGAGCGGCCGCATCGTCGAACAGGGCCTGACCGACCGCGTCCTCGACGATCCGCGCCACCCCTACACGCAGCTCCTCGTTGCCTCGATCCCGGAGTCCTGAGATGACGGCTGCCCTCATCAGCACGGCTGCGCTGCTTCGCGTCTCCGGCGTGGCGAAGTCCTTCACGATGCATCTGCGCGGCGGGCTCGAACTGCCGGTCGTCGCCAACGTCGCCTTTGACCTGCATCCGGGCGAGTGCGTCGTCCTCGGCGGACCGTCCGGCGTCGGCAAGTCGTCGATCCTGCGCATGGTCTACGGCAACTATGCCGTCGATGCCGGCACGATCCTGGTGCGCGACGTCACGTCCGGCAAGATGGTCGATCTTGCGACGGGAGATCCGCGTACGGTCCTTGATCTGCGCCACGCCTCCATCGCTTATGTCAGCCAGTTCCTGCGCGCGGTGCCCCGGGTGTCGGCCATTGATGTCGTGGCCGAACCGCTGGTGGCGCGCGGCATCCCGCGCGAACAGGCGACACGGCGCGCCGCGGCGCTTCTGGAACGGCTCAACCTGCCGTCCGCCCTGTTCGGCCTGCCGCCGGCCACCTTTTCCGGCGGCGAGAAGCAGCGCGTGAACATTGCGCGCGGCTTCATCACCGACCATCCGATCCTGCTGCTCGACGAGCCGACCGCCTCTCTCGACGCCACCAACCGCGACGTGGTGGTGGCGATGATCCGCGAGAAGCTCGCCGCGGGAACCGCCATTCTCGGCATCTTCCACGACAGTCCGGTTCGCGAGGCCATCGCCACACGCACGCTCGACGTTACGGCCTTTTCGGCGCGCGAGGCTGCCTGATGACAAAGCTCAACGAACATGCCCCGCTCATCCATCCCACCGCCGAGGTCAGCGACAGCACGCTCGGCCGGTATGTGGAGATCGCCGCGCAGGCGCGCGTCAGCGAGGTGGAGCTCGGCGACTACTCCTACGTGATGGAAAATTCGTCGATCTGGTGCGCCGCGATCGGCAAGTTCGCCAATATCGCGGCGGCCGTGCGGATCAATGCGCCCAACCATCCGACATGGCGGGCGACCCTGCATCACTTCACCTACCGCGCCGGCGACTATTTCGAAGGCGCGGCGGACGAGGACGGCTTCTTCGAGTGGCGCCGCAGTCACAAGGTCACGATCGGCCATGACGTCTGGATCGGCCATGGCGCGACGGTTCTGCCGGGGGTCCGGGTTGGCAATGGCGCGGTGATCGGCGCCGGTGCCGTCGTGTCGAAGGATGTCGCGCCATACACGATTTTCGGCGGCGTGCCGGCCAGGCTGATCCGTGACCGGTTCGAGCCGGGCGTCGGCGAGCGGATGGACCGGCTGGCCTGGTGGGACTGGCCGCACGACAGGTTGTTTGCCGCGCTGGAAGACTTTCGCGGCCTGTCCGCCGCGGCGTTTCTGGACCGGTACGGAGCCTGACCGGAAAAGGTGACAACAAAGCTTCATCGAAACGTCACCGATCCGTCGTCGGCGGGTCAACCGGACTTTGTAGGACTTGCAAAACGGGGACCGTGACCATGACTGCAATCAGTGTTTCGAACCTCTCGAAGCGATACGGCAAGATCAGGGCTCTCGACGACGTGAGCCTGGAGCTGGAGCACGGCGAGATGGTTGCGCTGATCGGCGCGTCGGGCTCGGGCAAGAGCACGCTGATCCGTCATATCGCCGGCCTCGAGGCCGGCGACGGCCAGGCGGGAAAGATCTCCGTTCTCGGCGAGGTCACGCAGTCGGGCGGCCGGCTGAACCGCAACCGCAGGGGCGCGGTCTCCGTCATCTTCCAGCAGTTCAATCTGGTCGACCGGCTGTCGGTGCTGACCAATGTGCTGATCGGCAACCTCGGCCGGGTCCCGCGCTGGCGTGGCACGATCGGCTACTTCCATCGGTGCGAGAGAAACAAGGCGCAGGCTGCCCTGACCCGCGTCGGCATTCCGCAGGTGGCCGCGCAGCGCTCGTCGACGCTGTCGGGCGGTCAGCAGCAGCGCGCCGCGATCGCGCGCACGCTGGTCCAGGAAGCCCGGATCCTGATCGCCGACGAACCGATCTCGGCCCTCGACCCCTCGTCCGCGCGCCGCGTCATGGACGTGCTGGCCGACATCAACACCCAGGACAACATCACCGTCCTCGTGTCGCTGCATCAGGTCGAATACGCGCGCCGCTACTGCAAGCGCACGATCGCCATGCGCGACGGACGCATCGTCTACGACGGGCCCTCGACGGCCCTGTCCAACGCATTCCTGGCCGAGCTTTACGGTGACGCCTCGGAAGAACTGGTTCTGCCGGATGCTCCGGCCGAGCCAATGCCCGTGATGCCTTTCGGACAGACCAGCCGCATGGCGGTCCATCACCTGAACGCCTGATCGTTCCAATCCTTCGGAGATTCTCATGAACGCGCCTCTGAAAAGCCTGGCGGTGACCACGCTCGCCTGCCTTCTGTCGACTGCCGCCTTCGCGGCCGAGACGATCAACTTCGGCATCATCTCCACCGAGAGCCAGCAGAACCTCAAGAAGACCTGGGAGCCGCTGCTCGAGGACATGGCCGAGAAGACCGGCCTCGAGGTGAAGCCGTTCTTTGCGTCCGATTACGCCGGCATCATCGAGGGCATGCGCTTCGGCAAGGTGCAGATGGCCTGGTACGGCAACAAGTCGGCGATGGAAGCCGTCGATCGCGCCGATGGCGAAGTGTTCGTGCAGAGCGTGCCGGTCGCCGGCGAGCCGGGCTACTGGTCGGTCGTCATCGTTCCCAAGGACTCGCCGATCCAGTCGCTCGACGATCTGCTCAAGTGCGACCAGTCGCTGAACTTCGGTCTCGGCGATCCGAACTCGACCTCCGGCTACCTCGTGCCGATGACCTTCGTGTTCAGCGCCAAGGGCATCGACCCGAAGTCCTGCTTCAAGAACGTCACCAACGCCAATCACGAGACCAACGCGATGGCCGTCGCCAACGAGCAGGTCGACGCTGCGGCGAACAACACCGAGAACATGGCGCTGATCAAGCAGAACCAGCCGAAGGCCTTCGAGAACATCCGCGAGATCTGGCGCTCGCCGCTGATCCCGTCCGATCCGATCGTGTGGCGCAAGGATCTGCCGGAAGACGCCAAGGCCAAGATCAAGGACTTCTTCCTGACCTACGGCACGGACAAGTCCACCGGCAACGTCGCCGAGGAAAAGGAAATCCTGGGCGCACTCAAGTGGGCGCCGTTCCGTGACTCGTCCGACAAGCAGCTGCTGCCGATCCGCATCATGGAGCTGAGCAAGTCGATTGCCCAGGTCGAGGCCGATGCCTCGCTCGCCGCCGATGCCAAGAAGGCCAAGCTCGACGAACTCACCGCTGAAAAGGCGAAGTTCGAAGCCGAGCTCAACGCGGCCGGCTGATCTCGAGAAGCGGGAGGCGGCCCCGCCGCTTCCCGCACCTTTTCAAGGCCGGAGAGACCCTGCGATGACCAAGACCGCAACCAATGGCGTGGCGAACGGCATGGCCCCGCAGAGGCCCGTGGCTCCCGCGCCGGAAGCTGCCCGCGCGCCGCGCAACTGGCGTAACCTGACGCTTCTCGGGGCCTTGATCGTGATCCTGGCTGTCAGCTGGGGCCCGGCCGAGATGGGGCAGTCGACCTATCTCTTCACCGATTCCGGCAACATGGCCGAATATGCCTCGGGCTTCATGCAGCCCGACTTCACCGACTGGCGCTCCTACGTCGAAGAGATGATCGTCACGATCCAGATCGCGCTGTGGGGCACGTTCCTGGCGGTGATCCTGTCGATCCCGTTCGGCATCCTTTCGGCCAGCAACATGGCGCCGTGGTGGATCAACCAGCCCGTGCGCCGCCTGATGGACCTGTTCCGTGCCATTCATGAAGTGGTGTTCGCGGTGCTGTTCGTCGTCGCCGTCGGCCTCGGCCCCTTTGCCGGTGTCATGGCGCTGTTCATCCACACCACCGGCATCCTCGCCAAGCTGTTCTCCGAAGCCGTGGAAGCGATCGACCCGCGTCCGGTCGAAGCGATCCGCACCACCGGCGCGTCGCGCACCCAGCAGGTGATCTATGGCGTGATCCCCCAGGTCCTGCCGCTGTGGATTTCCTATTCGCTGTACCGGCTCGAATCCAACGTCCGCTCGGCCACCGTGCTCGGCATCATCGGGGCCGGCGGCATCGGTCAGGTCCTGTTCGAGTCCATTCGTGCCTTCTACTATCCGGAATCCTCGGCAATCCTGATCATCGTCATCCTGACGGTCACGGTCATGGACCTGATCTCGCAGCAGCTTCGCAAGCTGGTGATCTGACAAGCCCCCGATCACGGCGCCCGCTTTCCATGTTCCTGTCCGGGCGACGCCTGCCCGGCCCCCAGCCTGCGAATTGACGAGATGACCACCGAACAGATTCATACCACGCCCGCATCGTGCTGGCCGACGAGATCGTCCATGGCACCGTCCTGGTCCGCGACGGCCTCATCGCGGACATCGCAAGCGGCAATTCACGGGTCGGCGAGGACTTCGGTGGCGACACCCTGATTCCCGGCTGTGTCGAGCTTCATACCGATCATCTCGAAACGCATATCCAGCCGCGTCCGAAGGTTCGGTGGAACCTCGATGCCGCCCTGCAGGCCCATGACGGGCAGATTGCGACGTCCGGCATCACGACGGTGTTCGACGCGCTGCGCGTCGGACTGGAAGGCGACACCGAGTTCGGGGCCGGCGACATGTCGGAGATGGCCGACGCGATTGCCGCCGCCAGCGCGGAGGGCAGGCTGCGCGCCGAGCATTTCATCCATCTGCGCTGCGAAGTCTCCGTGCTGGACGTCGTGGATCACTTCGATTCACTTCAGGACAACCCCCGCGTCCGCCTGGCCTCCCTCATGGACCACGCCCCGGGACAGCGCCAGTTCGTGAGCCTGGAGGCCTATCGCATCTACTATCAGGGCAAGAAGAAGCTTTCCGACGCCGAGTTCGCTGCCTACAGCGAGCGCCGGGTGGCCGATTCCGCCGCAAATTCCGATCGCAACCGCAGACTTCTGGCCGATCGCTGCGTCGCCGCCGGGATTGCCATGGCCTCCCATGACGACGCGACGCCGGCCCATGTCGAGGAGAGTGTGGCCCTCGGCATCGCGATGGCCGAATTTCCCACGACGATCGAGGCGGCGACCCTGTCGCGCGAGGCCGGTCTGCAGGTGCTGATGGGCGCACCGAACGTGGTGCGTGGCGGGTCCCATTCGGGCAACGTCTCGGCACTCGACCTGCTCAACGCCGGCGCGCTCGACATCCTGTCCTCGGACTACGTCCCCTTCAGCCTCGTTCAGGCCGCCTTCCTGCTTCCGGAGTGCGCCGACATCGATCTACCGCATGCGATCCGACTGATTTCCGCCAATCCGGCGGCTGCAGCCGGTCTTGCCGATCGGGGACGTATCGCTCCGGGCCTGCGCGCCGATCTGGTCCGGGTCCAGACACAGGCCGGCCGACCGCCGCGTGTCGCCGCCGTCTGGCGGGGAGGATACCGTGTCGCGTGAGGGTCTCTTCGTCGCGGTCGTCGGTCCGTCCGGCGCCGGAAAGGACACGCTGCTGAAAGGCGCGGCCCTCGCGCTTGCCGGCCGCGCCGACATCCATTTCGTGCGCCGCGTCATCACCCGGGAGCCGGACGGCTTGACCGAGGATCACGACACGCTGAGCGTCCCGGCATTCGCCCGCGCAAACGCCGATGGCGCGTTCTGCCTGACCTGGGCCGCCCATGGCCTGCACTACGGCCTGCCCGCTTCCGCACAGGCGGCCGTGAGGCGCGGTGGAAAGGTCGTCGCCAACATCTCGCGCGGGTCACTGGGCGACGCGTTGACGGCCTTCGCTTCGCTGGCGGTGATCGAGATCACGGCCGATCCGGCAATCCTCGCGCAGCGCATCGCGGGCCGCGGGCGCGAAACGCAGGCAGAAGCCGGGTTGCGGCTGTCCCGCAATCGGCCGTTCGCGGTGCCGCCGGAGGTCCTGCAGCACATCCTCATCGACAATTCCTTCTCCGCCGATCAGGGCGTGGAAAGAATGATCGATGCGATTGCAAACCTGACCCGCTGCGAAATGCCCGTCACACACGCCGCAAGTCCGGCCGCGCACATCGACCTGTAGGGCGCGGGGACACGCGCCATGTGCCTTCGCTGGCAAAGAGCGGCTTGGTTGCGAGATCGTCCGGTGATCTGACCTGCGCCCCCCGACAGCGTGCCATCACGCCACATTTTCTGACGACACGGACAAGCAGGTTGTGGTGATCCTGCATGGACAGAAGCGGGCCCAGCCCCTCGCCTTCTGCTGGTGCAGCGCTTTCGAGACCGCCCAGGCATGCACCGAGGATGCGCCAAGATGGCGGATCTTCCCGGCCTACGCTTCGGCTTGCTGCGCCGCACAGGATTCCGCGACGAGGGGCGTCAGCGACTTGGTCTGGGCGCCGATGACAGTCGCCGCCGAACGCCAAGGGAGGGCCCAAACTGGCGGCGCCGATACGTGCAACTGGAGACGTTCGGACATCAGGCCCCTCCGCCCCATTTTCCAGCGCGATGGCCCGCCGATGCCGCGCGCGGGGCCGGTCACCCGCGCACATTTGCCCGAAAGACGACGGGAATGGGTGCGCATGGCAATGGTCCTGCGTGTGATGCCGCTCACCTCCCCTGCTGCCAGCTCTTGAAGACGAATTCGAGGCTGTACCCATCCGGGTCCCTGACCTGCGCCGCATAGTAGCGGGGATCGTAGTGAAGCTGCGGCCCCGGGGCATGGATCCCGGTCGCCCCGGCGGCGAGAGCCTCGGCGTGGGCGGCATTAACGATCGTCTCGGATCCGGCGGCAAAGCGACATGCACGGCGCCGGGTGCAGCCGTGCCCTGCTTCAGCCAGAAGAACATCCTGCCCTTGGCACCGAAGCCCTTGAGGTCGGGATGCCCCGCCGGGCCCTGCTCGCCGTCGTAGTCGTGGCGGGCGCTGATCCCGAGGATCGGGAGCACCCTCTCGTAAAAGGCGATCGAGCGCGCCGTATCGCTCACGGTCAGGAAGATGTGATCGAGCATGTGGGTTCCTCAGATGATGCAGCCGCCGGCCACTTCGGTGTTCCCGGCCTTGATCCGGCGGTTTTCGTCAGGAGGCTCGCGACCATGCCGCCGGGTTCGGTGCGGATCGGTCCCGGGGCGATGGAGCTGACGCGGATGCCGCGCTCGCCGAACTCCCTGGCCCTGCAGCGGGTCAGCAGTTCGAGCCCGCCCTTGACGGCAGCATAGGGCGCAACTCCGGCAGTTGCCACCCGGCTGGTGGCGCTCGGTGTGGCAGCCATCGACCATCAGCCCCGTAGCCCGCATTGTTGACGAGGACGTCGAGATCCCGGCGGCCCAGGTCGTTGCCAACGCGTCGCCCACCGCGCTGCAAAACGCGGGAAAGGTCGCGCGGTTGCCGACGTCCGGATCGAGAGCGAAAGCCTTGCCGCCGTCAGCCTCGATCATCCTGACCACCGTCCCGGCGTGTGCTCGCTGCTTTCGGCTCCCGAACGCGATCAGTTCGCCGGCGGGTCGAGGAATCGGTATCCAAGTCCGGGTTCCGTGGCGATGAAGCGCGGATTTGCGGCGTCATCGCCGAGTTTCTGGCGCAGCTGACGGATGTAGACCCGCAGGTACTGGCTGTCCTCGGTGTGGGCAGGACCCCAGATTGCCTTCAGGATCATCTCCTGGGTGACCAGCCGCCCGCGGCGGCTGGCCAGCATCCACAGAAGGTCGAATTCCCGGCGCGTGAGGTGAAGGGGCCTGCCGTCCATCGCGGCAGCATGGTCGGCCGCGTCGATCTGCAGCGGGCCGATGCTCAGGACCGACGGCACGGCCTCGGTCGCGCGATCCCGCAACAGGCCCCGAACGCGCGCGAGGAACTCCTTCATGCCGAAGGGCTTGACCACATAATCCTGCGCGCCGGCGTCGAGCGCCTCGACCTTGTCGCCTTCGTCGGCGCGGACCGAAAGGATCAGGACAGGTACCGGGCTCCACCCGCGAAGGTCGCGCAGCATCGACAGACCGTCAGCATCCGGAAGGCCGAGATCAAGGACAACCAGCGCCGGCGCTTCGCGTGCGGCCATCGCCAACCCCTCGCGCGCGGTTCCGGCTTCGATCACGCCATAGCCCTCGGCCTCGAGCGCCACGCGCAGAAAGCGGCGGATCGGCGCTTCGTCATCGACGACGAGGATGCGGGCCGGAGAACTCACGCAGCGACCTCGGGGTTGTGGAGGGGAAGCTCCATCACGATACGCGTCCCGGTGCCCTCGGGCCAGCCGGCATCGGCCTTGCCCGGTTCTGCCTTGCCCGGTTCCGCCCTGATCGTGCCGCCCATCGCCTCGACCAGCCCCTTGCAGATCGCAAGGCCCAGGCCGGTGCCCGCCCGCTGGCGGTCGCCCCCGGCCACCCGATGGAACATGTCGAAGATGCGGGTCTGATCCTCGGGGGGAATGCCGGGGCCACGATCGATCACCGCGAGTTCGACATGCGTGCCTGCCCGGCGCGCGGTGACGGTGATCGCGGTTCCCTCCGGTGCATACTTGGCCGCGTTGTCGAGGACGTTGACCAGCACCTGTTCGAGAAGCACCCCGTCGGCCCGGATCAGCGGCAGGTTCGGCGCGAGGTCCACCTGCAGGTCATGGCCGCGCAGGACGCCCCTCATCCGGGCCCGGGCACCGCCGACGATCTCGGCCACGTCCTGCGGCGCGAGGCGGGGCTTGAGCGCGCCGTGTCCGAGGCGGGTCATGTCGAGCAGGTTCTGGACGTAGCGGTCCAGCCGCTCGCCCTCCTCGCGGATGTTCTCGGCCAGATCCCGCCGCGCGTCCGGCGGCAGGTCCGCCTCCGCCAGATGGCCCGCCGCGCCGATGATGGTGACAAGCGGCGTGCGCAGGTCATGGCTGACGGAATTCAGGAGCGCCGTCCGCAGGCGTTCGGTTTCGGTGGCAAGCTGGGTTGCGGCGAGGTCCTCGGTGAGCCGAAGCCGTTCCAGCGCAAGGGCGATCTGGTCGATCAGCGCATCCAGCAACCGTCGGTCGGTGCGCAGGAGCCGACGGTCATCGGCGTAGGCGATGCCGAGGACACCGAGCCGCCTGTCACCCGCCACCAGCGGCAGGAAGAACCACCGTGCCGTGGGCAGTGTGTCCGATCCCCGGCCCGCGGGCTCCCCCTTCTCCCAGGCGAACTGCGCGGCGGACTGGTCGCGGACGTCCAGCCGGTCTTCAGGGGGAAACCCTCCGACAACCTGCAGCTCCGCCCCGCGCGGCGTCAGGAGCACGGCCTCGCAGCGCAGCGTCGTCGCCACATGGCTGACCGAGGCCCAGACCACATCGTCCGCCGTCGCGGCGGCGGCGACACGGCGGCTGAAGTCGTAGAGCTTGTTCGTCCGGACGGCGATGGCGGCCTGCGCATCCACGCGGGCGCGCAGGCGGGCGGCGAGGTTGCCGGTCACCAGCGAGGCCGCAAGGAACAGCCCCAGCGTCAGAAGCTCGCCCTGCCGCGAGACATGGAAGGTGTAACGCGGGTGGGTGAAGAGGAAGTTGTAGGCCATGAAGCCCAGGACAGCGGCCGCAACGGCAGGTCCGAGGCCCCGGCGGCTGGCCACGACGACGACGGCGGTCATGTAGATCACGCTCAGGCTGGCGACGGGGAACAGTTGCTCGGCCCCCCACGAACAGGCCGAGGCGAAGGCCACGGCCAGTGCCGCTTCAGCCCAGGCGCGCGGCTCCGCGCCAAGACGCGGCAGGCGGAAGCCACCAGCCGCGGGTTTCTCGTCCGGTTCGGAGGCAAGGGTCACCTCGAATGGACCGGACCGGCGCAGGACATCGGCGGCGACATCCTCTGACGTCCACCGTGCCCAGAACGGGCGCGGGCGCGGGCGGCCGATCACGATGCGACGCACGTTGCGGGCGCGGGCATAGGCGAGGATGGCCTCGGCCACGTCGTGCTCGGCCTCCGACGTCGCCAGTTCCGCGCCCAGCCGTTCGGCCAGCCGCAGGCTGCCGGCCAGCCGGTCCTTGTCGGCATCAGGCAGTGCTTCCGTCCGCGCCTGCGTCACGTTCAGCGCGATCCACTCGGCCCGCGCCCGATCGGCACTGCGCCTCGCAACCCGGATCGCCTCGCGCGCGGCGGGACTTTCGTTGATGCAGACGAGGATGCGTTCCTGCGTGGGCCAGGGACCGGCGATCGCGTTCGCGGCCATGTGTTCGCGCAGTTGCGCGTCCACCCGGTCGGCGGCGGCGCGCATGGCGAGCTCCCGCAGCGCCGTCAGGTTGCCCTTGACGAAGAACGATCCCAACGCGCGGGCGCCTGATCGGCGGGATAGACCTTGCCCTGCTTCAGCCTGTCCACCAGTTCGTCGGGCGGCAGGTCGATCAGCTCGATTTCGTCAGCCATCTCCAGCGCGCCGTCAGGGACCGTCTCCCGGACGCGGACGCCGGTGATCCGCGCCACCGTCTCGTTCAAGGTCTCGATGTGCTGGATGTTCAGCGTCGTGTAGACGTCGATCCCGGCGGCCAGCACCTCCTCGACATCCTGCCAGCGCTTTTCATGGCGGCTGTCGTCGGCATTGGTGTGGGCCAGTTCGTCGATCAGAGCGAGCGCGGGCTTGCGCGCGAGCAGGCCGTCAAGGTCCAGTTCGGTCAGCGCCCGGCCCTTGTGGATGACGGGCTTGCGCGGGAGTTGCGGCAATCCCGCCAGTTTGGCCTGCGTTTCAGAACGCCCGTGGGTCTCGATCAGCGCGGCGACAACATCGACGCCCTCCGCCCGCTTGCGGTGGGCGTCGTCCAGCATCGCCCAGGTCTTGCCGACACCCGGGGCCGCGCCCAGAAAGACCTTGAGCCGCCCGCGCCCCTCACGCGCGGCCTGCGTGAGAAGTGCGTCGGGCGATGGGCGAATTCCGGCATCCGGTGTCATTCGGCGGCTTGTCCTTCCCCTCCAGCGGGCGGCATCGGGAAGGCTTCGTCAAGTGCGATGTTGGTCAGAAACACGTTGACCCGGGGCTCGCCATAGAGGCCGAAAAGCCGGCCTTCGACGGCGGCTGCGATCAGCTCTCGCACCGAGCCGGCGTCCACACCGCGCACGGCGGCGATGCGGCCGGCCTGCGCCATCGCGTTCTCCGGGCTGATGTGCGGATCAAGGCCGGAGCCCGAGGCGGTGACGGCGTCGATCGGGGCGGGTGCGCCATTCGCCGCTTCCCAGGCCGCGCGGCGTTTCGCGACCGTGGCGATCAGCGCCGCCGAAGTCGGCCCGAGGTTCGACGCCCCGGTCCCGGCCGCGTTCCACCCGCTGGCGGAGGGGCGCGGGTGGAGCCATGCATCGCCTGCAAAGGACTGGGCGACGAGTCCGGATCCCAGGATGGTGCCCTCCCTTTCGATCAGGCTGCCATTGGCGGCAGACGGGAACAAGGCCTGCGCGGCGCCCGTCAGGACCAGCGGATAGGCAAGGCCGGTCAGCAGGGTGAAGAAGACGGTGAGGGCGATGGCCGGGCGAAGGTGGGTCAGCATGGGTCTCTTCCTCAGGCAAGGTTCAGGGCGACGAGCGCCGCGTCGATGGCCTTGATGCCGACGAAGGGCATGATCAGGCCGCCCAGGCCGTAAACGAGCAGGTTGCGGCGCAGAAGCGCGGCCGCACTGGCCGGACGATAGGCCACCCCGCGAAGTGCGAGCGGCACCAGCGCCACCAGGATCAGGGCATTGAAGACAACGGCCGACAGGATGGCCGAGGTGGGCGACGCCAGCCCCATGATGTTCAGTGCGCCGAGGCCCGGATAGGCCGCCACGAAGATCGCGGGCAGGATGGCGAAATATTTCGCCACATCGTTGGCAATGCTGAACGTGGTCAGTGCGCCGCGGCTGATCAGCAACTGCTTGCCGACCAGCACCACTTCGATCAGCTTGGTCGGATCGCTGTCGAGGTCGATCAGGTTGGCGGCCTCCTTCGCTGCCGGGGTGCCTGCGTTCATCGCAACCCCCACGTCGGCCTGCGCCAGCGCGGGTGCGTCGTTCGATCCGTCGCCGCACATGGCCACCAGCCGCCCGCCCGCCTGTTCGCGGCGGATCAGGTCCAGCTTCATCTCGGGCGTGGCTTCCGCCAGGAAGTCGTCCACCCCCGCCTCGGCGGCGATCGCCGCGGCAGTCAGCGGGTTGTCACCGGTGATCATCACCGTGCGGATGCCCATGGCCCGCAACTCGGCAAAGCGTTCGCGGACGCCCGGTTTCACGATGTCCTTCAGATGCACCGCGCCGAGGATGTCCGTCCCGTCGGCCACCAGCAGCGGCGTGCCGCCCGACCGCGCGATGGCGTCCACCTCGCGTGCCAGCGCCTGTGGAGGGATCTTGCCCGTCAGCCGGATCACCGCATCGGCGGCGCCCTTGCGGAAGCTGCGTCCGTCGGCGAGGTTCAGCCCCGAAAGCCGGGTCTGGGCGGTGAAGGCCACGGCCTCGGCGCGCGGCGGCATAGCCGGCACGCCCCCCAGCACCTCGCGGGCCTTATCCACGATGGACTTGCCCTCCGGCGTCTCGTCGGCCAGCGAAGCCAACGCCGCCGCCTCGGCCAGGCGGTGGGAATCTACCCCCGGCGCCGGGATCAGCGCGTCGGCCATCCGGTTGCCGAAGGTGATGGTGCCGGTCTTGTCGAGGAGGAGCGTGTCCACGTCGCCCGCCGCCTCGACCGCACGACCCGACTTGGCGATGACATTCGCCTTCACCAGCCGGTCCATGCCCGCGATGCCGATGGCACTCAGGAGCCCGCCGATCGTGGTGGGGATCAGTGTCACGAACAGCGCCCCGAGGACGATCACCGGAATGGTGGTGCCCGCGTAGCTCGCGAAGGCGGGCAACGTGACGACGACCAGCAGGAAGATCAGCGTCAGCCCGACAAGCAGGATGTTCAGGGCGATCTCGTTCGGGGTCTTCTGCCGTTCGGCCCCCTCGACCAGCGCGATCATGCGGTCGAGGAAGCTCTTGCCCGGTTCCGCCGTGACGCGGATCACCAGCCAGTCGGAGACGACGGTGGTGCCGCCGGTGACCGACGACCGGTCGCCCCCGGCCTCGCGGATCACCGGGGCGGATTCGCCCGTGATCGCGCTTTCGTTGACCGAGGCCACGCCGCGCACCGCCTCGCCATCCGCAGGGATGTTCTCGCCGGCCGCCACATGAACGAACTGGCCCGTGCGCAGCGCGGTGGACAGCGTTTCGCTGCCCGTGGCCGGGTCGTCATCCGCCGCGCCAAGCACCCGGACGCGGGTCTCCGACTTGGTCGCGCGGAGCGTGTCGGCGCGAGCCTTGCCGCGTCCTTCGGCCAAAGCCTCGGCGAAGTTGGCAAAGAGCACGCACAGCCACAGCCACGCCGCGATGTGGAGGCTGGTTCCAGCGCCCGGCATGCCGGCGAGAAGATCACGCAGGCCAAGCACGGTGGTCATCCCGGCCACGACGGCCGTGACGAACATCACGGGATTGCGCCACAGGATGCGGGGATCAAGCTTGGCGATGCTCTGCCGGACAGCAGCGGGGTAAAGGCCGCTCATGTCGGCCGGCCTGTCATGTTTCGACATCAGGGTCCTCAGAAGCTCTGCCCGGCCAGCCGTGCGGTCTCTTCCGCGACGGGGCCAAGGGCAAGGACGGGGAAGAAGGTCAGCGCGCCGAGGATGACGACGGTGAGGACAAGCAGCGTCACGAACAGCGGTCCGTGGGTGGGAAAGGTGCCGGAGGTGACGGGCGCCTGCGGCTTGCGGATCATCGACCCGGCAATCGCCAGCATCGGAATGATGATCGCATAACGACCGAGCAGCATGATGATCCCGAGCGCCGTGGTGTGCCATGGCAGCGCGGCGCCATAGCCGCCGAAGGCACTGCCGTTGTTTCCGGTGGCGGACGCGTAGGCGTAAAGGATCTCGCTCATCCCGTGGGGCCCGGGCTCCTGCACCGCCGCCAGCGCCTGCGGCACCGTCGCGGCCACGGCTCCGCCCACCAGGATGCCCAGCGGCATCGACAGGAAGGCCAGCACCGCCAGTGTCACTTCACGTCCCTCGATCTTGCGGCCGAGGTATTCGGGCGTGCGGCCCACCATCAACCCGGCGAGGAACACGGCGAGGGCGACATAGAGCAGCATTCCGTACAGCCCCGCGCCGACCCCGCCGAAGATCACCTCGCCGATCTGCATGAAGACCAGCATCACGAAGCCCGAGAGCGGCATGAACGAGTCATGCATCGCATTCACCGACCCGTTGGACGCGGCCGTGGTGGAGGCCGCCCAGAGCGCCGACAGCATCGCGCCAAAGCGCTGCTCCTTGCCCTCCATGTTCGCGCCCGCCCCAAGCGCCGGGTTGCCAGCGACCTCGCAGACATGGACGACGGCCAGCCCCGCCACGAACATCACCGCCATCGCGGCAAGGATCGCCCAGCCCTGCCTCCGGTCCCCGGCCATACGGCCGAAGAGGAAGCAGAAGGCCACCGGGATCAGCAGGATCGACAGGGACTGCGCCATGTTCGACGCGATGGTCGGGTTCTCGTAGGGGTGCGCCGAGTTGACGCCGAAGAACCCGCCACCGTTGGTGCCCAGCTGCTTGATCGCGATCTGTGCTGCAGCGGGGCCACGCGCAATCACCTGCTCCTGCCCCTCGACGCCCGTTGCGACCACCGCTCCTTGCAAGGTCTGCGGCACGCCCTGCCACGCCAGAAACAGCGCCAGCACAACCGACAAAGGCAGCAGGATCCACAGGACCGACCTGGTCAGATCGACCCAGAAGTTGCCAAGCGTCGTCCCCCTGGCCGCGACGAACCCCCGGATCACGGCAACGGCGACGGCCATGCCGGTGCCCGCGCTGACGAAGTTCTGCACGGTCAGCCCGGCCATCTGCGACAGGTAGGACAACTGCGCCTCGCCGGAATAGGCCTGCCAGTTGGTGTTGGTGACGAAGCTGACGGCGGTGTTGAAGGCAAGGTCGGGCGCCAGGCCGCCGATGGCGTCGGGGTTCAGAGGCAGCGCGCCCTGGGCCCGAAGGAGGAGATAGAGCACGACAAAGCAGGTCGCGTTGAAGGCCAGAACCGCAAGCGCGTAGGCCCCCCAGGCCATGCCGCGGGCAGGCACGGCACCACTGAGCCGAAGAAGCGCAGCCTCTGCCCGCAGCAGCGCCGAAGGAAGGGCTCCCCCATAGACGCGGGCCATCCAGACGGCGAGGAGCCAGGCAAGGCCGACAAGTGCGGCAAGATACAGGAGGTAGGACATCAGGGTCATCGCACTGGTTCCTCAGAACCGGTCCGGCCGGAGCAAGGCAGCGCAGAGATAGACGCAGAGGCCCGATGCCACGGCGAGCCCCAGGAGCAGATCGAACATGGTGCCGCCCTCACAGACGTGCGGCGGCACGAACGCCGAGCGCGAAGGCCGCGAAACACCCGAGGCCGAGGAAGAGGAAGATCAGGTCCAGCATGGCATGGCTCCACAGGTTGCTGCGCCGGACACTGCGGTGAGCGTGCGTAAAGGCTCCATTCGAGAGAGGGACGGATCGCGTAAGGGCGGCGTAAAGAGGGACCGCGACCCGGCTTCCACGGCACGGTCACGCCGGCGGTCGAGACCCTGACCGGCCGTGCCTCCGCCTCCGTCCGCGATTTCGTCAGCGCCAGCAGGGCGGCCTTCCTCGCGGCCGGATGACGGCAGCGCGTCGGGGCGGCGCAGCCCCGCGCGCCGGTCTCTTGATCGAGATCAAGCGCCTGTCGCGCCCTCTCGGGTAGGATGGTGATGACAGGGAGGGCGGCGTGAGACGGCGAGACATGCTCATCGGCGCAGGCGGTGCGCTCATGCTGGCTGGAGGCGCCGCCGCCGGTTGGCGGTCGGCCGTGGGGTCGATGGATGACTTCGACGCCTATACGGGCGGCCTTCGCGCCCCGATGCCCGCCGACCCGGACATTGCCGACATCCTCCGATACGCGACGCTTGCTGCCAGCGGCCACAACACCCAGCCCTGGCGGTTTCGCGTGGCGGAACGCTCGGTCGACATCCTGCCCGACCTTTCCCGCGCAACACCGGTGGTCGACCCCGACAATCATCACCTCTTCGTCAGTCTCGGATGCGCCGCCGAGAACCTGCTGATCGCCGCCACCGCGACCGGGCGGGCCGGGCAACTGGAAACGGACGCCGGAGGGGAGCGCATCCGCTATTCCTTCTCCAGGACCGAGCCGCATCCGCATCCGCTGCTTGCCGCCATCCCCAGGCGGCAGTCCACCCGGGCGGACTATGACGGGCGCCCGGTGCCTGCAGCGGATATCGCGGCGCTCCGGCAGTCCACCGAGACGCCGGGTGTGCGACTCGTCCTGGTGACCGACCGTCCGCGGATCAATCAGGTGCGGGACCTGATCGTGGCCGGCAACGATGCGCAGATGGCTGACGCGGCCTTCATGGCCGAGCTGAAACGATGGCTGCGGTTCAGTCCGCGTGGCGCCATGGCCTCCGGCGACGGCCTGTTCTCGGCCGCTAGCGGCAATCCCGTGATGCCGGAATTTCTCGGCGGTCCCGCCTTCGACGCGTTCTTCACGGCTTCCGCCGAAAACGACAAGTGCGCGCGCCAGATCGACTCGTCGGCGGGTCTCGCGATCTTTCTGGCGGAGCGCGAAGACCCGGCGCACTGGATCGCGGTCGGTCGCGCCTGCCAGCGTTTCGCGCTTGCCGCGACCGCTGCCGGCCTCAAGCACGCCTTCGTCAACCAGCCTGTCGAGGTCGCGCGGCTGCGGCCTGAACTGGCGGCGCTGATCGGGGAGAGCGGAACGCGGCCCGACATCATCCTGCGCTTCGGCTATGGCCCGGCGATGCCCTTCTCGCCCCGCCGCCCCGTGAACGCCGTTCTGGTCTAGCAACGGCAAGCGCCCGCCGCCGTGTCCGGCAGACACGCCGAGCTTTTCGAGAAGACCCGCTCGGTCGTGGAGGAAAAGCGCCATCCGATGTCACGTCGCATGCGCCGTCTCGTCTTGTTCATGACGCATCCCGAAGGAGTCATGAACATGAAGATCGTCGTTATCGGAGGAACCGGCCTGATCGGTTCGAAAACCGTCACGAAGCTGCGCGAGCGCGGCCATGAGGCAATCCCTGCCGCACCGTCGACGGGAGTCGACACCATCACGGGCGCGGGACTGGACGCAGCGCTTGCGGGAGCGTCGATCGTCATCGACCTCGCCAACTCGCCCTCGTTCGAGGACGCCGCAGCCATGGAGTTCTTCCAGACCTCGGGCCGCAACCTGCTGGCCGCCGAGAAGAAGGCGGGCGTCAGCCACCACGTCGCTCTCTCGGTGGTGGGCACCGCCAGGCTGCAGGCCAGCGGCTACTTCCGCGCCAAGCAGGCGCAGGAACAGCTGATCGAAGCCTCCGGCATGGCCTACACGATCATCCATTCGACGCAGTTCTTCGAGTTCATGGGTGCGATCGCGCGCGGGGCGACCCAGGGCAACGAGGTCCGGCTGTCCCCGGCGCTGATCCAGCCGATCATCTCGGACGACGTGGCCGAGGCGGTGGCCGACATTGCGCTCGGCGTCCCGGTCAACGGGCTGGTCGAGATCGCCGGGCCGGAGCGCGAGCCGCTGGTCCGGATGGTCGCCCGCTTCCTCGCCGCCGCGCGGGACCCGCGCACCGTCGTCACAGATCCCGCGTCGACCTATTTTGGCGTGGTGCTCGACGAGACCTCGCTCGTGCCGGCCGGCCCGGCGAGGCTTGCCGCAACCACCTTCGACACGTTCCTAGGACGCGGCGAGCTGCGGACATGAGCCGCCTGAAACTCTATTACGCGCCGGGCGCCTGCAGCCTCGCCGGCCACATCGCGCTGCTTGAGGCGGGCGACCCGTTCGACATCGAGCGCGTCGATCTCCGCACACATGCCACCGAGCACGGCATCGACTTCAGGACGATCAGCGCGAAGGGCTATGTTCCGGCGCTGATCCTTGCCGACGGCCAGCTGCTGACCGAGAACATCGCCGTTCTCGATCATCTGGCGACTCTCTATCCGCAGCTCGCGCCTGCCGGCCCGCTCGGCCGCAGCCGGCTGGTCGAAGCGCTGGCCTTCATCTCGACCGAGCTGCACCGGGCCTTCAAGCCCATGTGGCACGGCGGCTCCGCGCGCGACGTCGCACGCGCGGCGGAAACGGTCGCCGGCCTGCTGGCCCTGATGACCACGGACATGAAGCATCCGTTCCTGTTCGGAGCGCAGCCGTCCGTCGCCGACTTCTACCTGTTCGTCATGTTGCTGTGGGCCGAGCGCTTCGACGTGGAGGTCGCCGCGCCGATGGCCGAGCTGCGCAGGCTCATGCGGGAACGGCCCGCCGCAAGCGCCGCGCTGGCTGCCGAAGGCCTCGCCTGACCGAGAACCCTGACCGACTTCACTCCGGAGATCCTCATGATCCCTCGCATTGCCGATCCCTTTTCCAAGGCCGCCGCAGGCATCAAAGCCATGTACGCCGTCGAAGCCGCCGTCGCCGCGACGCTCGACAGGACCATCCTGCATCTCGTCAAGCTGCGTGCCTCGCAGATCAACGGCTGCGCCTTTTGCCTGCACATGCACGCCAAGGCCGCCCGTGCCGACGGCGAGACCGAAATGCGCATCTATCTGCTGGACGGATGGCGCGACTCCACGCTCTACTCGGCACGCGAGCGCGCCGCGCTTGCCTGGACCGAAGCTCTGACCGACGTTGCCCGGACCGGTGCGCCGGACGAGGACTATGCCCTTGTGGAGGCAGCCTTCGACGAGACGGAACGGGTCAACCTGACATTGGCAGTTGGTGCGATCAATCTGTGGAACCGGCTGCAGATCGGTCTTCGCGCTGTGCATCCCCCCGAGGGAAGCAATGGACACGATGCCTGACTCAACCCACCTGTTCGAGGCGCAGCGGCCAAGGCTGCTGCGTCTCGCCTACCGGATGCTGGGTTCGGTCTCGGACGCGCAGGACATCGTGCAGGACGCCTGGCTGCGCTGGCAGCGCGCTGACGTGTCCGAGGTCCGGAATGCACCCGCCTTCCTGAGCCGGATCGTCACCCGGCTCTGCCTTGACGCGATGAAGTCTGCCCGGGTCCGGCGAGAGACCTATATCGGAAGCTGGCTGCCGGACCCGGTTCCCGAGCCGGACGACGACCTCAGGGCCGACAATCTGACCCTCACCCTCATGCTGGCGCTGGAGCGGCTGTCGCCGCTCGAACGCGCGGCGTTCCTGCTCCATGACGTCTTCGACATGCCGATGGACGAGATCGCCGCAACGCTCCAGCGCGACGTCGCGGCCGTCCGGCAACTGGCATCGCGTGCCCGGCGCAACGTGCAGGCCGACACGCCGCGATACGCCATCTCGCGCGATGAGGGCGACAGGATCGCGATGGCGTTCCTTGATGCAACGCGAACCGGAAATGTCGGCGCTCTCCGGACACTCCTGGCCGATGGCGTGAGGATCGTGTCCGACGGCGGCGGCAAGGTGCTGGCCTTCCCCAACGCGATCGTCGGCCTCGACAAGGCGCTGCGCCTCTACCAGGGTCTGTTCCGCAAGTACGGCGATGTCGAAACCATCGTTCGCGCGGTCCGGATCGATGGCCTTCCGGGTTTTGTCAGCAGGTACAACGGCACGCTGCAGACCACGTCACTCGAGATCGAGAACGGTCGCATCCTCGCGATCTACAAGACGCGCAATCCGGACAAGCTGCAGCACATCGCAGGAGCCGGCGGCGCGCTCCAGTGACGTCGCGGACCTGCTCGGCATCTCATGGGGATCGCCAGTCGTGTCCGCACACGGGGTTTTCTCCGGCAGATCGGCTTCTGCCTCAAAGGGCACGCATACGTTCCCGCCGCGCCGCCACAACCCGTTGATTTCACCCGCGCCGTACATGACATCGGATGCGGAACGCGGGGCGCTCACCCAAGCCGGAGGAGATCGCGGTCTCGGGTCGGGCCCCACTCTCCTGCGCGCTGACCGCCCGCCCCCCTCCCCGCGACGGCGTCCCGCGTGCCGGTGAGCGCCGTCCCGCAGGTCAGGGTCCCCGGTTCGGCGCTGCGATCCGTCCACGCGTCCCGCCGCGTCTGCCCGCCTCGTTCAGCAGTCGCCGGAAGGTCGGGCACTCCAGGTGCGAGGGCGCGGGGCAGTCGGCGACGTGGCGGAGCGTGTCGCTCAGCACGGTCAGGTCCCGGATCTTGCCGTCGATCTCGTCGGCCTTCGCGCGGATCACGTCGCGCGGCAGGTCCGGCATGGCGTTGCTGCTGAACATCCCCGCGATCTCGTCCAGCGTGAATCCCGCCGACTTGCCCATCGCGATCAGCTGGAGCTGCAGCAGCACCTCGGGCGCGAACTGGCGGCGCAATCCGTGGCGCCCGATCGAGGAAATCAGCCCGGCGTCCTCGTAGTAGCGCAGCGCCGAGGGCTTGAATCCGCTTCGTTCGGCAACCTCACCAATATCCAGGATTTTCATGCTTGACCTCAAGTCGGCTTGAAGTGGCAGCCTGCGCTCCATCGTAATTTTACGCAAGGATGGAAGCGATGGAACAGGCTGGATCGACCGGATCGAAGACATCACGACCCGCAGCCACACTCACCCTCGCCCTCTCGATGCTGCTGGCCGCGCTTGGCACCAGCATCGCCAACATCGCGATGCCGGTCCTGGCCGAGGCCTTCTCCGCCCCGTTTGCGCAGGTTCAGGCGGTGGTGGTGGCCTATCTCGCGGCCCTGACGGTCTGCGTGGTGGTCGCCGGCCGGCTCGGCGACCGTCACGGGCTGAAACCCGTGCTGGTGGCCGGCCTTGCCGTGTTCGCGGCCGCCTCGCTGCTCTGTGCCCTCGCCCCGACCCTGTGGCTGCTGATCGGCGCGCGGGCGCTGCAGGGCGCGGGCGCGGCCGTCCTGATGACGCTCGCCATGGCGCTGATGCGCCAGAGCGTGCACGGGGCGCGGGCCGGGCGTGCAATGGGTCTGCTCGGCACGGTGTCCGCGCTGGGGACGGCGCTCGGCCCCGCGCTCGGCGGGCTGCTGATCCCGCTGACGGGATGGCGCGGCATCTTCTGGGTGCAGGTCCCGCTGGCGGTGCTGGCCCTGATCCTCGCGATCACGACGCTTCCGGCCGATCCCGCCAGGGAAAAGGCGCCGTCCGCCGGCCGCCGGCCAGTCATGAGCCGGGCCCTCGCGTCCGGTCTCGCGGTGAACGTGGTGGTCGCCGCCGTGATGATGACGACGCTGGTGGTCGGTCCCTTCCAGCTCGGCCTCGGGCTCGGCCTGACGACGGCGCACGTCGGCCTGGTCATGACGGTCGGCCCCGTCATCTCCATCGCCAGCGGCGTTCCGTCCGGGCGGCTGGTCGATGCCTGGGGCGCCGGCCGCGTGCTTGCCGCTGGCCTCGCCCTTCTGGCCATGGGCGCCTTCCTGCTGGCGTTTCTGCCGAACGGGATCGGCGTCGCCGGCTATGTGCTCGCCATCCTTGTCCTGACGCCCGGGTATCAGCTCTTCCAGGCCGCCAACAACACCGCCGCGCTGGCCGACGTCGCCGCGGACCAACGCGGCACGGTCTCGGGACTGCTCGGCCTGTCGCGCAACATCGGCCTGATGGCCGGCGCCTCTGCGATGGGGGCGGTCTTCGCCTTCGGCGTGGGGACGGACGAGCTCGCGCGGGCGGCGCCTTCGGACATCGCCGCGGGGATGCGGCTCACCTTCCTGCTGGCCGGCGCCATGATGCTCGCCGCCATCGGGATCGCGGCCCGATATCGCCGGTCCGGCTAACGGCCGTCCTGATCGGCCGCGCGTGCCGTGCGTCTTGCACGACCGCGCGGCCTGTCTCCGCCCGGATCGGATGGTCGTTCTGCCGCCTTTCACCGGCGGCGGCTTCGTCCTGGAGCGTCTGGATGTCCGAACGTCAGATGTGGTCGGCCCCCATGCGGGAGGTGCGGCTGGTCATGAGCGGCACCACGATCTCCATCAGGCCGACGACGAGATGCGGCCACCAGATCACGTCGGCGAAGCCGAACAGCCAGGGCGAGACGGCGAGGAGAAGACCGCTGGCCATGTCCACGCCAAGGTGCATCCGCAGCGGGATCACCTTCGCCACGCTCAGTTCGTAGTTGGTCATCAGACTCATGACGATGGTCATCGCGCCCAGCAGCTGGGGAAGCCACTGCTCGATGCCGCCATTTGCAAAATCGAACAGATAGGGCGCCACGATCAGGAGCGCGCCGGTGACATAGTCGATGATTCCGTGGGTTCGCGTGTTGATCATCGGTCTCTTTTCTCCGTTCTCCGCCTGCGAGGTGCACGGCAGTCGGCCCCCCCAACTGCACAGAGTGCCGACTGTTCCCGGCCGAGGCACACGCTGCGACTGCGGCGCACAGCGGCCGGGCACGTTCGGGTCCGGCGAACGCAGCCAACGGAACAAACCGGAGCCCGAGATGGTTGCGGCGCCGCCAATCGCGGCTTTCGCCAGTCATGGCCTTCAGAGGAAACATCAGATGTTGGACAGGGAAATTGCCCGGAGCGTCTTCGTTACGGGACTGAAGAACGCGCACGCGATGGAGAACCAGGCGCTGTCGATCATGCAGCCGCAGGTGAACCGCCTGACGCATTATCCCGACCTCTCGCAGCGCCTCCAGTCGCACATCGCCGAGACGGAGACCCAGATCTCGCGGCTCAGCCAGGTGCTGGAGTCGCTCAGGGAGAGCAACTCGTCGATGAAGGACACGCTGCTGTCGGCGATGGGTTCGATGGCGGCGATGGGCCACGCGGTCGCAGGGGACGAGGTGCTCAAGAATTCCTTCGCGAACCTCGCCTTCGAGAATTTCGAGATCGGCGCCTACATCTCGCTGATCACCGCCGCCCGCGCCTCCGGTGACAGTCATGCCGTGGCGCTGCTGGAGCAGAGCCTCGACGAGGAGCGCCGCATGGCGGAATGGGTCGCCGCCCATATCCCGTCGGTGACCGAGACCTTCATCTCGCTGAAGGGCACCGGCGAAAGCGCGAAGGTCTGACCATCGTGGAACCGGGCGCCGGGCCTGCACAAGCCGGGGGTCCGGCGCCCATCCCCCTTGCGGGCTTCGAACTCTCGCTGGTCCTTGGCGGGGGCAACGCGCTCGGCGCCTATCACCTCGGCGCCTGCGAGGCGCTGCTGGGCGCCGGATGGGAGCCGGCCCGGCTGGTCGGCACGTCGATCGGCGCCGTCACCTCCGCGATTCTCGCGGGCAATCCGCCGGAGCGGCGACTGGCGCAGCTGAGGGCTTTCTGGGATCGGGCCTGCCAGCCGGAGGTCCAGGGCTTCTGGCCCTTTCCGGGGCCGCTGCGGGCCGGCTTCGGCACCAGTCCCGCGCTCGCCGCCCTTGCCGGCGGCCGGCCCGGACTGTTCGGTCCTCGCTACCCGGGCCTCCTCTCGCTGCTGCCGGGCATGCCTGGCGATCGCGCCATCCGGGACCATCGGCCGATGGCACGAACGCTCCGGGAACTGATCGACTTCGACCTCCTGAACAGCAGCGAGACGCGCGTGTCCATCGTCGCCGTCGACATGGAGGCGGGCGAAGAGGTCTGGTTCGACAACCGCGAGAGCCGGATCACGCCGGAGCACCTTCTGGCCTGCACGGCGCTCGCCCCCCTGTTCCCGCCCGTCGAGATCGACGGTCGCCTGCTCTGTGATGCCGGCCTTGCCAACAACCTGCCGATCGACCGGATCTTTCGCACGCCTCCCGGCACGCGGTCGCTGTGCATCGCGATCGATCTGTTCAGCGCCCGTGGCGGGCGTCCCGAGACGCTGGGCGAGACCGTGACGCGCGTTCAGGATCTCGGCTTCGCGATGCAGGCGCGCCGGGCCGTTGCGGTCCTGCGCCGGGAACTGGATCTTCTGCAGCGCCTCGATCCGGACCGGCCGGGCGCGATCCTCGCCCACCTCGCGTACAGGGGACAGGAGACCGACCGGGCGCTGAAGCCCTTCGATTTCTCGGCGCGATCCCTGCGCAGCCGGACGGCCCAGGGCGAGGCCGACATGCAAGCCATGCTGGAGAGGATCTTCCACGCGCCGCAGGACGACAGCCTCGTCTACCTCGGCCCCGCATGACTGCGAGGTGCAGCGCCACGCCGTCTGCCGGCTTCGCCGCAAGAGGAAGGCGGGGCTCGGAGGCGGCGGCAGATCCGCCATCGCTGATCCTTCGGCAACATTCGCCCGCGGCCCGCGTTACTCCGGCAAGGGCCATGACCGCGCCTGATCTGCAAGGCGATGCAACATGACAATACCCTCGGTCATTTCCCGTTCCTCCGCGGACGCCGTCAGCCGATGCCCGCCCGCCGCCGGATGCGGACAGGTGGTCTGCCGATGAAGACCGCCCGGGCGTGTCCCACACCGCCGCTCGAGCTATGGGGCGGGGTCGAGGCCACGGTGAACCGCATCGGCGGGCGCTGGCTCGACCAGCTTCGCGAGAGCGGACATCACGAGCGTCCGGGCGATCTCGATCACTTTGCAGACCATGGCATCGCCGCGCTGCGCCAGCCGATCCTGTGGGAGCGGACCGAGCCCGTCCCCGGCATGCGCGACTGGTCGTGGTCCGACATCTGGATGGAGCGGATGGGCCTCCTCGGCCTGCGCCCGATCGTGGGCCTTGTCCATCACGGCTCCGGGCCGGCATGGACGGGGCTCGCCGAGGAGAGTTTCGCACCGGGCCTTGCGGCCCATGCCGAAGCCGTCGCGCGCCGGTATCCGTGGGTCCGGGACTGGACGCCCGTGAACGAGCCGCTGACAACGGCGCGGTTTTCGGGCTCTATGGACACTGGTATCCGCACCAACGCGACGAAGCGGCGTTCTGGACCCTGCTGCTCAATCAGGTCGACGCGACACGGCTGTCGATGCGGGCGATCCGGCGGGTCATCCCGGCGGCGCGGCTGGTGCAGACCGAGGACTTCGGGCACACCTACGCCACCCCGCCCTGCCAGCCGCAGGCCGACCACGACAACCTCCGTCGCTTCGCGAGCTGGGACCTACTGTTCGGCCGGGTCGTGCCCGGTCATCCCCTGCATCGCCATCTCGTCGACATGGGCTTCCAGCGCCGGCTGGAGGTCATCGCCGCCGATCCCTGCCCCCCCGATGTGGTGGGCCTCAACCACTACGTCACCTCGGACCGTTTCCTCGATCATCGGCTGGAGCGCTATCCGCCGCAGTTCCACGGCGCAACGGGCGGATCGCCTATGCCGATGTCGAGGCCGTCCGGGTGATCGACGGGGTGGAGACCTGGGCCCGCCATCTCGAGACGCTCTGGTCGCGCTATCGCCGGCCGATCGCCATCACCGAATGCCATCTCGGCTGCGACTGCCCGGACGAACAGGCCCGCTGGTTCGCGGAATGCTGGTCCGAGGCGCTGGCGGCGCGGCGCGCGGGGTCCATGTCCTCGCCGTCACGGCCTGGGCGCTGGTGGGCAGCACGGGATGGAACGCGCTGCTGACCGCGCCGGGCGGCCTGCGCGAGCGGGGCGCCTTCGAGCCGACACTCGAAGGACTCGCGCCGATGCCGCTCGCCCGGCTGCTGCGGGCCGCGGCGGCCGGTGCCTTTCCCGCGGCAGCCGCAAGTCCCGGCTGGTGGCGTCGGCCGGAGCGCTTCGTGTTCGGCCCGACAGAGCAGGAGCCGTCGCGGGAGGCGCGGGCCGAGGGCCGCGTCTTGCAGCCGGCTTCCTGATCGACAGCTTTCCGTGGAACGCAAGTCCACAGGCGGCGTGTCATTCCACCATCTAGAAAGGATCTCATATGACAATT
>NZ_MCRJ01000045.1 GCF_001720135.1 Methylobrevis pamukkalensis
TTCAGATCTCCCCGGGGCTTCCGCTCCGGGGCCTTTTGCTTTTTTGGAAAAAGCCTAAGTGCTTTGACGTGACAACATCGGATCGGTTGGCACAACCGCGGACCAAGTTTGTTGAATATGATTTCATCGAGAAAATGGTGGGCGCGACAGGGGATTGAACCTGTGACCCCTCCCGTGTGAAGGGAGTGCTCTCCCGCTGAGCTACGCGCCCGATCGAGGCCCGCAGGCCGATCGTGGGGCGATATAAGGGAGGGCCGGGCGCCAAGTCAAGCGGCCGGAGAGGGCGGTTCACGCTTTCGCGTCGAGTTTGTCGGCGAGCGCGGGGGAAAGAGCGGCGAGCGCCGGCAGCAGGTCGTCAAAATGGTCGATCACGACGTCGGCGCCGAGTTCGCTGACGTGGATGTCGGTGTAGCCGAAGGTCACGGCCACCACCTTCACGCCGGCCGCGCGGGCGGCGTCGATGTCGGCCGCCGAATCGCCGACCATGATGGTCGTCGCCGGATCGCCGCCGGCCGCCTCGATGGTGCCGAGGATGTGCTGCGGGTCGGGCTTGCGCACCGGAAAGGTGTCGCCGCCGCAGATCACCACGAAGCGTTCCAGGATCTCCAGCTTCTCGAACAGTTCGATCGCCAGCACCTCGCGCTTGTTGGTGCAGACGGCGAGGCGCACGTCGGCGGCCGTCAGCCGGTCGAGGGCGTCCATGGCACCGGGGAAGGGGCGGGTGTGCTCGGCGACGTGGCGGATATACTGGTCGATGAAACGCTCGGTCAGACGGTCGAGCAGGCGGACTTCCGCCTCAACGCCGGCGGCGCCCAGCGCGGCGCTGACCATCGCCCGGCCGCCCTTGCCGACGGTGGCGCGATAGGTCACCGGGTCGATCGGCGGCAGGCCTTCCTCGGCCATGACGCGGTTGACGGCGCCGATCAGATCGGAGGCGGTGTCGAGGAGGGTTCCGTCGAGGTCGAAGATGACGAGCGGCTGGGTCATGTCTCTCGATAGCCGGACGGCGGTGCCGCCGCAAGTTCGCGTGGGTCTCAACCTATACGCCGCACGAGGTCCTGCAGTTCACCGAGATGGGCGAGGACGTGGAAGCGCGCCTCGTCCGTCGGTGCCTCGGCGTGTTCGAGGCCCCAGCTGAGCTGGTGGGGCACATGGACGCCGTGGCCACCGGCTTCGATCGCCGGAATCACGTCGGATTTCAGCGAATTGCCGACCATCATCGACCGCGCGGGCCCGTCGCCGTGGCGCTCGAAGATCCGGCGGTAGACGTCCGGCGTCTTGTCGGAGACGATCTCCACCGCGTCGAAATAGTCGCCGAGTCCGGACTGGGCCAGCTTGCGCTCCTGGTCGAACAGGTCGCCCTTGGTGACGAGCACGATGCGGAAGGCGGCGGAGATCTCGGCGAGCGTCTCGTGGACATGCGGCAGGGTCTCGACCGGATGCTCGGACATCGCCCGGCCGTAGCTCATGATCTCGGCGATGGTGGCGGCCGGCACCCGGCCCTCGGTGATCTCGATCGCGGTCTCGATCATCGACAGGACGAAGCCCTTGATGCCGTAGCCGTAGAACTGGATGTTGCGGCGCTCGGTGTCGAGCAGGCGGGAGGCGATGGTCTCCGCCTCGGCATGCTCGGCCAGCAGGTCGGCAAAGCGCGCCTCCGTCATCTTGAAGAAATGCTCGTTCTGCCAGAGCGTGTCGTCGGCATCGAAGCCGATGGTGGTGAGGGCGGGCTGCGGCATGGCGGGCTCACGTGAGGGGCGGCATGTCCGGCAGGGACCGGACGGCGCGCAGGGCGTCATCCCCGATGCTTAGCGCACCGCGGCGGCCCGCGGAAAGTCTCGACGCGAATGTCGTCCCGCTTTGCCGCGTCGTGCCGCCATGCTAATCAGCCGACCGACACCGGGCGCGCTGGCGCCCGCCCCAGCCCGATCCGGAGAACCGCCGTCCCCATGTCTGCCGATGCCCTGAAGCGCGAGGCGCCGCCATGGCCCTCGGGTTCGTCGAGAGCGGAATGCGGCTCGGTCTTGGCACCGGGTCCACGGCCTCCTGGTTCGTGCGCCTGCTTGCCGAGAAGGTGGAGGCCGGCCTCGACGTCGTCGGCGTGCCGACCTCGGAGGCGACGGCCGCGCTCGCCCGCGAACTCGGCGTGAAACTGACGACGCTGGAGGAGGTCGACGGCCTCGACCTCACCGTCGACGGCGCCGACGAATTCGATCCGGCGCTCAACCTCGTCAAGGGCGGCGGCGGCGCGCTGCTGCGCGAGAAGATCGTGGCGGCGGATTCGGCGCGGATGATCGTGGTTGCCGACGAAAGCAAGCGGGTGGCGGCGCTCGGCGCCTTTCCGCTGCCGATCGAGGTGGTGACCTTCGGCAGCGGCGCGACGCTGCGGGCGATCACCGGAACCGCCCGGGATCTGGGTCTCACCGGTTCGCTCGTGTTCCGGCAGGCCAAGGATGGATCGCGTTTCGTGACCGATCAGGGCAACTGGATCGTCGATGCATCATTTCGCCAGATTTCCGCCCCAGAAGCGCTGGCACCCGCGCTCGCCGCCATTCCCGGCGTCGTGGAACACGGCTTGTTTGTCGGACTGGCTTCCTGCGTGATCCTGGCCGGGCGGGAGGGTGTCGAGCGGATCGACGCCCCGTCGGCCGTGGACGCCTGAGCAGTCCGACGCGAATTCACCATGCCGGACAAGGCTGTCCGACATGCTTCCCAATCCTCGCAACGGGGGGCCGTGCACGCGATGCCCGGTCACGTTCGCGAGATCGGCTGCGGCGTCCCGGGGTGCGGGCGCCGGGCCGATGGCTCCGGAGGACCTGATGACCTTTGTGAACACCATCCGCGGCCGTCTCGGCCTTCTGGCCATGGCGGCGGCCCTCGGCCTGGCGAGCGCCACTCTTCCCCTGGCGGCGCAGGAATTCTCCGAGTCGCATCTGGAAGCGGCCCGCGAGGCAATCGAGGCGGCCCATGCCTCCGAACAGTTCGACCGGATCCTGCCGGTGGTCGCCGATCAGGCGAAGGCCCTGTTCCAGCGCTCCAACCCCGGTGCGGTGCAGGACATCGACATCGTCGTCAGCGAGGTCGCGCTCGAACTCGCAGCGCGCCGTCCGGCGCTGCAGAAGGAACTGGAAGAGCTCTGGGCGGCTCGCCTCAGCGAGCAGGAGCTGAAGGACATCACGGCCTTCTACACCTCGCCCACGGGCCAGAAGTTCGGCCAGATCATGCCGGCCATCATCCAGGACAGCGTCCGCGCCGCCGGCATCTGGCGCGACGGGCTCTCCACTGAGATCGTGACGCGCTCGCGCGAGGAACTGCGCAAGCGCGGCCACAACTTCTGAGCCGCCGGGTCGACCTTCGGGCTAAAGGCTGACCGCGACGATCGACATGGGGCAGGGCACGGGCATGACGGATTTCGACTATGACCTGTTCGTGATCGGCGGCGGCTCGGGCGGCGTGCGCGCGGCTCGGATTGCCTCCGGCTACGGGGCGCGGGTTGCACTCGCCGAGGACTACCGGGTCGGCGGCACCTGCGTGATCCGCGGCTGCGTGCCGAAGAAGCTGCTGGTCTACGCCTCGCGCTTTCCCGACGAGTTCGTCGATGCCGGCGGCTTCGGCTGGGACGTGGCGCCGGCGTCCTTCGACTGGGCGAAGCTGATTGCCGCCAAGGACCGGGAGATCGACCGCCTCGAGCAGGCCTATGCGACCAACCTCGAGCGGGCGAAGGTCGAGATCTTCCGCGCCCGGGCCGAGATCGACGGGCCGAACACGATCCGGCTGTCGGACGGGCGCCGCGTCACCGCCGGCAAGATCCTGATCGCCACCGGCGGTCGGCCGTTCGTGCCCGATTTTCCCGGCCGCGAGCATGTGGTCACCTCCAACGAGGTGTTCGATCTTGCCGACCTGCCGAATCGGGTGGTGGTGATCGGCGGCGGCTACATCGCCGTCGAGTTCGCGGGCATCTTCAACGGCCTCGGCGCGACGACCGTGCAGCTTTACCGCGGCGACCAGATCCTGCGCGGCTTCGACCGGGAGATAGCCGCGACGCTGCAGGCGGACATGATCGCGCGCGGCGTGGACATCCGCACCTGCACCGATGTCGCCTCGGTCGAGAAGACCCCGGACGGGCTCCGGCTGACCACCACCGCCGGCGACGTGATCGAGACCGACCTGGTGATGGCGGCGACGGGGCGGGTGCCGAATGTCGCCGGTCTTGGCCTCGAGGCCCTCGGCGTTGCGACGATGCCCAACGGCGCGATCGTCGTCGACGAGCATTCGCGCACCTGCGTGCCGGGCGTGTTCGCGGTCGGCGACGTGACGGACCGGGTCAGCCTGACGCCGGTGGCGATCCGCGAGGGTCATGCCTTCGCCGACACCGAGTTCGGCGGCAAGGACGTGGTCGTTGACCATGCGCTGATCCCGACCGCCGTGTTCTCCACCCCGGAGCTCGGCACCGTGGGACTGACGCAGGAGGATGCCTGCGAGCAGTATCCGCACGTCGATGTCTACCGGGCGAAGTTCCGGCCGATGCGCAACACGCTGTCGGGCCGCGACGAGCGGGTTCTGATGAAGATCCTCGTCGATGCCGAGACCGACAAGGTTCTGGGCGTCCATCTCCTCGGACCGGACAGCGGCGAATTCGCCCAGCTTGTCGGCATCGTCATCGGCATGGGCGGCACCAAGGCCGACTTCGACCGGACGATGGCGGTGCATCCGACCGCGACCGAGGAACTCGTCACCATGCGCACGCCTTCCGAGCAGCTTCGCCGCGACTGACGCCGGCGACGGCATGGGCGGGACGCGAACCTGTGGACTTCGGGCGGCGGTGGTTGACGCCGCGCCCCTTTGGCGGCGATGTCCTGTCCATGGCCCTGCACATCATCAAGCTCTGCGTCGGCGCGGATTCGGTCGAGGACCTGCAGTCCTGGATCGACGACCGCATGGCCGACCGCCGGGCATCCGGTCGGCCGATCGAACAGATCCACACGACACGGATGTTTCCCCGGCGCACCGACGAGGTGCTGGACGGCGGCTCGCTCTACTGGGTGATCAAGGGCGTGGTGCAGGTGCGCCAGCGCATTGCCGACCTTCGGCCGGTCAAGGGCGCCGACGGCATCGACCGCTGCGACATCGTGCTGGACCCGGTGCTGGTGCGCACCGCGCCGCAGCCGCGGCGGCCCTTCCAGGGCTGGCGCTATCTTCAGGAGAAGGACGCCCCGCGCGACCTGCGCACGGCCGAAGGCGCCGAGGGCATTCCCGCCGAGATGCGGCAGGAGCTGCTCGAACTCGGGCTGATCTGAGCGGATCGGAGGGCAGGGCGCGATGACCGGTCTCGTCGGCTACATCGGCTATGGCTCGCTGGTGAACCGGGCCACGCTGCGCACCGATTTCGTCGATCTCGTTCCCTGCCGCCTCAGGGGCTGGCGGCGCGGCTGGCGCCACCGCATCCTGCGCACGTCCGGCCATACGCAGACCGTGCTGACGGCGGTGCCGGATGCCGTGGCGGAGATCGATGCCGTGATCGTGGTCGACCGGCTGGAGAACCTGCCGCTGGTCGATGCCCGGGAGCGGGGATACGACCGCCTGCCGGTTGCCGCCGACAAGGTGACCGTGGGCGGTCCGATTCCGTCCGGGCTCGATCTTCACGTCTATGTGTCCAAGGCACCGTGGACCGGTCCGCCCGCAGACAGCCACCCGATCCCGCTGTCCTATGTGGATGCGGTCGCGGGCGGCTATCGGGCAGTGTTCGGAGAGGAGGGGCTGGCCGGCTTCTTCACGTCCACCATCGGCTGGGACGTGCCGATGCTGGACGATCGGGCGACGCCGACCTATCCCCGCGCCGTGGCTCGCGACCCCGCCCTGGAGGCAATGGTCGATGCGGCCATCGCGGCGCGGCGGCTCAGCTGAAGCGGACGCTGGTCCGGATGCCGACGTCGGGGGTCTTTTCCTCGTCGTAGTTGGACTTGGCGATCTCCCAGCCGAAACGGAGCGGATTGCCGGTCGAGGCCCAGATGGCGGCATCGTCCAGCTTGAGCGCCAGCATCGTCAGGTTGGGATCGTCCTTGCCGCCTTCGAACCAGGCCGCAATGACGTTGTTCCAGTGCTTGTCGATCTGCGCCGGGTCATGGCGCAACTCCAGCCGGCCGGAGAGGCAGGCGTGGTAGTCGTGATCCTCGCCGATCACGCAGAAATGGGCGTGGGCGCCGGCGCGACGTGACGGGCAAGGTCGGTGTCCTTGCGGGTGTAGAACCAGATCGTACCGGTTTCGGGCTCGGGGATCGGCGCCATCGGCTGCATGTGCATGCCCGATCCTTCGATCCCGAGCATGCCGGCCGAGACCTCCTCGATCTGCTTCCAGAGCTGATGGGCGGGATTCTCGCGGGCTTCGGTAAGACTGACCATCTCCGGTCTCCTTGCTGTTGATCGTCCTCCAACAACGGATGCCGTCCACCTATGTTCCGGCCGCAGGTCGGCCCCGCAGCGTCGCCCGGGCGACGGTTTCGCACGTGGCAAAGCGGGAACCTTGCGTGTATAAGGCGGGCACTTCGATACAAGATCCCCCCGGCGGCGCGGCGAGCGGGCTGCCGGACCAGAAGAGAAGCCGAGCCATGACCACCGCCTGGAAGCCCGATACCTGGAGATCCCTCCCGATCGAACAGGTTCCCCAGTATCCCGACGCCGCGGAACTCGCGGCCGTGGAGGCCCGGCTCGCCTCCTATCCGCCGCTGGTGTTTGCCGGCGAGGCGCGCGCGCTGAAGGCGCATCTGGCCGACGTGGCCGAGGGCCGCGCCTTCCTTCTCCAGGGCGGCGACTGCGCCGAGAGCTTCGCCGAGCATGGCGCGGACAACATCCGCGACTTCTTCCGCGTCTTCCTGCAGATGGCGGTGGTGCTGACCTATGCCGCGGCCAAGCCCGTGGTGAAGGTCGGTCGCATTGCCGGCCAGTTCGCCAAGCCCCGCTCCTCCAACATGGAGCGCGTGGGCGATGTCGAGCTGCCGTCCTACCGCGGCGACATCATCAACGGCATCGAGTTCACGCCCGAGGCGCGCATTCCCGATCCGAACCGGATGGAGATGGCCTACCGCCAGTCGGCGGCGACGCTGAACCTCTTGCGCGCCTTCGCGCAGGGCGGCTACGCCAATCTCGACAACGTCCACAAGTGGATGCTCGGCTTCGTGTCCGACAGCCCGCAGGCGCATCGCTACCAGGAGATCGCCGACCGGATCTCGGAGTCGCTGAACTTCATGCGCGCCTGCGGCATCGATCCGCAGAAGCATCCGGAGCTGCGCTCGACCGACATCTACACCAGCCACGAGGCGCTGCTGCTCGGCTACGAGCAGGCGATGACGCGCATCGATTCCACCAGCGGCGACTGGTACACGACCTCGGGCCACATGATCTGGATCGGTGACCGCACCCGCCAGCCTGACCATGGCCACGTGGAATACTGCCGCGGCATCAAGAACCCGATCGGCCTCAAGTGCGGCCCGACGACCACGCCGGACGGCCTCTTGCGCCTGATCGACCAGCTGAACCCGGCCAACGAGCCGGGCCGGCTGACGCTGATCGGCCGCTTCGGCGCGGGCAAGGTATTCGACCACCTGCCGGCACTGGTGCGAGCGGTCAAGCGCGAGGGCCGCAGCGTCGTGTGGTCCTGTGACCCGATGCATGGCAACACCACGACGATGGCCGGCTACAAGACCCGTCCGTTCGACCGCATCCTCGGCGAGGTGGAGGCCTTCTTCGAGGTCCACCGCGCGGAAGGCACGATCGCCGGCGGCATCCACATCGAGATGACCGGCAAGAACGTGACCGAGTGCACCGGCGGCGCCAAGGCGATCACCGCCGAGGATCTGCACGACCGCTACCACACGCACTGCGACCCGCGCCTCAACGCCGACCAGGCGATCGAACTCGCCTTCCTCGTCGCCGAGAACCTGAAGAAGGAGCGCGACGACGCCAACAGCCAGCGCCTGGCGATGGCCGTCAACGGCTGATCTGCGGGGGCGACAGAGGCTGAAACGAATTGCGGCGCGGAGGGTGACCTCCGCGCCGCTTTTTCATGTCCGCCGTCTTCAGCTGCCGAGGGTCAGCTCGACGCCTCCACGACCTTCTTGTCGCCGGTCCGCCACAGCGAGTAGCCGATGCCGGCGGCGAGGATGGCGAAGGTGATGCCGAGCGACCATTCGGCCGGGAACTTCTGCCAGCCGAGCAGATCGGCAACGAAGATCTTCGAGCCGATGAACACCAGCAGGATCGCCAGCGCCTGCTTCAGGTAGGCGAAGCGGTGCAGCACGGCCGAGAGCGCGAAGTAGAGGGCGCGCAGGCCGAGGATCGCGAAGATGTTCGAGGTGTAGACGATGTAGGGGTCGGTGGTGAGCGCGAAGATCGCCGGCACCGAGTCGACCGCGAAGATCACGTCCGCGACTTCGATGAGCACCAGGGCGAGGAACAGCGGCGTCATCATCCGCACCATGCGGCCGTTCGCATCCGGCGCCTTCACGAAGAACTTCTCGCCGTGGAGCTGCTCGGTCACGTTGAAGCGCCGCTTCATGAAGCGCAGCAGCGGGTTCTTGGAAAGATCGGTCTCCTCATGGCCCGCGAACAGCATCTTGACGCCGGTCAGGATCAGGAAGGCCGCGAAGATGTAGAGCACCCACGAATATTCGGCGACGAGGGTCGCGCCGATGCCGATCATCAGGGCGCGCAGCACGATCACGCCGAGAATGCCCCAGAACAGGACGCGGTGCTGATAGGCGCGGGGAATGGCGAGGAAGCCGAAGATCATCGCGATGACGAAGATGTTGTCCATCGCCAGGCTTTTCTCGACCACGAAGCCTGTGATGTATTCGATGCCCGACTGCTCGCCGAGCTGCCACCAGACGAAGCCGCCGAAGGCAAGGCCGAGGGTGATGTAGAAGGCGGACAGCAGCAGGCTCTGCCGCACGCCGATCTCCTTGGATCCGCGATTGAGCACACCGAGATCGAGGGCCAGAAGGCCGGCGACGAGCGACAGGAAGACGGCCCACATCCACAGGGGCTGGCCGAGGAACAGGTCTGACAGGAATTCCATGGTTCTCCTCCGGGTGGAGGTGAACCGCGATGCGAAGACCGGCGCGCGAGACGCACGTCAGACAGCCGGGCCATGGCATCGGGGTTCACCCGATACGGTCCGACATCGCAACGTCATGTGCCAGAGGGGCCCGGTCCGTAACGCTGAAATGGGAGCGCCCTCGCGGCCTTCAAGATCCATCCGACGGACTGATGCCGATTTTTTCGCAGGGAGATTGCAGAAGCGTCGCGGCGACGGCTCCGGCCAATCCGGCGTTGCACCATGGGCGGCGCGCGGGCAGACTGCCGGGCATCATCCCGCCTTGCCGAGTCGTCACACCACACCATCGGATCCATGCCCGCTCCCCGCACCGAACTCCGCATCGCCCTCGGCCAGCTCAATCCGACGCTCGGCGACATCGACGGCAACCTGGCGCTTGCCCGCAAGGCACGGGCGACGGCCGCCGCCGAGGGTGCCGACCTGCTCGTGCTCACCGAACTGTTCATCTCGGGCTATTCGCCGGAGGATCTCGCGCTGCGGCCGGCCTTCCAGGCCGCCTGTCGCCGGGCAATCGAGGCGCTGGCCGCGGACACCGCCGACGGCGGCCCCGGCGTGCTGATCGGCACGCCGTGGTTCGAGGACGACAAGCTGACCAACACGGTCGCGCTGCTTGACGGCGGGCGGATCGAGGCCGTGCGCCACAAGGTCGACCTGCCGAACTACGGCGTCTTCGACGAGAAGCGGGTGTTCGACGTCGGGCCGCTGCCGGGTCCGGTCTCGTTCCGGGGCGTGCGCATCGGCGTGCCGATCTGCGAGGACATCTGGGGCGAGGAAGTGGTCGAGTGCCTGCTGGAGACGGGGGCCGAGATCCTGATCGTGCCGAACGGCTCGCCCTACATCCGCGACAAGCACGACGTCCGCCTGCAGATCGCGGTTGCCCGGGTGATCGAGAGCGAACTGCCGCTCATCTACGTCAACCAGGTGGGCGGACAGGACGAGCTGGTGTTCGACGGCGCGAGCTTCGGCCTCGATGCCGACCGCTCGCTCGCCTTCCTGATGCCCGCCTTCGAAGAAGCCGTCACCACGGTGACCTATCGGCGTGGCGAGGACGGGGTCTGGTCCGGCAAGGGCGGCGCGTTCACGCCGCCGCCGCCGGCCGACGAGGCCAACTGGCTGGCCTGCGTCACCGGCCTGCGCGACTATGTGCAGAAGAACGGATTTCCCGGCGTCGTGCTCGGCCTGTCCGGCGGGCTCGACAGCGCACTCTGCGCGGTGATGGCGGTCGATGCGCTGGGGGCGGACCGGGTTCACTGCGTGATGATGCCGTCGCGCTTCACCTCCGCGGAAAGCCTCGAGGATGCGGCTGCCTGCGCCGCGCTGCTCGGCGTGCGCTACGATGTCGTGCCGATCGACGGCGTCGTGGACGGCTTTGCCGCGGCGCTCGGCGATCTTTTCGCCGGCACCGAACCGGGCGTCACCGAGGAAAATCTCCAGTCACGCGCCCGCGGCACGCTGCTGATGGCGATGTCCAACAAGTTCGGCGCGATGCTGCTGACCACGGGCAACAAGTCGGAGGTCTCGGTCGGCTACGCCACGCTCTACGGCGACATGAACGGCGGCTTCAACCCGATCAAGGACCTCTACAAGACCGAGGTGCGGCGCCTGGCGCGCTGGCGCAACGCCGAGCGTCCGTCGCAGGTGCTGGGTCCGGCGGGCGAGGTGGTGCCGCAGCGGGTGATCGACAAGGCGCCGAGCGCGGAACTGCGGGCCGACCAGACCGACGCGGACAGCCTGCCGCCCTACGAGGTGCTGGACGCGATCCTCGAGGGCCTTGTGGAGGAGGAGATGTCGGTGACCGAGATCATCCGCCGCGGCCACGACGCGGAGATCGTGCGGCAGATCGAGAACATGCTCTATGCCGCCGAGCACAAGCGCCGTCAGGCGGCGCCCGGCACCAAGATCACCGAGAAGAACTTCGGCCGCGACCGCCGCTATCCGATCACCAACCGGTTCCGGGATCACGGGTAAGGGGGAGCGGCGGAGGAGATGGCGCCGATCCCGTCGTCTGCCGCGCCTCGTCCCATTGCCGCCGCGTCGTCACCGGGCTAGATCGAAGACATGACCGTCACCGTCCGTTTCGCTCCCTCTCCGACCGGCCACATCCACATCGGAAATGCCCGGACCGCGCTGTTCAACTGGCTGTTCTCGCGCGCGAAGGGCGGCCGGTTCGTGCTGCGCTACGACGACACCGACCGCGAGCGTTCGCGGCCCGAGTTTGCCGAGGCGATCGCCGAGGATCTGACCTGGCTCGGCATCCGCCCCGACGACGTGATCCGCCAGTCCGAGCGGCTCGACCGCTACGAGGCCGCCAAGGCGACGCTGGTGGCAGAGGGGCTGCTCTATCCCTGCTACGAATCGGCCGACGAGCTTGATCTGAAGCGCCGCCGCCAGCGGCTGCGCAACCTGCCGCCGGTCTATGACCGCGCCGCGCTGGCGCTGAGCGACGACGACAAGGCAAGGCTGGAGGCCGAGGGCCGGCGGCCGCACTGGCGGTTCAAGCTGCCGGGCGACGCCACCAGCCGCGATCCGGACGACGCCCGCCACGTGCGCTGGACCGACCTCTGCAAGGGGCCGATGGTGGTGGATCTGGCGTCGCTGTCCGATCCGGTGCTGGTGCGCGAGGACGGCAGCTTCCTCTACACGCTGCCCTCGATCGTCGACGACATCGACATGGGCGTGACCCACGTGATCCGCGGCGAGGACCATGTGACCAACACCGGCGTGCAGATCGCGATCTTCCGCGCCTTGGGCGGCACCGTGCCGGGCTTCGGCCACCACAACCTGCTCACCGACGCGCTCGGCGAGGGGCTGTCCAAGCGCAAGGGCGCGCTGTCGATCCGCAGCCTGCGGGCCGAGGGAATCGAACCGCAGGCGGTGGCCGCGCTCGCCGTCCGGCTCGGCACGTCGGAGCCCGCCGAACCGGTGCGCGACATCGACGATCTGGCGACCAGCTTCGACCTCGCCGCGACCTCCCGGTCGGCCGCAAAATTCGACGAGGCCGATCTCAGGGCGCTCACGCCCGGGTCGTCCGCGACATGCCGTTCGAAACGGCAGGGCCGCGGATGGCGGCGATCGGCGTACCGCCGCGGCCGGAGATCTGGGCGGCGCTGTCGGGCAATCTCGAACGTTTTTCCGATCTTGCCGACTGGTGGGGTGTCGTCACCGGCCCGGCCGAGCGGATCGCGGCCGTCGACGACGAGGCGTTTCTTGCCCGTGCGGCCGAACTGCTCCCGGACGATCCGTTCGACGGCGGCACCTGGCGGACGTGGACGCAAGCGCTGGCGAAAGACAGCGGGCGCAAGGGCAAGGCCCTGTTCCTGCCGCTGCGCCTCGCGCTCACGGGCCGTGTTCACGGCCCCGAACTCGCGGGCCTGCTGCCGCTCATGGGCCGGGCGGAAGTTCTCGCCCGTCTGGCGCCGGCGGCAGGCTGACATCCGGTTCCCCGTCCCTGCGGCGGCCGATCGAGGCGGTGACGTCGGTCAGCGCCGACACGCTCGGTGTCGGCAGGGCTGAAACCCGACGCAGGTTCATTCCCGCCCTCCGACAGCGCCGCCACGGCCTGTGCGGCCGCATCGACCCTGGCGATCTGCTGGGCCGATCCGACCGGTTCGCAGGTCGGGTCGAAGCGCTTGCGATAGGCAAAGGCGCGGGGCAGGTCGCGGTAGCGCTGGCCACTGGCCAGCGACACCGCCGCGCCGCTGTCCTCGCCGGGATTGTGGTGGACGTAGAGGCTGAAGTCGTCGCCATTGGCGCGGCAGGCGGCCTCGTCGCGGGCAAAGCCGGAGGCGCGGGTCGCAAAGCTCAACGGGAAGTAATAGCCGTCGCAGCTGCGGACGCAGAGGGTGCGGTAGGAGCCGCCGGAAAAGCCGGCGATGCGCGCGGTCGAGCGGCGTTGGTCCAGCAGCGGCTTGAGGCGGGCGGCGCGGCCGTCCTGCGCCGGTCGCAGTTCGGTGAGCGGCGTGCGCAGTTCGGCCGGCGGCGCGGTCCGGATCGGCATAGGCCGTCACCTGCTCGGCGGGGTCGCGGTCGCAGCCGGCGCGGCGGTATTCGGCCGACACCTGCTCGCGCAGGGCCGAGCCGCCGCTGGGCGCATGGCGATCACGCTGGCGGACCAGCGAGGCGAGGTTGCGGCGCATCTTGTCGACGGTCGGCATCAGCACCTCGCAGCGCGGATCGGCGCCGCGGCCGAACATGCCGCCCTCGCAGTTGCCCCGGCGCACCTGCCGCTCGGCACCGTCGAGCGCGGTCTGCTGGCGACGGACCAGCTCGTCGAAACGGGCATATTTGCGCGGATTGCCCGCGGAGGCGCCGCGATCGAGATTGCGCAGCGACCGTTCCAGCTTCGCGCACAGGCTGGCTGCATCCGCGGCGGCCGGAACGGCGGCAACGGCGAAGGCAACGAGAATCAAGGCGGCAAGGCGGCGGACGTGGTTCATGCGGTGTTCCGGCGGTGTGTCGGGCCCAATCCGTCACGACAGGGCGATGAAATCAACCGGACTCGGCGGCCGGCGTTCATCTTTCGTCAACCATGGTGAACGACGGCGGCAATCTCGGGGCAGCGTCCGCCGGATCAGCCGGGGATGCCGCGAATGCCGGAGATTTCCCGAAGAATTTCCGCAAAGCGAACGCAGGCCGGTTCGAGCGCACCGCTGTTGTCGACGACGTGGACGTCCGAACCGAGGCTTTCGGCAGGAATGCTGCGGGTCAGGCGCGCGCGGATGTCGGCCTCGGTCTCCCGCCCGCGCCCGGCGAGGCGCCGGGCCAGTTCCTCGGGCGTTGCGGTGACCAGCACGACCGCCACGCGCGGATAGGCGCGGCGAAACTGCCCCAGCGCCGACCGGCTGCCGTTGGCGACCAGGGTGCGACCACGGCCGATCTCGGCGCGGGTGGCGGCGGGGATGCCGTAGCTCAGCCCGTGGGCCGACCACCAGACGGCGAATCGACCGGCCGTGGCGCAGCGGGAAAACTCAGGCTCCGTCATGCAGTCGTGCGCCTCGCCGCCGGCATCTGGCGCGCGGGTGATCACCCGGCGCACGAAGCCGATGTCGGCGCAGTCCCGGAAGCGGATCGCGGCCGCGTCGATCAGCGTGTCCTTGCCGGCGCCGCTCGGACCGACAACGACGATCATGGTTCCGGGCTTCGGTCCCGAGGGCGCACCGTCGTCCGGCCTCACGACACCCTCCGCCCCTCGCGCCAGACGCCGCGCACGACCGGGACGTCGCCGGGCTGGCGTTGAACCCGCACGAGATCGGCGCGCAGGCCCAGCTCGATCCGGCCGCGATCGTCGAGCCCGACGGTGCGGGCCGGCGCGGCCGTGACCATGACGATGGCCGAGGGCAGGTCGATCCCGTCGATGTCGTCGGCCAGCAGGAACGGCGCGTGAATCATGCTGAAGGGCACGTAGTCGGAGGAGATCACGTCGAGATGCCCGCGTTCGGCAAGATCCCGCGCGGCAATGTTGCCGGAGTGCGAGCGGCCGCGGACGATGTTGGGCGCGCCCATCAGCACGCTCATGCCGGCCTCGTGGCTGGCGCGGGCGGCCTCGAGACTGGTCGGAAACTCGGCCAGATGCACGCCGAAGCCGATGGCCTCGTCGACATGGGCGAGCGTCGCGTCGTCGTGGGAGGCGAGCGTGATGCCGCGCTGCCGGCAGATCGCCGCGATCTCGCTGCGATGTTGAGCCGAATAGCGCGCGGAGGCCTCCAGCCGGCGGTCGATGAAGGCGGCAAAGGCTGCGTCGTCGAGGCCGCGCTTGGTCTTGTAGTAGTAGGTGTACTGTTCCATCGTCTGGAACTGGCGCTGCCCCGGCGCATGATCCATCAGCGAAGCGAGACGCACCTGCGGGTCCGCCTCGAACACGCCGAAATGGTCCATCACGTCGGCGGAGGACACTTCGCAGCGCAGGTGGATCAGGTGCTCGGCGCGCAGGCGCTGCTCGCGGCCGGCCCGGGCCAGCGCGTCGGCCATCGACCGCATCACGCCGAGATCGTAGCCGCCATCCTCGCCCGAGCCCATGCGCAGGCAGTCGAAGACGGTGGTGATTCCCGAGGCGATGATCTGGGCGTCATGGGCCTGGATCGCGGCCATCATGTTCCAGTAGACGCCGGGGCGCGGGGAATAGTGCGTCTCGAGATGGTCGGTGTGGAGTTCGACGAGGCCGGGGATCAGATAGTCGCCGCCGAAATCCTCACCGTGGGCCACCGTACCCGGCGAGATGTCGGCGATCCGCCCGTCCCGGATCTTCAGGCTGCCGGAGACGATCTCGTCGGCAAGGACGATGCGGGCGTTGGTGAAGACGGTCTCGGGAGCCATGGCGTCCGTGCGCTGGTGGAGGGACCCATGGTGTGCCCCGAAGCGGCGGCGGAAAAAAGACGAAAAGTGCGTGGGGGAGGCGTCCGGCGTGTTTGTCGTGACGTGAGAGCCCCGACCGGTCAGCGCTGGTTGATACTGCCGACGGCGAGCGAGCGGTTGTCGCTGATCATGTCCCAGGCGGTGGCCTGCGCCGTCGACTGGCGCTTGACGTAGTGGTAGTCGGTCTCCGACCAGGGATGGATGTCGTCGGTCTTGTTGTCGAGGATCAGGTCGCCGCGATCGGTGCGCACGGTCAGCACCGCGTGGCCGTCACCGACCTCGTCGCGGACGACGGTGATCAGCAGCGAGCTTTCCGGCCAGCCGGCCGCCATCAGCCGCTTGCGCTTCAGCAGCACGTAGTCCTCGCAGTCGCCGCGGCCGTTCGGAAAGGACCAGCGCTCGACGACGCCGAAGACCTCCATGTCGGTGGCCGGCGCGACCTCGATGTTGACCTGCGTGTTGACGGAAACGAGCGTCGCCATCGTCCGGTGGGTCAGTTTGACCACCAGATTGGCGCGGTCGAAGCGGCCGCATTCACCGGGATTGTCCTGGCAGAAGTTGACGTAGCCCACCGGGGGAGACGTCGGTCCGAGGATTTCCATTCCGTCCTTGGCGCTGGCACTGCCGCTCTGCTGCATGAAAGCTGCGGCCGCAACAAGTAGAACGGATACGATGCTCGGGATCGAACGCTTCATCTCTTGTGTCTCCCTGTCCATGTTGGAAAGGTGACACCGCCAATTTGAATTGAAGTGAAATCGTCGAAGTAAAGTCTAGGCGTATTGGAAAGGAAATCGCAAGGAAAGTTCAACGCCGTGTTAGGATTAATTATTGTTGCCAGCCAAAGCGACGGCAGCAATAGAAAATTAATACATTAATCTCTTGTTTACAACAGTTTCCATGTCGTGTCGCCGGTGTCGCATCGCGGCGCCGCCGGTCATGGCTTTGGCCACGGACGACGCGCCGGAGACGGGGCGTGGACGGGGCTGGTGAGGTTTTGTAAGGAGAGATGTCGCGTTCGTTGCCGCGATGACGGGCCGGGCAGGGCTTCAGGGTCACGGTTCGCGGCCGGCGGTGCGGCCGCAAACGTCGGCCATGGCCCTCCGCGAGCGGCGCAGGGTCCGCCGATCACGAAGCCGTGATCGCATTTTTCCCGGCAATTTTTCTGAAAAATGATCCCGGGCGGGGATATGGCAGCTGCGGATGGCGCGCTGTGCGGGTGTTTCCCGATCCGCGGGCCGATGCGGGCGACGGAAAAGCCGGGTCGTCGGAAGGTCGGGGCGGAACTCGTCGCCCTTCACACCTGTCCGGCGGAGTGTGGCGCGCGTGGCCGGCGAAGCCGGGCCCTGCTGCGAGCCGCGAACGCAGCGCGACGCGAACGCCGGACGGCGCAGGCCGTACGGGCCTGACCGCCCTGTCGGGGACGAGGGCCGATCAGCAGATGTTGTTGGTGATCATTTCCGCCGACTGCACGGAGGAAAACTCCAGTGCGAGGCCGTCATCGAAGTGGCGGATGATGCGGGCGCGCATGCGGCCGAGGGTCACCGCCGATCCGAGCGGCGGGCGCACGTCGACTGTCACCGCCGCGCCGGACAGCGACACGTCGATGATGCGGCAACGGTATTCCTGGCCGTCGGGCAGGGTGATCTGGCTGTAGGGATTCTTGGGGAGGATGCGCTCGTGGCGACGATCCTCGGGCAGATTGAGCTCGTGGCGGTTGGCAAGCCAGGTGAGCTGGTTGGCAAGCTTCTCGCGCTTGCGGGCCGTCGCGTTGATCGTCATCGCGAAACCGCCCTCGATGTGGCGGGCGATCTCGCCTTCGATGCGGCCGATGTGGTCGAGATAGGCGATCACGCGCTCGCCGGTGCGGCCGGTGACGGGGGACATCAGCGCCACGCCGCCCGGCGACATGTTGAGCACCTGGCAGGGATACTCGTTGCGGTTCGGCAGCATGAAGCGGCCGAGGACGCTGACGTTGACGCGCTGGAAACGGCGACGCTCGGGTTTCAGGACCCGGCGTTCGGCAATCGACCGCATTGGCTGAGCTGCGTGCATGCCCCGACGCCACCCTCGTTGGACAACCGGACTTATATCAGAAATCCGGTTACATGCCCTGACGGTAGGCGACCTTGGTTAAGAACCGGTAATTCCGGCCGTTCGAATGCGCGATACGCTGCATTTCCAGCAACGCCCGCAGAAACCGATTGCGGGTGGACAGGTGCGCGCTCGCCGGATCATCTGGTCGAGAGCGTTTCGTCCGCGATCCGCGGTCTGATGCGCGTGAGGTCCGGCGTCCGGAATGACGCAATCACGAAAGGAGATCCGCAAGGCATGACGACGATCTATGGCATCCGCAATTGCGACACGATGAAGAAGGCGCGGACCTGGCTCGACGGGCAGGGCGTTGCCCATGACTTCCACGACTACAAGGTCGCGGGCATCGACCGGGCTCATCTGGAGCGCTGGGACGCGGCCGTCGGCTGGGAGCGGCTTCTCAACCGCGCCGGCACGACCTTTCGCAAGCTCCCGGAGGCGGACAAGAGCGGGATCGACCGGGACAAGGCGTTTGCGCTGATGCTGGCCCAGCCGTCGCTGATCAAGCGGCCGGTGCTCGAACACGGCGGGAAGATCGAGGTCGGCTTCAAGCCGGAGATCTACGACGGCCTGTTCGCGCGGGGCTGAACGCCTTTTGACACACGAAGGAGACGGCGATGACGGCGAAGGGTGGACAGATCCGGATCGGGGTCGGCGGCTGGGTCTTCGAGCCCTGGCGCGGCAACTTCTATCCGGACGGCCTCGCGCAGAAGCGCGAGCTTTCCTATGCCGCCGAGCGCCTGACATCGATCGAGATCAACGGCACCTATTACGGCTCGCAGAAGCCGGCGAGCTTCGTGAAGTGGCATGACGAGACGCCGGACGGCTTCGTCTTTGCGCTCAAGGGGCCGCGGTTCACCACGAATCGGCGCGTTCTGGCCGAGGCGGGCGAGTCGATCGAACGGTTCCTGGCCAGCGGCATTCTGGAACTCAAGGACAAGCTGGGGCCGATCAACTGGCAGTTCATGGCCACGAAGACATTCGATCCGGACGATTTTGCCGCGTTTCTGGCGCTGCTGCTGAAGGAGCGGGGCGGGCGGATGCTCCGCCATGCCGTGGAGGTGCGGCACGACAGCTTCCGGACGCCGGCGTTCGTCGAACTGTGCCGCAGCCACGAGGTGGCGATCATCGCCGGCGCGGACGGTGAGTTTCCGCTGATCGCCGACGTGACGGCGCCCTTCGTCTACGCCCGGATCATGGGCACACGCGAGGACGAGCCGGACGGCTATGCGGCGGCGGACCTCGACCTCTGGGCAAGACGCGCCCGGCAATGGGCAAGCGGGGCGGCCGCCGAAGGCCTGCCGCTCATCGGCGAGCCCGCGACGGCGGAGCCGCGCGACGTGTTTCTCCATGTCATCAGCGGCGCCAAGGTGCGAAATCCGGCGGCGGCGATGGCGCTGATGAAGCGAGTCCGGTGAGGGGAGTGGCGTCTGTCCCGTCTGATCAGCAAGGACATTTGCCACGCGGGCTTTCCCTCGTCCTTCGAGACAGGCGCGTTGCGCCTTCCTCAGGATGAGGGAAAGAGATAATCTTCGTGAAATAAACCGAAATTTTTCGAAGGCCTCATCCTGAGGAAGCCCGAAGGGCTGTCTCGAAGAACGAGGCCGGGTGCCGGGGGGCGCCAGATTGGGTTCAGGCGGACAGCAGGGATTCTCACGGCGCAGCGAATCGTCTTTCGCCGAAAGACGCATCGCCAAGGCCCGCCTTGGACCGCCCCTGTTGCCGTCCTGCCGCCAGCGATTTCGTCGATTCAGATTATCTTTCTGCCGCAATGCGAAATGATTTTGCGTGTTTCGGTGAACAATCAGCCGTCGCCATGGGCGGCCAGATCGGGCAGGCGGCCTTCGCTGGCCACCTCCTCGCGGATCCAGCGGCAGAACATCTGCGCCGGTTCGCTGAGGTCGGTTTCCGTCGGATAGACAGATAGAATGCCTTCTCGGAGGTGAGCGCGACATTGATCGGGCGCACCAGGTCGCCGCGGGCGATGAAATCCTCCGCAAGGCGCTGGCCGCAGAGCGCTATGCCTTCGCCGCGCAGGGCGGCCTGCAGCAGCACCAGATAGTTGTCGAAGGAGATGCCCTTGTTCGGCGGCGGATCGGCGAGGCCCATCGACTGGAAGAAGCTCTCCCATGTCACCCAGTTGCGGTCGAAGGAGCCGAGGTGCAGCAGCGCGTGGCCGAGCAGGTCGGCCGGCGCCTTCGGCCGGGGGTGTGCCGCAAGGTAGCCGGGCGAGCAGACCGGCCAGACTTCGTTGCCGAACATCCGTTCCGCCGCCATGCCGAGCCAGTGGCCGAAGCCGTAGCGGATCGCGACGTCCACGCCGGAATGCATCAGGTCGGAAACCTGCCCGGACGCCAGCAGCCGGAGATCGATCTGGGGATGCTGGACGCGGAACTTGGCCAGACGCGCCACCAGCCAGTAGGACGCGAAGCTCACCGAGGTCGCCACCGTCAACTCCCGCGGGCGCCGCTGGCGGCGGCGGATGTCGGCGCTGGTGTTGGCGATGTATTCGAGCCCCATCGTCACCGCATGGCGCAGCCGGTCGCCCTGCTTGGTGAGCTGGATGCCGCGCGCCTGGCGCACGAACAGCGGCACGCCGAGATCCGCCTCCAGCGTCTGGATCTGCCGGCTGACGGCGGCCTGGGTCATGCCCATCTCGTTCGCGGCATGGGTGAAGTTGAGGTGTCGCGCCGCCGCCTCGAAGATCACGAGACTGTTCACCGGAGGCAGTGTGCGGCGCAGCGAAGTCATGACGTATCCTTATGGCTGACCGGATTTTTCTGTTGTTTTTGAGTGGATCACACGGTCGCAGCATTGCGACCGCGTGATCCCTTGTCGAGAGGCCTGTCGCAGATTTATCCCTGTTGACAGTCGAGGGACACGGCGACCGAAGGGCCAAGCGGGCCGGCAGACTGTCGCCGCCGGGGAATGCGAGCCGACCGACGCTCCGTTCGAGACGAGCGTCCGCTCGCCAGCAAGGGAAACACAGCGATGAGCTTCACGCAGTTCAAACCGATCAAGACGCGCGTCCAGCGCTCCGAACTCGCGGTGCCCGGCACCAATCCGGCCATGTTCGAGAAGGCGCTGAATTCGGACGTCGACTTCATCTTCCTCGACCTCGAGGATGCCGTCGCCCCGAACGACAAGGTCCAGGCCCGCGAGAACATCATCAAGGCCCTGAAGGAACTGCCCTGGCGCGAGAAGGGCAAGACCATGTCGGTCCGCATCAACGGCCTCGACACCCACTGGATGTACCGCGACGTCGTCGACGTGGTGGAGCAGGCCGGCGAATTCCTCGACACGATCCTGATCCCCAAGGTCGGCGTGCCGGCCGACGTCTACATGGTCGAGGCGATGGTTGCCCAGATCCGTGAAGGCAAGGGCATCGCCAACGAGATCGGCCTCGAGGCGCTGATCGAGACCGCGCTCGGCATGGCCAACGTCGAGGCAATCGCCGCCGCCCGCAATCTGGAAGCGCTGCACTTCGGCGTCGCCGACTTTGCCGCCTCGCGCCGCTCGCGCACCGTCGTGATCGGCGGCCTCAACCCCGACTATCCGGGCGACCAGTGGCACGCCGCGATCGACCGCATGGTCACCGCCTGCCGCGCCTACGGCCTGCGGGCCATCGATGGCCCGTTCGGCGACTTCAACTCGCCGGAAGACTACGTCCACGCCGCCAAGCGCGCCGCCGTGCTCGGCTGCGAGGGCAAGTGGGCGATCCACCCGAGCCAGATCGCGCTCGCCAACGACGTGTTCTCGCCGCCGCCGGCCGAAGTCGATCGCGCCCGCCGCATCATCAAGGCGCTCGCCGAAGCCGCCGCCCAGGGCAAGGGCGCGGCCTCGCTCGACGGCCGCATGATCGACGCCGCGTCCGAGCGCATGGCGCAGAACGTGGTGACGGTTGCCGACGCCATCGCCGCCAAGGCGCCTGACGATGATCCGGAGAGGGGTGGGGGCAGTATTCCCGCTCCCTCCGCCGAGGACACCACACAGACCGAGCCGGCCCTGCCGGTGAGACCCCTCCGGTGCGTGCGCCGGAGGGAACGGTCGCGGCTTGCCCGCGTCCGCACCAGAATCCCTCAAAGGAGGAAACCATGGACATTCACGAATACCAGGCCAAGGAAATCCTTGCCAAATTCGGCGTGCCGATCCCGCGCGGCGGCCTTGCCTACAGCCCCGAGCAGGCCGCCTACCGGGCCCGCGAGATCGGCGGCAGCGTCTGGGTCGTGAAGGCCCAGGTCCACACCGGCGGCCGCGGCAAGGCCGGCGGCGTCAAGGTCTGCAAGAGCGAGCATGAGGTGGAAGCTGCCGCCGAGGGCATGCTCGGCCGGCGCCTCGTCACCAACCAGACCGGCCCCGCCGGCAAGGGCATCTTCCGCCTCTATGTGGAAGCCGGCTGCAAGATCGAGCGCGAGCTCTACCTCGGCTTCGTGCTGGACCGGAAGACCGAGCGCGTGGTCGTCGCCGCGTCGGCCGAAGGCGGCATGGACATCGAGGAGATCGCCGAGCAGCGCCCCGAGAGCCTGATCCGCATCTCGGTCGAGCCGGCCGTCGGCATGCAGGCCTTCCAGGCCCGCGAACTGGCCTTCGCGCTCGGCCTCGGCCCGGAAGTGCTGTCCGAGGCGGTGACCACCATCCTCGGCTGCTACCGCGCCTTCCGCGACAATGACGCGACCATGCTGGAGATCAACCCGCTGGTGCTGACCGGCGAGGGCCGGCTGATCGCGCTCGACGCCAAGATGAGCTTCGACGACAACGCGCTGTTCCGCCATCCGCACATCGCCGAGCTGCGCGACAAGAGCCAGGAAGACCCGCGCGAGACCCAGGCGGCCGACCGTGGCCTCTCCTACGTCGGTCTCGACGGCGACGTCGGCTGCATCGTCAACGGCGCGGGCCTCGCCATGGCCACCATGGACATGATCCTGCTGGCCGGCGGAGCGCCTGCCAACTTCCTCGACATCGGCGGCGGCGCGACGCCGGAGCGCGTGGCGAAGGCCTTCCGCCTCGTCACCCAGGACCAGAACGTCAAGGCGGTGCTGGTCAACATCTTCGCCGGCATCAACCGCTGCGACTGGGTCGCCCAGGGCGTGGTGAAGGCCGTGGAGATGGCCGGTCTCGACCGTCCGCTGGTCGTGCGTCTCGCCGGCACCAACGTCGAGGAAGGCCGCCGGATCATCGACGAGAGCGGCCTGCCGGTGATCACCGCCGCCACGCTCGCCGAAGCGGCCGAGAAGTCGGTCGCCGCCGCCAAGAACTTCAAGCCGGGAGCCTGAACGATGTCCGTCCTCATCAACAAGAACACCCCCGTCCTCGTGCAGGGCATCACCGGCAAGATCGGCGGCTTCCACGCCCAGGACATGATCGGCTACGGCACGCCCGTGGTCGGCGGCGTGACCCCGGGCAAGGGCGGCACCACCGCCCATGGCGTCCCGGTCTTCGACACGATGAAGGAGGCCGTCGAGAAGACGAAGGCCGAGATCTCGATCGTGTTCGTGCCGCCGCCCTATGCGGCCGATTCGATCATGGAAGCGGCGGACGCGGGCATCAAGGTCGCCGTCTGCATCACCGACGGCATCCCGGCCCAGGACATGATGCGCGTGAAGCGCTACATGCGCCGCTACAAGAAGGAGGAGCGCATGCGCCTCTTCGGGCCGAACTGCGCCGGCGTGATCACCCCTGGTGAATCGCTGGTCGGCATCATGCCGGGCCACATCTACAAGCAGGGCCGCATCGGCATCGTCGGCCGCTCCGGCACGCTCGGCTACGAGGCGGCCTCGCAGCTGAAGGACATCGGCATCGGCGTGTCGACCTCGGTCGGCATCGGCGGCGACCCGATCAACGGCTCGTCCTTCAAGGACGTGATGGAACTGTTCAACGCCGATCCGGACACCGACGCCGTGATCATGATCGGCGAGATCGGCGGGCCGCAGGAGGCCGAGGCCGGTGAATACATCGCCAAATACATGACCAAGCCGGTCTGCGCCTACATCGCCGGTCTGTCCGCGCCGAAGGGGCGCAAGATGGGCCACGCCGGCGCGATCGTCTCGTCGGTCGGCGAAAGCGCGGCCGAGAAGGTCGAGATCCTGCGCGGCTGCGGCATCCACATCGTCCCGACGCCGGCCGAATTCGGGCCGACCGTGAAGAAGATGCTGGCGGCCTGATCGCAAGATACGCGGCCATTCGCCGCGAGCGGCGGGGCACGGTGCCGCCCGGCGGGAATCCCTTCTCCTCACGGAGAGGGGATTTCCGCCGTTTCGGCCCGCCGGTATCCTTCGGCACGCGCGGAAAAGACGCTGTCTTCGCGCCGAATTGAGCTTATGGTCCGGCCGGAATAGAAGATTGTCCGCCCCGTCTCTTGGCGAGCGCGGGGCAGAGGTGTTTGTACAGCAACGAAGATCTTACAAAAGGGGGAAGCCGTGGCAGACAAGCCCAAGGTTCTCGTGACGCGCCGCTGGCCGGAAGCCGTCGAGGCCAAGCTCAAGGAGCTTTACGACGTCACGCTCAACGAGAGCGACGTGCCGATGACCGCCGACGAGATGCGTCAGGCGCTCATGGACTACGATGCCTTCTGCCCGACCGTGTCCGACAAGGTCGACGCCTCGGTGCTCGACGTCGAAGGCGCCCGTACCAAGATCATCGCCAGCTATGGCGTCGGCTACAGCCACATCGACACCGACGCCGCCAAGAAGGCCGGCTTCATCGTCACCAACACGCCGGAAGTGCTGTCCAACTGCACCGCCGACCTTGCCATCACCCTGATGCTGGCGGCTGCCCGTCGCGTCGGCGAGGGCGAGCGCGAACTGCGCGCCGGCAAGTGGACCGGCTGGCGCCCGACCCACATGATCGGCACCCGCGTGTCCGGCGGCACCTTCGGCGTGCTCGGCTTCGGCCGCATCGGCCGGGAAGCCGCCAAGAAGGCGCACTTCGGCTTCGGCATGAAGGTGATCTACTTCGACGCCTTCCCGGTGAAGCCGGAACTGGCGGCCGAGACCGGCGCCGAGTCCCGTGATTCGATCGAGGCCGTGCTGGCAGAAGCGGACGTCGTGACGCTGCACATGCCGGGCGGCAAGGACAACTACCACCTCATCAACGAGGCGCGCCTCAAGCTGATGAAGCCGACCGCGATCCTGGTCAACACCGCCCGCGGTGAAGTGGTCGACGGCAACGCGCTCGCCGCCGCGCTCAAGGCGGGAACGATAGGCGGTGCCGGTCTCGACGTGTTCGAGGGCGAGCCGAAGATCATCCCGGCGCTGCTCGAATGCGAGAACGCCGTGCTGCTGCCGCATCTGGGCTCGGCCACGCTGTCGACCCGCGAGGACATGGGCTGGCGCGTGATGGAAAACCTCGAGGCCTACTTCAAGGGCGAGGCCCCGCGCGACCGGGTCGCCTGAGCGGCGACCCCGATCGGAAGAGATCAGGGACCGGTGCGGGCGATGCCGTCACCGGTCCTTGTCGTAGAGATCCCGGACGCGGGCATCCTGCGCGTTCTTTTCAGGGGCCGTCAGCTTGCGATTGCGCCGCATGCCGTAAATGAAGGCACCGGCCAGCAGCAGCGGTCCCCCGACGATGACGAAAAGCCAGAGAATGTTGTCGGTCGTCACGTTGCGTCCTTTCGAATTTCCGGTCTCCTGAGCCAACTCGTGGCACCCGGGATTGTTCGGCGGCTTCCTCGCCTCCCTTCGGATGCCCAGGGGGCTTCGTCTTCCATTGCATTGCAGCATGGGCCTTGAGATAGTCGCGTCATGAGTCAGGCTCCGCTCCGCATCGCGGTGATCGACGAGAATCAGGTTCGTGCCGCGATCCTGGAAGACGGACTGCGCGCCGCCGGCCTCACCGACATCACCATCATCCGCGAGACCCAGAGCCTGCTGCGCCGCCTGGTGGCGCTCGACCCCGATGTGGTGATCATCGATCTGGAAAATCCGAGTCGCGACGTCCTGGAGCAGATGTTCCATGTGTCGCGCATGGTCAGCCGGCCGGTGGCGATGTTCGTCGATCGGTCGGACACGTCCTCGATCGAGGCGGCGATCGAGGCGGGGGTTTCGGCCTACATCGTCGACGGCCTGCGCAAGGAGCGCGTGAAGCCGATCCTCGACATGACCATCAGCCGCTTCAACGCCTTCTCCAAGCTGCAGCGCGAGCTCAGCGAGGCGCGCAGCGCGCTGGAGGAGCGCAAGATCGTGGAGCGCGCGAAGGGCATCCTGATGAAATCGCGCAACCTCTCCGAAGAAGACGCCTACCGGCTGCTGCGGCAGTCGGCGATGAACGAGAAGAAGAAGCTCGTCGAGATCGCCCAGAGCGTGGTGACCGCCGCGTCCCTGTTCGGGAAATGACGGGTCGATCCGCCGGGCAAAGCCGTGTCGCGGGCGTTGATCCCCGCGGTCTGGAGTGAGGATGGACAGCGTGACCACATCGGGGATCGAATCGGGGGGAACCGAGCCGGCGCCCGTCCTGCAGCGGGCGCCCGGTCCGCGCCATGTGCGCGCGGGCTTCATTCCGCTCGTCGATGCCTCGGTGCTGATCGTCGCGGCCGAACTGGGGTTCGCGCGGCGCGAGGGCATCGAGCTCGATCTGGTGAAGGACGTGTCGTGGTCGAACATCCGCGACCGGCTGACCTTCCGCCAGTTCGATGTCGCGCACATGCTGAGCCCGATGCCGGTGGCGGCCGCGCTGGGGATCGGCTCCAATCCGCATCCGCTGATCGCGCCGATGAGCCTCGGCCTTGGCGGCAACGCGATCACGCTGTCGGTTGCGCTCTATCGGCAGATGCAGCGCTCCGCCGGGCTTTCCGGCACCGAGAGCGCGATGGAGAACGCATTCGCCCTGCGCAAGGTGGTGGAGGAGCGGCGCGCCAACGGCGAGCCGATGCTCACCTTCGCGATGACCTATCCCTTCTCCTCCCACAATTACGAATTCCGCTACTGGATGGGCGCGGCCGGCATCCATCCGGACCAGGACGTGCGGATGGTGGTGGTGCCGCCACCGCTGACGGCCGACGCGCTGGCCGCCGGCGCGATCGACGGCTTCTGCGTCGGTGCGCCGTGGAACATGCTCGGCGTGGAAGCGGGGGTCGGACGGATCGTCGCCACCAAGGCGGATCTCTGGGCGGCGAGCCCGGAAAAGGTGATCGGCATGCGCCCGGAATGGGCGGAGGCGAATCTGGAGACCGTGCACAGGCTGATCGTGGCGCTGGATGCGGCGGCCCGCTGGTGCGATACGCCGGGCAATCGTGACGCGCTCGCCGAGATCCTCGCGCGGCCCGCCTATATCGGTGCGCCGCTGTCGATCCTGAAGCGGCTGCTCACCGGCGAATTCATGGTCGATCCGTCCGGCGTCAGTCGCAGCGTGCCCGACTATTTCGTGTTCCACCACGGGGCCGCGAACTTCCCGTGGCGCAGCCAGGCGCTGTGGATCTACAGCCAGATGGTGCGCTGGGGGCAGGTGCGTTTCGACGAACGATTCGTGGACCTTTCGGCCTCGGCCTTCCGGCCGGACATCTATCGCGAGGCGCTGGCGGGGACGGACACGGCCATGCCGGTGGCCGACAGCCGCATCGAGGGGGCCAGCGACGGACCGCTTGTGGTGCCCTCTCTTGGGGGCAGCGCGCTCACGGTCGGAGCAGACCGTTTCTGTGATGGTCGCGTGTTCCGGCCGGACGCGATCGAAGCTTACATCGATGGTTTCGAGATTTCGACGCCGCTGCGTCATTCCTTCGAGGACGGGACCGTCTGACGCCGGCGGTCCGCAGGACGTCGGTCAGGGCCACGCGCAGAAGGTCAGGCGAAGGGCGTGTCCGAGCCCCCGGACAGCACGCCGAGCGCGGCGACGCGTTCGGAGAGGGGGCTGTCGGGGAACGCCGCGCGAAGCAGCTTCAGGGCTTCGTTGCCGCTGGCCGGCTGGAACGTGAGGAGGTGGTCCTTCATCGCATCGAGGCGGCGGACGACCGCGCCGCGCTCGCGCGACACCCGCGCATCGGCCGACATGATCATCGGCATCGCATGGCCGACGCTCGCGGCGGACACGTCGTTCGACAGATGCTCCTCACGCTTTGCAATCACGGCCATGTCGGTCTCTCCATTTCCGCACTTCATCGGCAGACATTCACGAATCTAGAGCAAAAAGTTAACAAACTGATTACCAATTCAATTTCGGCAATTCCAGTCGAGACAACTACGGTCATGCCGCGCTGCTTGGACTATGGCACGGACAGCCTTCCCGGAGCAGAGGGCCACTTCGAACATCGGCGCGCACGCCGAACATCCGTGCGGGACCGAAATGCCTTCATCCATACGCGGGAAGCGGCAAAAGGTTCCGCGCCTGGATGAAGAATTCTCTCCTGATACACCCTCGCCGCAGGTTGCCTTGCAAATCGGAGCGCTGTGACGGAAGTTTCGCCGACGAGGATCGTATGGGTGCCGCGTCGGACGGACGTGCGCGCACAAGCACGATCAGCAGGTTATGGTGTGTTTCGCCCGGTGGATGGATCTGATTCCCGGTGCGGCGAGGCCATCGACGGGAGACGGGCATGCAGGACAGCTATCCTCGCGACATGGTGGGCTACGGCGCGACGCCGCCGCAGGCGAACTGGCCGGACGGCGCGAATGTCGCCGTCCAGTTCGTGCTCAACTACGAGGAGGGGGGCGAGAACAACGTCCTGCACGGCGACGCCGCCTCCGAGGCCTTCCTCGCGGAAATCATCGGCGCCCAGCCCTGGCCCGGCCAGCGCCACATGAACATGGAATCGATCTACGAATACGGCTCGCGCGCCGGCTTCTGGCGGCTGTGGCGGCTGTTCACCGCCCGTTCGATTCCCGTGACGGTCTACGGCGTCGCAACGGCGCTGATGCGCAACCGCGAGGTCGTCGCCGCCATGAAGGAGGCCGACTGGGAGATCGCCAGCCACGGCCTGAAGTGGATCGACTACAAGGATTTCACCGAGGAGGAGGAGCGGGCGCATCTCATGGAGGCGATCCGCATCCACGAGGAGGTGACCGGCTCACGCCCGCTCGGCTGGTACACCGGCCGGGCCTCACAGCACAGCCTCAAGCTGGCGATGGAGGAGGGCGGTTTCCTCTATTCCTCCGATTCCTATGCCGACGATCTGCCCTACTGGGTGAGCGGACCGAAGGGGCCGCATCTCGTCATTCCCTACACGCTGGACGCCAACGACATGCGCTTTGCCACCGCGCAGGGCTTCAACACCGGCGAGCAGTTCTACACCTATCTCAAGGACAGCTTCGACATGCTCTATGCCGAGGGCGAGGCGGGCGCGCCGAAGATGATGTCGATCGGACTTCATTGCCGGCTCGCGGGTCGACCCGGCCGTGCGGCGGCGCTGGCCCGCTTCGTCGACTACGTGGCATCGAAGGAAAAGGTCTGGATTGCGCGCCGGATCGACATTGCCTGGCATTGGGCGGCGCATCATCCGGCGCCCTGACCGGACCTGACGTCACGGCCTGATCCGCCGGGGCAGACGGGACGCGGCTCTTCGGGTGCTTCGCGTGCCGGATTCTCGTCTGACGTCAGAGCATCTTCAGGATCATTGCCATCAGATCCTCGACGCCGGCCGTCTGTGGCTGCGGAGGTTCTGCGACCCGGCGAGCGTTTGCGGCCGCGCCGCAGCGCAGGATCACGTAGTTGGTCCGGTTGTCGGGAAAGGGGTGGGCGAGAGCGCGCATGATCGGCACGTGGTCGCCGTAGAAGCAGACGATCGACTCGGTGTCGAGCGCGTCCAGCCGCTCGATCACCCGGCCGAGCATCTCGTCGGCGTTGCGCAGGTGGTCCTTGTACTGCATCAGCGGGTTCTTGATGTGCGGGAGCCGGCCGCGCCGCCACGGATTGTGGTTCTCCATCGTCACGCAGTAGATGAAGGTCGGCTTCTCGGCCGCGTCGATCAGTTCGATGATCCGGTCCGTCACCGCCCGGTCGGAGATATAGTAGCCATAGCGGTCCTTGGCCTCGAAGGCGGCCTGCTCGATGATCCGCGAGAAGCCGAAGCGCGGATAGAGCCTGTGCCGCTGGAAGAAGCGGATGTCGAAGGGATGAATGAAGGCGGCGCGGTAGCCGAGTTCGGCCAGCCGCTGGGCGGCCGTTTCCGGCGCCCGGAAGGCCGCGCGCAGGTAGGGATCCAGCGCATCGAAGCGGTAGGACTGGATGTTGCGCCCCGTGAGGAAGGAATATTCCGTGCGCATGGTCCAGGCACCGGAGGTCGGCACCACGAGGCGGCCATGAGCCTCGGCACGCCGGCGCGCGCGTTCGAGGTTCTGCAGCGGCCAGTGGGCGTAGCCGGCATTGTGAAGGTCGAGGAAGGATTCCGACTGGATCACGATCACCAGCGGCGGACGGGCCGGGCGCTCGGTCGGCGTCGCCGCGGCCCAGGCGTGATTGCGCTCGCCAAGGGACGGCGTCTCGCGTCCGGGCGGGGTCGCGAGCCAGCGGACGATGTGCAGGCACATGCCGCCGTAGAGACCGAAGCGCGCCGTGTCCTCGCGGATCGAAGCCTCCGGCGCCAGGGTGCGCAACGCCCGGGCGAGCGGTGGCAGATGCGACATGCCGCGCAGCATGTAGAGGGACAGGAGGAAGGCGAGGATGCCTCCGGCTGCCGCAATCGGCGTGGCGTAGGGGAAGTCGGGGATCACCGACGGTTCCAGCACGAACCAGAGCAGGATCGACGCCAGCAGCGCCGCAACACCCGACCAGAACGGCCATTCGTAGAGAAACCTTGCGTAATACAGGTCGGGATGGCGCAGGATCTGCGGGACCAGGCAGAAATCGGCGAAACTCAGGGGCTCGAACAGCACGTCGTACTTGAAGTTGCTGATGTAGGTGACGATCACCAGCGTGACGATCGAACTAGCTGCGGCAAAGACCGGACGCCAGGACAGGGCGAACCAGAACAGGAACAGCACCGTGGTCAGAAAAATGGCCATGGCCCGGGCGAGCAGCGGCCGACCACGGACCAGTCGCGGCAGGGCATAGTGGCGCTCGAGGAGGAAGGTCGTCAGCT